>NZ_JBEXQJ010000016.1:0-167547 GCF_040612515.1 Streptomyces sp. NPDC006372 | reverse complement strand
GCTCCCGCCGGGGCCACGACTCCATCGTTCAGTGCCCTACGGGTTGACCACAACCCGGTCGCCTGCCTTCACCCCCTCGACCTCGGCACCCACCTCGACGACCTCACCGGCCGGCTCGTGCCCCGGCGCCACGGGGGGGGAAGATGCCGCCCCGAGGTGAGCGGGGGCAGGTATGCCGCCCATGTGCAGGAACGACACGTCGGTGCCGCAGATGCCGCAGGCGCGGATCCTCACCACGCGTCGCGCGGACCGGAGGCCGGGCGGTCCACCTCCAGGAGCTCGCCGCTGTTCGGGGTGGTGCCGGTGTAAAGGGACCTCGTGTTGACGGTGAGGCTCCCTTTCGGTGAATGCAGGGGTGGTACGAGACGCAGGTGCCGCGGGTATGCCGCCGCAGGGCTCACCGCCCGTGAATCGCTGTTCGAACGAAGAGACGCACGGTCACTTTCCTGTGGGCACCGGCCACGCACGAGACCGGCACCGGCCCCGAGCATCACGACGAGCCCGCCGTAAGTGACCACGTCCTGCCAGGTGCCCCCGCACACGGCCCCGGCCCCGAACCAGGCGCTGACGCCGGCCGCGAACAGGATCCACAGCGCCAGCGACGCCACGAACGACCTCAACGTTCTTCTCCTTCGCCCGAACGGGAACTGCCGGGCTCCTTCTGAAGAGCTCTCGACCTTCTGGGTTCCACCGTCTCCCGAAGCTTGCGCCCGAGCGAGGGAGCGCACTCCCGACCGAAGGGTGTAGCGAGTTACACCATGAGCCTGGTCCTTTCCCTAGCCGAGTGGTGCGGTGGAACGCAGGATGTTCAGCAGATCCCTCACGAGCGATGAAGGACACTGGTCTCCGGTCCAGGACCAGACGCTCTGGCCGCCGGCGTCGTGGGCCCGCCCGATGCTCTGCTCCAGCAGCCGGGTGAAGTGCAGTGTCGTCCGGTCGCGCCCCCGCAGCACGACGTTGCCGCCATGGACGAACAAGGGGTTGTCCAGGACGTAGCGACCCTTGCCCAGCTTCAGTACGCCCTCGCCGCGCGCTCCCAGGTGGTCCAGCGCCGTCTTCTGCAGGATGCCGCTGACGTCCCGTGACTCACCGGGGGCGAATACCGAGGTCCGCGGCGGAAACGACGCGCGAATGTGCAGCACGAGCGCTCTTGGCACCACGCCGATAACCGGCTCTACGCCAGTCACCGAGAAGGGGATGCGACGACGGGGCCTGCGCCCAGGCGGTGATCACTTCCCGGATTGCCCCCGGCATTCCTGTTCGCTCCGGCTGCGCGGGAACGGTCGCGCGGGGATGCCGCGCCAGCAGGCGCTGGAAGCGCGGCCGTGGCCCCCGCCGCCCCGAACACCGCTCCGACGAGGGCCCGGCGCCTGCCTTGCCGGTGCCACCCCAACCACTCCAACCCGTTCCGTTCCAGGTATCACGGGGCGCGCTTCGTCGGACACGTAGCCTCCCTGAGCGAGGGCTTGGACGGGGCTACAGACATAGCTGAGGGTTCGAAATTTCGAAACATGTTCGAAATGGCGGCGAGACCCGAGTGGCACGTATCGAGCGGCGTCGAGAGACCGTAGCCCCTTGCTACTGGATCCCGCTCCGCATGGTCGAAGCCCCCACATCACATGTTCCGGATATCTGAGGCCTGCGTGATTCACCTTTGCAAGGACACGACATGCGCACATAGCCCTGGTCGCCGGATGCCAACAGAGACATAACTATCGAAACTGCTCGCCTGCTGGGCGAGCGCGGGCTGATCGTCCCGGTCGACCAAGGGGGCGAGACGCTCGGACACAAAGCCGAGCAAGCACTGCGCGACGGCGGCGCCGACGCAACGTTCGTCCACCTCGACGTGACCGACGGCGCCTCCATCGAGCAGGCCGCGGTCCGGGCGAAGACCGCATACGACCGTTTCGACGTCCCGGTCAACAACGCCAGCGTCACCGGCGGCGAGGCCAACACCGTGCCGAGCAGGACCAGCCGGCAGGAAAAACGGTGAGGTGCGCCGTGCATCGGCCCCGGGGCCGACGATGTCGACCTGCGTCCACGCCCCGCCCACCGGCCGTCGGCGATCACGTACTCAGGAGACAGGATGCGGGCCCGCTGTTACGGATGCGTTCCGGACTCTTGACGACAATCGTATGACTGCGTAGACATGACACCGCAGTCAGCAAGTGGGCGCTGACTGGTTCGGCTCTGTCGTTCGGTCATCTGGAGACGCCATGGAGCGAGGTAAGGCAAGGGGCGGGAGCTCTGCTGCGCCGCGCAGCGTTGACGTCGCCCGACTGGCGGGGGTTTCGCAGAAGACGGTGTCGCGAGTCCTCAACGACGAGCCGTACGTCTCCACCGACGTACGCCGACGCGTTCTCGAAGCCGCCGAGGAACTCGGTTACCGGCGCAACAACGCCGCCCGGGCCCTGGCGTCCGGGCGGACCCGCTCGATCGGCGTGGTGACGCTCGGCACGGCCCTGTACGGACCCGCGTCGCTGCTCATGGGTGTCGAGCGCGTCGTCCGTGACACGGGTTATGCACTCCGCGTCGTCAACACGATGGAAGGAGACCCGGCTGGCCTCGCCGGTGCCGTGAGCTCGCTCCTCGACCAGGGCGTGGACGGCATCGTCATATCCGAACCGATCGACGACGAGCAAAGCGGCGACGAAACCCTCCGTGTCGATGTGCCGGTCCTCGTCCTGGGTGCGCCGCCGCCCGTCACCGCGCCCACGGTGCTGACCGCGGGGGACGGTGCCGACCTGATGGCCCGGGCGGCCACCGAACATCTGCTAGAGCTCGGGCATGCGACGGTCCATCATCTCGCCGGTCCGCAGCGGTGGTACGCGGCCCGGGACCGCCAGGAGGGATGGCGAGCAACGCTCACCGACCATGGCAGGGATGTACCCCAAGTTGTCGAGGGCGACTGGTCGGCCGCATCCGGGTACCGGGCCGGCCGCGAGCTGGCCGGGGACGGTGACCTCACCGCGGTCTTCGCCGCCAACGACGACATGGCGATCGGGCTGATCCGCGCGCTGACCGAGGCTGGACGGCGGGTACCGGAGGACGTGAGTGTCGTCGGCTTCGACGACATTCCCGTCGCCGGCTACGTCACTCCTCCCCTCACCACGGTCCGGCAACCGTTCGACTCGGTGGCACAGGAAGGGCTCAAGCGTCTGGTGCATGCCATCGAGAACCCGACCGCGGACGCTTTACCGTCGAGCGGCCCGGTGGTCGACCTCGTCGTCCGCGCCTCGACCGCGCCTCCGGCAATCCGCAAGACCCCGGCTCATCGACGTAGCACTGCCTCCCGATCCCAAGGAGACGCACCCGGTCCACACCTTTAGATCCAAGACCCCGCACCGTCGCTGAACGCGCCCGATCACCCCGGAGAGCGATCCCCCACAGCGGGCGCGCGACCCCGTGACAAGCCGCGCGCGTCGCGCCCCTCACGATTTCCCTTCGCAGAGCGGTACCCGAGTCGATTCCTGATCCGCCTCTGCGTCATCGCCATCCCGTATTTCCGGCAGCGGCCTCTCCACCTTCTCAGCAGGCGGGAGGCCCGCCGCCCACGATCCACGAGGACCCGCATCCGACCGCGTCGGCGTTCGAGCCCCGGTCATCGCGTCCGTCCTTCCTCCATCATGTCCCGGCGCGCCCCGGTGAGGCGTGCCGCCATCTTCGCCATCGGCGGGAGTTCACCATGCGCAGATCCCCTTTCACAGCCAGCTCTTCCTCGATCAGCCGTCGGCTCTTCCTCACCACCACGGGAGCCCTTTCACTGGGAGCCGCGCTCACGGCCTGCGGCGGCGCTTCGGGGGGTTCCTCCGGTTCCGGCTCCGCCAAGCCGGTCAGCCAGGCCGACATCGACAAGGCGATGAAGACGCCCACCGAGCTGACGTTCTGGACCTGGGTCCCGAACATCGACAAGGAAGTGGCGCTCTTCGAGAAGAAGTACCCGGCGATCAAGCTCAAGGTCGTTAACGCTGGCCAGGGCGTCCCGCAGTACACGAAGCTGCGTACGGCGCTCAAGGCGGGCAGCGGCGCCCCGGACATGGTGCAGATCGAATACCAGGCCATCCCCACCTTCACGATCACCGACAGTCTGCTGGACCTGCGGCCGTACGGCGCGTCCGAGCTCAAGGACACGTTCGTCGACTGGACATGGGGCCAGGTCAGCGGCCCGAACGGCGAGGTCTGGGCGATCCCGCAGGACACCGGCCCGATGGGGATGCTGTACCGCAAGGACATCTTCGACAAGCACAGCATCGAAGTGCCTGGCACCTGGGAGGAGTTCGCCGCGGCGGCGCGCAAGCTGCACAAGGCCGACCCAGACGTGTACCTGACCAACCTGGCTGCCAACCAGCCCGCCGCCTGGCACGGCCTGCAGTGGCAGGCGGGCTCCAAGCCCTACGTCACCTCCGGCCAGAGCGACATCACCATCAGCGTCGACGATGCGGCCTCCAAGAAGCTCGGCGAGTACTGGGGCGGGCTCGCGAGGGAGGGTGTCATCGGCACCGAACCCGACTTCACCGACGCCTGGTACGCGGCGCTCAACAAGGGCAAGTACGCCACCTGGCTCACCGCGGCCTGGGGCCCCGCCTTCCTCTCCGGCTCCGCCAAGGCCACCGCCGGCAAGTGGCGGGCCGCCCCGCTGCCGCAGTGGGACGCCGCCAAGCCCAGCTCCGGCAACTGGGGCGGTTCCACCACCGCCGTCATCCGTTCCACCAAGAACCCGATCGCGGCGGCGATGTTCGCGCAGTTCCTCAACAGCGATCCGGACAGCGCCAAGATGTTCGCCACCGAGCAGTTCTTCTTCCCGGCCACCAAGGCCCTGCTCGCGGACGCGAGTTTCACCGGCGACGCGCCTGCCTTCTACGGCGGCCAGAAGGTCAACCAGGTCTTCGCCGACATCAGCACCACGGTTTCCACGTCCTTCCAGTGGCCGCCCTTCCTCGACCAGGCGGCGACCGACTGGACGGAGACCGTCGGCAAGTCGCTCGCCGACCGCACCGACACCGTCCGGGCGCTCGGCACCTGGCAGTCGCGACTGACCACGTACGCCAAGAACCAGGGCTTCACCGTCAAGACCTCGTGACAGTCATGCCAGGTCCCGCGCGGGAGCGTGGGACCCACCGTCCCACCAGCACAGTCCCATCGTCAGAAGGACCGATGATGACCGCAACAACCGCGGCCTCCCGCAAGGGCCGGCGCCGGGACGGGCCGGCACGCCCCCGGCGAGGCGGCACAGGCCACCGCCGGTCGGCAGGGCCGTTGTTCGTCGCACCCTTCATGGTGCTGTTCCTCCTGCTCTTCCTCGCTCCTCTCGGCTACGCCGCCTATCTCAGTCTCTTCCAGGAACGCCTGGTCGGGGGGACGGTCTTCGTCGGCCTCGACAACTACGCCCAGGCTCTGAGCGACCCCCAGTTCCTCCACGGAGTCAGCCGCGTCGCGCTGTTCTTCGTGATCCAGGTCCCCGTGATGCTGCTGCTGGCGTTGCTGTTCGCCCTCGCGCTCGACAGCGGCCTGCTGCGGCTCGCCCGGGTGATCCGCCTCGGCATCTTCGTCCCGTACGCCGTGCCGAGCGTGGTCGCGGCGCTGATGTGGGGCTATCTGTACGGCCCCGACTTCGGTCCGTTCGCCCAGCTGAGCCGGAAGCTGGACCTGCCGGCCCCGGACTTCCTCAGTGAAGGCTGGATGCTCGGCAGCCTGGCGAACATCGTGAGCTGGGAGTTCGTCGGCTACAACATGATCATCCTGTACGCCGCCCTGCGCACGATCCCGCAGGAGCTGTACGAAGCGGCCGCGATGGACGGCGCCGGCGCCTGGCGCATCGCCTGGTCGGTCAAACTGCCGGCGCTCCGGCCTTCCCTCCTGCTCACCCTGCTGTTCTCGGTGATCGGCAGCTTCCAGCTGTTCAACGAGCCGAACCTGCTGATGAAGATCGCCCCGGACGTCATCAGCAGCTCCTACACCGCCAACCTCTACGCCTACTCCCTCGCCTTCACCGGCCAGCAGGTCAACTACGCGGCCACGGTGTCCTTCCTCCTCGGCCTCGTCATCGTCGTCGCCTCCTACGCCGTCCTGCTCACCGCGAGCCGCAGGAGGACTCCATGACGACCACTACTCCCACGGCCCCGGTCACGAAGGCGGCCGAGCCGGCTCCCCCGGCTTCCCCGAAGAGGCGCGGCCCCCGAGCTCGCCGCAGCACCCCGCTGACGATCGCCATGCTGGCCGCCCTGGCCTACTTCCTCCTCCCGCTGTTCTGGCTGCTCGTCGCGTCCACCAAGAGCACTCAGGACCTGTTCAACAGCTTCGGCCTGTGGTTCTCGGACGCTCCGCAACTGCTGACGAACATCAAGGCGACCTTCACCCAGGACGACGGCGTCTTCCTGCGCTGGCTGCTCAACACCGCCGTGTACGCGGGCGTGAGCGCTGTCGGCGCCTCCCTCCTCGCGGCCGCCGGCGGCTACGGGTTCGCCAAGTTCCGATTCCGCGGGGACCGGTTGGCCTTCAACCTGGTGCTGGGCGCCGTCATGGTCCCGGCCACCGCCCTGGCCATCCCGACCTACCTGCTCTTCGCGAAGGCCGGCCTGGTCAACACTCCCTGGGCGATCATCCTGCCCTCCCTCGTCAACCCGTTCGGCCTCTACCTCATGCGCGTCTACGCGCAGGACGCCGTCCCGGACAGCATCCTGGAGGCGGCCCGCATCGACGGCGCCGGCGAGGCGCGGATCTTCTTCCGGATCGTTCTGAGACTGCTGGGCCCCGGCCTGGTGACCGTCCTGCTGTTCACGCTCGTGGCGACCTGGAACAACTACTTCCTGCCGCTGATCATGCTCAACAACCCCGATCTGTATCCGATCACGGTCGGCCTGTCCTCGTGGGCCGCCCAGGCGCAGAACGGCGGGGCCGGCGCCAGCAGCGACATGCTCGCGCTCGTCGTGACCGGCTCCCTGATCTCCATCATCCCGCTCGTCGTCGCCTTCCTCCTGCTCCAGCGCTACTGGCAGAGCGGTCTGGCCAGCGGCAGCGTCAAGCAGTAGCCCGCCTGTCCCTCACCGTTTTCCCGTCTCCCTCTACTGGAGGTTCCCCGTCATGGCGGCCCTGCCTGCCCGTGTCCTCTTCGGCGCCGCGTACTACCACGAGTACACGCCTGCCTACGACCCCGAACTGCGGCCCGAGGAACGGCTGAAGACCGACCTCGACCTCATGGCCGCGGCGAAGTTCACCGTCATCCGGATCGGCGAGTCGGTCTGGTCGACCTGGGAGCCCGAGAACGGCCGCTTCGACCTCGACTGGCTCCAGCCCGTCCTCGACGGCGCCCACGAGCGCGGGATCTCCGTGATCATCGGCACGCCGACGTACGCCGTGCCGCCGTGGCTGGCCCGTCAGTACCCGGAGATCACGGCCGAGCGCCGCACCGGCGAGCCCATCGGCTGGGGCGCCCGCCAGGAGGTCGACTTCACCCACCCCGCCTTCCGGTTCCACGCCGAGCGGATCATCCGCAAGATGGCCGCCCGGTACGCCGACCACCCGGCGGTCATCGGGTGGCAGGTCGATAATGAGCCCGGCCTGCACCTCTTCCACAACCACGGTGTCTTCCAGCGGTTCGTGGACCACCTGCGCGACAAGTACGGCGACGTCGAGACCCTCAACCGCGAGTGGGGCCTGGTCTACTGGTCGCACCGGCTGTCCACCTGGGCCGACCTGTGGACGCCGGACGGCAACGAGCAGCCCCAGTACGACGTCGCCTGGCGGGAGTTCCAGGCGCGCCAGGTCACCGAGTTCATCGGCTGGCAGGCGGACATCGTGCGCGAGTATGCCCGCCCCGAGCACTTCGTCACCACCTGCATCTCCTACACCCGTCAGGGCGTGGCGGACGACGAGCTGTCGGCCCGGCTCGACATCGCCTCCGGCAACCCGTACTACGACATGCAGGACGGCCTCCTGCTCCCCGACCCCACCCCGGACGGCCACGAGCAGATCTGGAAGACCACCGGGGTGTGGTCCATGTACCAGACCGCCGACTGGATGTTCTCTTCCCGCCAGGAACCGTTCCTGGTCACCGAGACCAACGCGAACTCCATCGGCTTCTGCTGGGACAACCGCCCCGGGTACGACGGCCAATGGCGCCAGGCCGCGTGGGCGCACGTTGCGCGCGGCGCCCGGATGATCGAGTACTGGCAGTGGCAGACACTGCGCTTCGGCGCGGAGACCTACTGGGGCGGCGTCCTCCCGCACAGCGGACAGCCCGGCCGCACCTACGCCGAACTGGCCCTTCTGGGAGCCGAGTTCGACAAGGCGGGCCCGCTCGTCGCCGGGATCGAGCCGGACGCCGACATCGCGATGGTCTACTCGATGCCCAGCAAGTGGCTGATGCAGAAGTACCCGCCCCTGGCCACCGCCGACGGCGAACCGGACCCGGCCGCCTACCACCGGATCTTCGACCCGTTCTACCGCGGCGCCTTCGACGCAGGGCGCCAGGTACGCATCGTCCACGCCCGGCAACTGCACGACCCGCGCGGCGAGCGCCAGGGGATGACACCCGAGGAGGCCGTACAGCGCCACCCCGTCCTCGTCGCCCCGGCCCTGTATGTCGTCGACGACTCGCTGCTGGACTGGCTGGAAGCCTATGCCCGTGCGGGCGGCCACCTGGTCCTCGGCCCGCGCACCGGCTACGCGGACCACGAGGCCCGCGCCCGCCACGAGCCGACACCAGGTCGTCTGGCCCCCGCCGCGGGCGTCCGGTACGACGAGTTCAGCAACCTGACGCGGGACGTCCCGGTCCGTGCCGCGCCCGGCGGCTCGCTCGAGGTGCCCGCGGACGCCACGGCGACACAGTGGATCGAGGGCCTCTCGGTCGATGACGCCGACGTCCTCGCCGGCTATGACCACCCGCACTTCGGGCACTGGCCCGCGATCACCACCCGCCGCCACGGCGAAGGGCGCGTCACCTGCGTCGGCACGGTGCCCGGCCGGGGCCTCGCCCGGACGCTGGCCGAGTGGCTGGCCCCGGCCGCGAGCAGCGGATGGCACGACCTCCCCGAGACCGTCACCGCGACGACCGGCACGTCATCCCACGGGCGCCGTGTCCACATCGTCCACAACTGGAGCTGGGAACCCGCCCGGGTGCCGGCGCCGGTGGACCTCTCGGACGTCCTGAACGGCATGCCCATCCCGACCGGCACAGCACTGGACCTCGGCCCCTGGGACGTCCGAGTTCTGGTCTCTGCCTGAACCGAAGCCGGCACCGACCCGACGACGTCGGTCGGTAGCCGACCACCCTTGAGCCCGCCCTCGCGGGCATCGCCATGCAGCATCCCCAGAGGAGGAGCCGTGAAAAGAAGAGCGTTCGGGAAAAGAAGACGGGCAAAGGTGCTGACGGGCATCTTCGCGGCAACCGCGTTCATGGCGATGCCCATGACGGGCGCGCAGGCGTACAACCCGACGGGCGGGACCCTGTACCAGCTTGGCAACGAGCCCTGTCTGAAGGGGCGGGGCAACTGCGCGGTCTACCCGAAGTCGGCGCAGTTGCCGAGCGGACGTCTGGTCGCGTCGTTCGAGAAGTCCACCGTCGTGACGGAGACGGGCAGCGCCGACAAGCAGACCCTCCCGGTCTACAAGAGCGACGACGACGGAACGACATGGCAGCCGCTGTCGGAGGTCAAGGCTCCGGCGTACATCTCCAGCGACCCCAAGTACGCCAAGTACACGAGCAACTGGACCAACCCCTACCTCTACACGCTCCCCCAGGACGTGGGTGATCTGAAGCAGGGCACGCTGCTTCTCGCGAGTGTCGTCTCGGGCGACGACTTCTATTACAAGGAGCACAAGGCGGCCGACCCCAACTGGACGCCGACCAACGACGGTGACCGCAAGGACCTGGCGATCGCCCTGTACTCCAGCACCGACGAAGGCGCCACCTGGAAGATCCTCAACATCGTCGCGACCGGCGGCTGGCAGGGCGGCAGCGCGGGCGCGGTCGGCCAGAACATCGCGAACGCCAACACGAACCAGCAGGTGGACCCCCTCTGGGAGCCGTACCTGATGGTCTACAAGGGCCGGCTCGTCTGCTACTACTCCGACGAGAACGACTACACCGGATTCGACCCCAACACCGGCGTTCCCACCCTGGACCCGGCCAACGACACCGCCACCGACTCCGAGGGGCAGATCCTCGTCCACAAGACCTGGAACGGCCGCAACGCGCAGTGGAGTGACCCCGTCGTCGACATCGCGGGACTGACCCAGGACATGGGCGGCGGCAAGAAGGAGATCGGTGGCGGCCGGCCGGGCATGACGAACGTCGTCCGGACCACGGACGGCAAGTGGATGATCACCTACGAGTACTGGGGCGGCGGGGCCAACACCCGCTTCCGGATCGCCGACAACCCGCTGGAGTTCTTCCGCGGCTCTCCGACCGGTGACGGGGTCAACACACTGCCGGTCGACACCGGTTCCCGCGCTCTCGCGGCGGGCGGCAGCCCGGTGCTCATCAAGCTCCCCGGCGGGCGGCTGGTCTACAACGCGGCCGGCAGCGGCAACGTCTGGGTCAACGACAGCGGACGCAGCGACGGCACATGGAAGGAGTACCAGACGACCTCGCAGGCCGGCTACAGCCGCAACCTGCAGTACGTCGAGGGCACCGGCCGTATCTCGATCCTGAACAATCAGGGCACCTCCACGCTCAGATTCGCCGAAGTCGACCTCGGGCACACCGCCGGCACCTACTACCAGCTCGTCAACCGCAAGACCGACCAGGTCATCGGCACCGGGAACAAGACCAACGACGCCAACATCGGCAACGGCGACGTCCCCGACGTCCGGCTGGAGGCACCGGGGTCGGCGGCCAACGCGGACACCCAGTACTGGCACGTGACGACCGAGCAGAACGGTGGCGTGAGCCTGCTCAACAAGTCGGGCGGTCGCACGGCGGCCATCTGGACGGGCAACGCCACGGCCGGCCAGAAGATCGGCCAGTGGGTCGACAACAGCTCCACCGGCAGCTGGAACCTGGTCAAGACCAGCGACGGCTTCTACCGACTGCAGTCCGTCAAGAACACCAGCCTGTACCTGACCGGAGCGACCGCCGGAGCGCAACTCACTCTGCAGACCGCGACCACGGACGGTTCCCAGGACTGGGAACTCGTTCAGTAAGCCGGGTACCACTGCTGAAGTCGGGTGACCCCAAGGCCTGACGAGCGGACGACAGGCGCACAGGCGACGCCGCTGGGCACGACCCAGTCGGCGTCGCCTGCAGGCCGTGTGGACACCACACCCCGTACCAACAGAGCGCCGGTATGCCCTGCCTGCCAACCTGAGGGTTGGACAGAGCGGACACCGTGACGTGCTTCGGCCGCCCTCAGGTCATGACGGGCGCCTGATTGGATCAGTGCGTGGATGAGGCAATCGAGTGGAGCGACCGCTGCCTCATGGATGGCGGCGCCCTTGAGCAGGGGTTTCGTGTGTCGCGAGAGGCCAGCGTGGTTCCGGGCGTGCTCTGGCTACCGCCTTCCCCTCTCTCTTCGCCACCGCCTCTCGTCCTGCTGGGGCACGGGGGTAGCGGGCACAAGCGAAGCGAACGAATCGGTAGCCTGGCTCGCTGGTTTGCGTCCCATGCCGGCCTTGCCGCCCTCGCGATCGACGGACCGCACCATGGCGATCGAGTGCCCACTCCGCTCTCTGCCGCGGAATACCAAGCCCGCATCGCCGAAGAGGGGATCGACGTCGTCCTCGATCGCATGGCGGACGACTGGCAGGTGACAGTGGACGCGCTGGGGGCCCTGGGCATCGTCGACGCTGGAAACCTCGCTTACCTGGGCATGTCCATGGGGGCACGGTTCGGCATCCCCTTCGCGGCCGCCGTCGGCGGCCGGCTCCGCTGTGCGGTGCTCGGCAAGTTCGGCCTCTGGCAGGGACCGGCCCTGCACAAAGGACTGGAAGCGACAGAGCGCATCGCGATGGACGTCCGCCGGATCACCGCCCCAACCCTGTTTCACGTCCAATGGCACGATGAGATCTTTCCCAGGGACGGCCAGTTGGCCCTCTTCGACGCATTGGGGTCACCGGACAAGCAACTGATCGGCTACACCGGTCCCCACACGGAAACAAAGTCCGTCGCCACGGCTCTTTGGCGCGACTTCGTTTCCCGTCACCTGGCAACTCACTCCAGTCGGTGAGCCGGCGGTAGCAGATAAGGGGGCAGGCGATGCTGGTGAAGGCCAGGAAGTGGTCCGATTTGCGCCCCTGTCCGCCGACCGCCGAGGTCCACCGTGGTGCACGAGCGGGTGAGTCCATGGTGTAGCGGACTACACCATGGGTTCGGGAGGCCGGTACCTCGTGTCAGCGGGCGGGCGACGGGATCGTGGTCTCAGAGATCGCAGCCGATCGTCACCGCAGTGTGTCCCACCTCCCCGACCGAAGGGCAGTCCCGTGAAGTCGTCGTCCGCCACCTTGAGGTCATTCGTCGCCGCCCTGCTGCTCTGGTCACTCTTCGTGGGCGGCCTCGCAGCAAGTTCCGCATCCGGCGCCGTGCTCGACGGCACGGCGAAGGACGTGGCCACCTACGCCGGTATCGCCGTCTCGCTCGTGGCGGGCTCGCGCATCGCGAAGAAGCCGAGGATCAAGGCGTTCCTGTCGATGTCGCCGGTGCTGTGGTTCCTGTTCCTGTTCAACGGCGGTGTGGCCGTCGTCTGTTGCTTCACGATGGACGGAGCGAAGGGCATCACGGCCGCAGTCGGGATGGGCCTGGTCTCACTGGGTGCGGCGGGCGGCCTCGTCTCGAACTACCGGAAGCGGGCCGACGCCGTGGAAGGGCGTGCGGCCTGATCCGTCGATCCGCCGAAGGACGGCACACGGCTTGGCCGTCCCCTCTCTCCAGAACGCCCCCTCGTCAGAAAAGGCTCCCTCCATGACCTCGAACCGCCGCCTCGGCCGGCGTGGCGCCGCCGTTGCCACCGCTGTGGCCGCCGTCGTACTGACCGCCGGACTCGCCACCGGCTGCGACGACGTGAACGGCTCGGATCTGAACAGATCGCTGGACTGCCTCCAGAACGCCGGAAGGATCGCCGACAGTCTCAGGGCGATCCACAAGGCCGGTCTGGACGCGGCGAAAGACCCCGCGCAGACCGAGGAGTCCATCGACACCATCGAGCAGAACCTCGACAAGATCGACGACGAGACGGACGACGACAAGGTCGCAAAGGCCGTCGACGACCTCAGGGACGCGATCGCCGACTACAACGAGGCCATCCTGAACGGCGACACCGACCCGGACTCCAGCGACATCGACGCCGCGGCCGACGCGCTCGGGGACGTCTGCACGCCACAGTGAGGTCGGCGTCATGCGGACACGGGACGCCTGGGGGGCACGCGTTCCTCGCTGTACCGCTGTGCCCATGGACAGGACTGCCACGATGATCACCACTTTGCTGCGGCGATTCCGTGACCACCCTCGCGCTGCCGACGCGGCCGTCGCCGCCGCGGTCTTCGCCTGTTGCGTCCCCGGCAGTGTGATCACTCTGCCGGGGAGCCCCCTGGAAGTCCCGTACTGGCCAGGGATGCTGTTGACCGGCATCTCCTGCACCGCGCTGCTGCTGCGTCGCCGCCGTCCCCGTGTCACGGCGGCGGTGGCCGCCCTCTGCGCCACGATCATGGCCGCGCTCGGTCACGTTCTCACCGTCATGCTGCTGGGACCGCTCATGGTCGCGCTGTACTCGCTGGCCGTGCGTACCGACCGGAAGACGGCCAACACCTTCACCTTCACCGGCATCGCGGTGCTCGTGATCACGGCGCTGCTCTCCGGCCCCGTCGGCGACCCGCTGGTCCTCACAGTGATCGGCCCCGTCGCCTGGCTGTTGCTGCCCACCTCGCTCGGCACCGCGTACCGGCTGCGCACGGCGTATCTGGAGGCCGTCGAGGCACGAGCGGCGCACGCGGAACGCACCCGAGAGCAGGAAGCGCGCGAGCGTGTTACCGAGGAGCGCCTGCGCATCGCCCGTGACCTGCACGACGTCGTCGCCCACCACCTCGTCCTGGCCAACATCCAGGCCGGCGCCGTGGCCCGCTTCCTGAACACCAGTCCCGAGAGGGCCGAGAAGACCGTCACCGAACTCACGGCCACCACCGCCTCGGCCCTGCGCGAACTCAGGGCGACCGTCGGCCTGTTGCGTCACCCGGACGACCCGGACATGCCGCCGCACCCCGCCCCAAGTCTTGATCAACTCCCTGGCCTGACCGCCTCGTTCCGGCCCACCGGGCTCATCGTCAGCCTCACCATCCAGGGAGAGCCACGGGCGCTTTCCGCCGGGGCGGACCTCACGGCGTACCGGATCGTGCAGGAGGCACTCACCAACGTCACCAAGCACGCCACCGCCCGTACGGCCGAGGTACGGCTCAGCTACGCCCACGACCGGCTGGTCATCGCCGTCATCAACGGCGGAGGCACGGCATCGGGCGGCTCGGTCTCTCTGCGCGGCGGCTACGGGCTCATCGGCATGCGAGAACGCGCCCACTCCGCCGGAGGCCGACTCCGCGCGGGTCATCGGCCGGAGGGCGGTTTCGAAGTCGTCGCCGAACTGCCGCTCGGCCCGTTCCCTCTCGAAGACAGTGCGGCGAAGGAGACCACGGCCGGATGACCCGCTGCACCTGCGGCCCACCCGCTGCGGCACGATCACGTCCCCTTCACCCGGCCCGTGGCCTTGTCACCGTGGGCATGCGTCCAGCGGTAGGCAAAGGCGGCCATGCGCCATCTGGTCACGGCCGAGGCACCGGCTTCCGGCCTGTACCGAGTTCAGGGGTGACCTCGAAGATCTCGGTCGGGTAGCCCTGGGAGGCGATGAGGGTGAGCTCGCTGCGCAGCAGCCCGCCGAGGTCGATCTCGTAGCCCTTCTTCTGTACGGCGCCATGACCAGCTGGGCACCCACACACTTGGCGTTTGCCACCACGGTGCTGAAGACCACCGCGACGCCGACATCGTGGAGGTGGATGTCAGTGTCCGGGCCGGGGCCGCCGAGGGCGTTGGCGGCCTGCCCATGCAGCTCGGTCAGGCTGGCTGTGACGTCCTCCTCCGCGGAGTTGACGCCATGCCCCTGTCTTCCGTCGGGAGCCGTCGGCCGTCGGGGCGGGCGGGCGCTCTCGCGGTCCGGCCCGGTGCTGCGGTCGGATCAGCGAGGTCACCGAGGGAAGGGCCTTCGGGGCAGCCAATAGCTATGACTCCCGGCGGCAGTTGGCCGCGGAACGCGGGGCGGATGAGGAGCCGGTCGACTCGTGGTGTAGCAGACTCCACCACGGGTTCGGGAGTCTGCTCCCTCGTGACGGCGAGCCGGTACCGGGATCGTTGACGGCGTAGGGATCACAACTCCCGACTTCGGCCAGCACGCCGTGTGACCTGGTTCACGACAGCTGAACGGCAGCAAACCGACCGGAAGTTGTCAGAGCAATGCGTTTCCCTACTCACGGTCGAGATCTTCGACCGCTGTGTCTCCGGATTCCGGCGTGCCATTTTCCGGCCGGACTCCTCCACCCCCACGTCATCGAGGAGATGCCATGTCCGATGCCCTGTCCTGCCCCGTCACCGGCGCGGCCGAACCGTTGCCGGAGTATCCGCTGCCGCGGGCGGCCGAGTGCCCGCTGGCTCCGGCCCCGGCCGCGCAGCAGCTGCAGGCCGAGAAGCCCCTGACGCGGGTGCGGATCTGGAACGGCACCACACCGTGGCTGGTCACCCGGCACGCCGACCAGCGCGCCCTGCTGCCTGACCCCCGCGTCAGCGACGACGACCTCGACCCCGGTTTCCCCTACGTCAACGCGCACCGTGCGGACATCGCGCCGGTGACCCCGCGGCTGATCACGAACACCGACGCGCCGGAGCACACGCGGCTGCGTCGGACCGTCAACGGGCCGTTCGTGGTCAAGCGGATCGAGACGATGCGGGCGCCGGTCCAGCGAATCGTCGACGACCTCATCGACCGGATGCTGGCCGGACCGAATCCGGCCGATCTGCTCACCGCCTTCGCGTTGCCGGTGCCCTCGCTGGTCATCGCCGAGCTGCTCGGAGTGCCGTACGAGGACCACGACTTCTTCCAGCGCAGCAGCAGCCTGGTGCTGGACAGCACGGTGGCGCCGGAGGAAGCCAGGAAGGCCAGCGGCGCCCTGGCCGCCTACCTGGACAACCTGCTCAAACTGAAGACGGCTGACCCGGGCGAGGACGTGCTGTCGGAGATGGCGGGCCGAGTCCAGGCCGGCGAGATGACGCACACCGAGGCCGTCCACATGGGCGTGGCGATGCTCATCGCCGGCCACGAGACCACGGCGACGATGATCAGCCTCGGTACCCTCGCGCTGCTCCAGCACCCCGACCAGCTCGCCCTGCTGCGGGAGACCGACGACCCGAAGCTCATCGCCAACGCGGTCGACGAGGTGCTGCGCTACCTGACCATCGTCCAGACCGGCGTGCGCAGGGTCGCCAAGGACGACATCGAGATCGGCGACGTCGTCATCCGCAAGGGCGACGGCATCATCTTCGACCTGCACGCCGCGAACTGGGACCCGGAGGTCTTCCCCGAGGCCGAACGGCTCGACATCACCCGCCCGGCCCGTGTCCACCAGGCGTTCGGCTACGGCCCCCACCAGTGCCTGGGCCAGAACCTGGCCCGCCTGGAACTCCAGGTCGTCTACGGCACCCTCTACCGCCGCATCCCCACGCTGCGCCTGGCCGCCGACATCGCAGACCTGGAATTCGACCACACCGGGACCACCTACGGCGTGCACAGCATGCCCGTGGCCTGGTGACCCCCCTCCCCCCCACGAGAACCGAGAAGGACCAAGTGACAACCATGCGTGTGGAACTGGACGTACCGAAGTGCGTGGCCTCGGGGCAGTGTGTGATGGCCGCCCCTGACGTCTTCGACCAGCGGGACGACGACGGCGTCGCGATCCTGCTGGAGGAACACCCCGCCGAGGAACTCCTCGGCGATGTGCGCGAGGCCGTGGCCGTCTGCCCGGCCGCGGCGATCCGGCTGGTGGAGCAGTGAAGCGCATCGTGGTCGTCGGCGCTTCGGCCGCCGGACTCGCGGCGGCCGAGACCCTGCGCCGCGAGGGCTACGACGGCACGCTCACCCTCCTCGGCGATGAGCCGCACGCCCCCTACGACCGTCCTCCACTGTCCAAGCAGATCCTCTCCGGCGAGTGGACCACCCAGCAGCTGCCGCTGCGCCCGTACGCCGACCTCGACGCCCTGCACCTCGACCTGCGACTCGGAGTGGCGGCGACCGGCCTGGACGTGACGGACCGTACGGTGCGTCTGGCCGACGGCTCACAGGTGCCCTACGACGGACTGATCATCGCCACCGGCGTACGCCCCCGGCGAATGCCCGGCGACGGCGGCGCGCACGTCCTGCGCACCCTGGACGACGCCCTCGCCCTGCGCGAGAGGCTGACCCCCGGCAGCCGTCTGGTGGTTGTGGGCGCCGGATTCCTCGGCGCCGAGGCCGCCGCCGTGGCCTGGCGTCTGGGCGCGCACGTGACCCTGCTCGAACCCGCCCCCGTCCCGCTCGCTCATGCGGTCGGCACCGAAGTCGGACGGATGCTCTCCCAGGCCCACCTCGACCGCGAGGTGGATCTGCGCACCGGCGTCACCGTGACCGAGGTGACCGAGGACGGGGTGCGGCTCGCGGACGGCGAAGTGGTCGAGGCCGACGAGGTCCTGGTCGCCATCGGCTCGCTTCCCAACACCGAGTGGCTGGCGGACAGCGGGCTGGCGGTGGGCGACGGAGTGGTGTGCGACGAGTACTGCCAAGCCGCCCGGGGGGTATACGCGGCCGGTGACGTCGCCCGCTGGAACAACCCGCTGTTCGGGACGTGGATGCGGATCGAGCACCGTACGAACGCCGCCGAGCAGGGCATGGCCGCCGCCCGCAACCTGCTAGCCGCGCCGGATGCGCGCAAGCCGTTCGCGCCGGTGCCGTACTTCTGGTCCGACCAGTACGACATGAAGATCCAGGCCTACGGCTACCTGCGCGGCCACGACGAAGTCGCCGTCGTGGACGGCGACTTGGCCGAGCGCCGGTTCGTCGCCGCCTACCGCACCGGCGAGCGGCTGACCGGCGTCCTGGCGGTCGGCATGCCGCCCAAGGCCATCCGCACCTGGCGGCAGGCCATCGCGGGCGGCACGCCCTGGACCGAAGCCGTCACGGCCACCGGCACCGAAGCGGCCTGACCCACACCCGCAGTCGTCCGGCACGGCTCCCCGAATCCCGGAACCGTGCCGGACGACGCGTACGACGTCAATAACAACAAGGAGGTTGCTCATGCACGACCTTACGGACGACGCGCGAGACGTGGTCGTCGTCACCGGAGCAGGCGGTATGGGGTCGGCGGCGGCGCGGCGGCTGGGCAGCGGGCGGGCACTGATCCTCGCCGACGCCTTCCCCGAGCCGCTCGACCGGGCTGTCGACGCGTTGCGCGCCGAGGGATACGACGCGCGGGGCGTGCTGACCGACGTCTCCGACCGCGCGTCGGTCGAGCAGCTCGCCCGGACCGCTGCCGACGCGGGACGGATCACCGCCGTCGTGCACACCGCCGGCGTCTCCGCTGCCACGGCCTCGGTGCGCACGATCCTCGACGTCGATCTGCTCGGCACGGTGTACGTGATCGAGGCGTTCGAGAAGGTGGCCGTCCGCGGCACGTCGCTGGTCTGCGTCGCCAGCGTGGCCGGGCACATGGCCTCCGTCAGCGCCGAGGACGAGGCCGCCCTCGCGACGGCCCCCGCGGAGGAACTGCTCGGCCTGGGCGTGGTCACAGGCCTGGGCGAGGACCCGATCGCCGCGTACATGCTGGCCAAGCGCGCCAACCTCGTGCGGGTGCAAGCCGCAGCGCTCGCCTGGAACCAGCGTGGGGCCCGCATCAACACCCTCAGCCCTGGCGTCATCTCCACCGCCATGTCCAAGGCGGAGGCCGACTCGGCCTCCGGCGGGCACATGCTCAAGATGCTCGACGCATGCGGCGCGGGCCGCCCCGGCACTCCCGGCGAGATCGCCGAGGCCGTGGCGTTCCTCACCGGCCCCCAGGCGCTGTACATCTCTGGCACCGACCTGCTCGTCGACGGCGGGCAGGCGGCGTGGATCCGCCGGCACATGCAGCACGCGTGACGGCGGCACGACGTGAGCCCAGCGCCGGGAGGCGCTGGGTGAAGCGGTGACGGGCACCTGCGTAGACCCCGGCATGGTGCCGACGGGGTGCACATCGGAGCCTGGAACGAAACTCCAGTCTTGCTGTTCAGGGACTTGCGACGGAGTCGTGGCCCCGGCTCTCGCCGAGGCCACGACTCCGTCGTTCAATGTGTGGTGCTCAAGGTGCGCAGAACAGCGTCGGCCATCCCTTGCTCACCGCGTGTGTTGGGGTGAACGGCCGCCGCGGGGCTGCTGGGCACAAGAGGCTCGATCCAGCGGTCTGCCTCGGCCGAGCAGGCGTCATGGCCTTCCGACGGCGTGTAGGTGTCGACGTACGCGGCCCCGTCGGCCTCGGCCCGCTCGCGGAGTTCGGCGTTGAGCTCCCGCTCCTTCTCCCGCAGGTAGGTCATGTCGCCTGGGGCCAGGGACATCTCGCGCTCGCAGTCGGTGCTGTCGGTGGGCAGGATCGCCGGGTAGCCGACGACGTAGACGCGGGCCTGGGGCGCTCGGCGTTCGATGTCCTTCAGGGCGTCCGTCAGACGGCTGCCGACGGCATCGATCTTCTGCTGGACTTGATCGCTGCCGTCCCTGTTATTGAGCCGCTCGCAGGGGGTGTCGCCGGGGACGTACTTGCCACTGCCGAGGGCGTGGTAGACGGCCCCCATGCCGACGCACCGCTTGATCATCGTGCCAAAGCCGATGTCATTTCCGCCGATGCCCAGGGTGACCAGACGGGTCCTTGCGGAAAGCGCCGTGAACTGGGCGGGATTGGTGCCCTCCTTCGTGCGCTGAGGGGCGGTGAGATCGGCTGTGGTCGCGCCGCTGCAGCTCATGTCGCGGAAGTCGGTTGCCCTGATGCCGAGTTGACGGGCGACCAGGGACGGATAGTTGTGGTCGGAGCGGGCGCAGCCGACCGGGGTGCCCGTCTGGCCGGGGATCCTCGGACCGGCGGTGTAGGAGTCGCCGAGCGCCACGTACGGGCCTTGGGGCGCGGTGAGCGCTGCCGTTGCCCTCGGCGGATTGTCGTCACCGTCGTGGCGTGTGACGCCGACGGCGGTGGCCAGGACTCCGGAGGCAAGGAGGACGCCGGCCAGGGCGGTTCGCAACTGAGTGGTCTTCAAGGTGTTCTGCCTTCCGATTCGGGCGTGACCGCGATGTGCGGGTACGGGATGTGGCCGGCTGTCGGGGGCCGAGGTGCCGGAGCGGTGGGTGCGAGGACGGCGTCTGCCGAACCGTTCGCTGTGGGGAAGGCGGCGGGGTGTGCGTCCACTGCATGGGTTTCCGCGCACCGAGCGAGCAGGAGGACGCCGCGGCCCGCGAGCGCGGCACCCGCGACGGCGAGGAGTGCTCCGGGGAGGCCGCCGTTGATCCGCTCGCCGAGGAGCGTCAGGCCGATCACGGCCGCCGTCATGGGGTTGGCCAGGGTGAGCGTGGCCAGGGGCGCGCCGAGACCGCCGGTGTAAGCGAACTGTGACAACAGCAGTCCGACGAGGGCGAGAACGATCGCGGGGAGAGCGATCAGGGCGGTCTGCCAGGAAACCGGGCGGCCTGAGTGCAACACGGTCTGGGTGAGGGCGGAGCCGGTGCCGGAGGCGATGCCCGAAGCGGCGGCGAGCGTGAGGGTGCGCGGTGAGCCGGTGCGGACGGCCAGGGCGAGGGGGACGATGAGGGCTGCGGGCACCGCCACGGCTACGGCGGACGAGGCGTCGAGGACACCGGCGGAACCGGCACCGGTCGTGGTCGTCGTGACCAGAGCGAAGCCGAGGAGGGTGAGGGAGACGCCCCGCCATTCCGTACGGCTGACGCGCCGCCCGGCGCCACGCGCGCCGAGCGGGACGGCGGCGACCACGGTGAGGGCACCGAGGCACTGGACCAAGGTGAGCGGGCCGTACTTGAGGGCGGCCACATGCAATGCGGCGCCCAGGGCGTTGGCGGCGTTCGACGCCCACCAGGCGCCCTTGGTCAGCAGGGAGCGCAGACCGGCGCGCGCGGGGTCGGCCGAGGCAACGCGGTGCTGCATCGTGGCCCCGGTGGCGTAGGCGGTGACGGACGCGAGAGCGAGAGCCACGGCGACCGGGACGTTCATCGCGGGCTCCCATCGGGTTCTCGAAGATCTGCGGTACCTCGGCCGGTCGGCACGGTTTCCGCCCTGGTGGGCGGGGTTGCTGAGGCGCGTTCTCGTGGTCTTCACGATTCCGTCGACGACGGCCCGGAAGGAGGGAGCGCCCTCCCGGAACGGGGGTGGAGCGGGCTACACCATCGGCTCCGGGAGCAGTGCCAGGGGGAACGACTCGGGGCCCGGCGGCGAGCTGGGGGGAGCTCGAACCGCCGGGCCCTGAGCGCGCCGGCCCCCCGTCCCCACGGGGTCCGGCGCGGTCGGGGCCGCCGCCGCTCAGGCGGCCCCGGTCTGTGGGGTTCAGCGGATGGGGACAGGCTCCGTGACCGGCGGCTCGGGCTCGATCTGCGTCGCGTGGTTGGGCGAGGCAATCTTGTGACTGAGCTTTTCGCCCTCGACGTCGATGTTCGGCAGCAGCCGGTTCAGCCAGCGCGGCAGGTACCACGCCTTGTCACCCAGGAGCGACAACACGGCCGGCACGATGGCCATGCGGACGATGAAGGCGTCGAAGAGGACGGCGATCGCGAGCCCGAAGCCGATCATCTTGATCATCGACTCGTCGGCACCGACGAAACCGGAGAACACCGCGATCATGATCAGTGCAGCAGCGACCACGACGCGGGCACTGTGCCGGAACCCGGAGACCACCGCCTGCTTGGCCGCGTCCCCATGGACGTAGGACTCACGGATCCGGGAGACGAGGAAGACTTCGTAGTCCATCGCCAGGCCGAAGACGATGCCCACCAGGAAGATCGGCATCATGCTCATGATCGGCCCGGTGGTCTCGACCCCGAGCAGGCTCGCGCCATGGCCCTGCTGGAAGACCAGGACGACCGCGCCGAGGGCGGCAAGCACCGAGAGCAGGAATCCCAGGGCCGCCTTGACCGGGACCAGCAGGGAGCGGAAGACCAGCAACAGGAGCACGATCGCCAGACCGACCACGACCGCCAGGTACGGGATGAGCGCGGCCTGCACCTTCTCGGCTACGTCGATGTCCACGGCGGTCTTGCCGGTGACCTCGAAGCGCGCGCCACCGGTCTTCGCCTCGATGCCCGACCGCTCGTCGCGGATGGTCTTCACCAGGTCCTTGGTCTTCCCGTCCGTGGGACTGGTGGACGGGGTGACGGACAACACGGCCGTGTCACCAGCCGGGTTGAAGCGCGCCGGGGATACGGACACGACCCCGTCGGTGGCTGCGATGTCCTTGGAGATCGTCGCCGCGGCCGCCTTCGGGTCGGTGGCTCTCTTTGCGTCGACCACGATGGTCAGCGGGCCGTTGAAGCCGGGGCCGAAGCCCTGGGCGAGGTCGTCGTAGGCACGGCGCTCGGTGGTGGAGGTCGGCTTGGCCTCATCACCCGGCATGCCCAGCTCGAGGTTCAGGACCGGGGCTGCCACGGCGCCCAGGCCCACGACGCCGAGCAGCAGGACGGGCAGCGGGTGGCGTACGACGATCCGCGCCCAGCGAGAGCCCCCGTTGTGCTGCTTGCGCTGCTTCCTGCGGTAGCGCTTGGAGTTCCTGCGCGCCCCGCGCGAGAGCACCGCGTTGGGCCAGAACCCCAGCAGGGCGGGTACGAGCGTCAGGCACACCAGCACGGACAGCAGCACAGCACCCGCGGCGGCCAGCCCCATCTTGGTGAGCATCGGGATGCCGACGACGAACAGTCCTGCGAGCGCGATGACGACGGTCAGTCCGGCGAAGACCACCGCCGAGCCGGCGGTTCCCACGGCCAGCCCCGCCGCCTCCCCCGGTGCATGCCCCTTGGCGCGTTCCTCCCGGTAGCGGGAGACCACGAACAGGGCGTAGTCGATGCCGCAGGCCAGGCCGAGCATGGTGGCCAGGGTGCCGGTGCTGTCGGACAGACCGAACGCGCTGGAGAGCGCCAGGATCCCGGTCATGCTGACGGCTACCCCAATGATCGCCGTGAGCAGGGGCAGCCCGGCCGCGGCCATCGACCCGAAGGTGATCAGCAGCACGAGCGCGGCCACGGCGATGCCGATCACCTCGGTCATACCGCCCGCCCCGGGCTTCTCGGCCAGGGCGTTCCCGCCGACCTCGACGGTCAGCCCGGCGTCGCGGGCCTGGTCGATGGCGCGCTCCAAGTGCTCCTTGCTCACGTCGGAGAGGTCGTCGGCGGTGACCTTGAAGCTGACGGTCGCGTACGCCGTCGTACCGTCCTCGCTCACCGCCTTGGCCTGGAACGGGTCCACCGCACCGGCGACCTGCGAACCGTCGGCGGCCGCGTCGACGAGGTGCTCGATGGCCTTCTTGTTCTCTGTCCCGGTCACCTTCTCACCGCCGGGCGCGACGAACACGATCCGGGCGCTCGCGGCGTCGGCGACGGAGCCGGGGAAGCGCTGTTCCAGCAGGTCGAACGCCTTCTGCGACTCGATGCCGGGCGCGGTGAACCCCTCGTCCTTGGCCGTGGACGCCTGCGAGGCGGCGAAGCCGACGCCGCCCAGTACGGCCACCCACAACAAGGCGACGAACCATCGCCACCGGAAGGACACACGGCCCAGGTGATAAAGGACAGTTGCCATGGCGGGAGGAGCCTCCAGATCAGCGGATCGGAACGAAGACAAGCGTTGGAAGAACCGCCTCGCTCGCGCGTCAGGCCGGCTGAAGGTGGGGGGAGGGGGCGTTCTTCGGTGTCCTCCACGATTCCGCGTGACGATCTCCGCCACGAGGGAGAGCTCTCCCCGATCGGTGGTGTAGCCCGCTACACCATTGCTCCCTACGGGCCGCGGCGGGCGTACGGCGGCGTCCACGAGTTCCTTCACGTGTGCTGCGGGCGCGGAGAGGCCCAGGGTCTGGAAGGACCAGCGCTGCGTGTCTTCCTGGCTCAGCCCATCAGGACGTTCCGCCACGTACGGCTGGATGTAGACAGGCGTGCCGGGCTGGCTTGCCGGCCTTCGGACAGGGCGCCGATGTCGAACCGCGTTATAGCCGAGGGCGTCCAGCATCTGGGCCACATGCGCCTTGACGGTTATGTCGTCGCCGGCGATCGGCCGGGCACTGCGGTCGGGTTTCCGGTGGGGCGGGCGCCCAGCGGCTTACGCTTCACGACTGAACGGGACAGGCCGACGGGCTCGGCCCTCTTTCCCCGACTACGCGACGGAGACGACAGCCCACGCGTGATCAGAACGGGCCGCCGGGATCGCCTCACCATCACGCAGACGGTCGGCCTTTAATGTCGACCTCGGCGTGAGCGACGAAGTCATCGACAAGTCGTTGGAACAGCCCGGCGAGCTGCGCCAGGTCCTCGGGCGGCCAGTCCGCCAGAGCCATCTGCATGCCGCGGCGGCGCACATCCTGCATGCGCTCGACCGCGGCCAGACCGGCCTCCGTCAGCTGAACGCGCTGTGCTCGCCGATCATCCGGATCCGGAACGCGAGTGACGTAGCCGGACCTCTCCAGCTGCCGCAGCTGCCGGGTGACGTGGGATGCCTCCACAGACAACCGGACCGCCAGCACTCCGGGGCGCAGCGGCTCGCTCTCGGCGATGTGCCGCAGGATCGCCGCGGCGGCGCGGTCCAGTGACAGGCCGGACTCGGCCATCAGGCGCTCGTGCTGCCGGGCCCGGCCGGCCAGGTAGGCGATGCGGGTGAGGGCGCGCTCGATCTCGATCACGTCCGGCGAGGCCGGTTCCGCCGTGGGGTGTGGTGTGGACACGCACCCAGGCTAGCTCTTCTTGCCTAACTCAAGCAAAATAAGAAATTGCTTGACTTAGGCAAGGTCGATCTGCTTGCCTAAGTCAAGGAAGTCCGAAGTGGCACAGAGCCACCTCCTCCGCCCTGTGCGCGTCAAGGCCCTATGGCTGCCTGCCCAGGGCCTGCAGACCGGGCCGTTTGAGCGGAAACGGCCCCGCCGCGCCCAGCCCCCAGGGGACGGGGAACGGGCGCGGTCCCGGGCCCGGCGGCCGGACATCTCCCCCCGTCCGCCGCCGGGCCCCGAGGACACCCATCGGCACTCCCGGCCCGTCCCCACCTCACACAACCAGCGCTCTCCAGAAAGTGAGTCACTTCATGGCCACGATGAAGTCCGTCCGGACCGGTACCGGTGGACAGAACAAGATCGACGTAGTGGACACTCAGCGTCCCGTCCCGGGGCCAAAGGACGCCCTGCTCCGGATCCGCGCCTGCGGCATCTGCGGTACCGATACCGCCTTCTTGCACATGGGCGGCATGCCTGCCCGGGCCCAGGCGGGCGGAGAGATGGTCTCCATTCCCCTCGGTCACGAGCCGGCGGGCGAGATCGCGGAGGTGGGTGCCGAAGTGGCCGGTCTGAAGGCCGGTGACCGCGTCGTTGTCAATCCTCAGGCCGCTCCTTCGGGCATCATCGGCTGCGGTGGCAGACACGGCGCCATGAGCGAGTACCTCCTCATCGAGAACTGCGTCGTCGGCCAGAGCGTCGCCGTCTTCCCCGACTATGTCCCCTTCGACGTCGCCGCGCTGAACGAGCCCATGGCAGTCGCCCGGCACTGCGTCAACCGCTCCGAGGCCAAGCCGGGCGACAAGGTCGTCATCTTCGGGGCCGGGCCCATCGGACTGGGCGCCACCATCTGGCTCAAGCTGCGCGGCGTCGAGCACGTGGTCGTCGCGGATGTCATCCCCGAGCGGCTTGAGACCGCTCTGGCCGTCGGTGCGGACGCCGTCGTCAACTCGGCAACCGAAGACGTCACCGCCCGGCTGACGGAACTGCACGGACAGGCGGCCAACGCCCTCGGCCAGCCCCGGGCGGGCACCGACATCTACATCGACGCCGCCGGTGCACCCGCCGTCTTCAACGCCACCGTCGCCGCCGCCAAGTGGGGCGCCAAGCTGGTCATGGTCGCCGTACAGAAGAAGGGCGCCGACATCGACCTCGGCGGCATGCTCCGCAGCGAACTCACCCTCATCGCCTCGCAGGGCTACCCCACCGAGATCTTCGAGGTCACCCCCGAACTCGCCGAGCACCACGAGCGGTTCGCCAGGCTCATCAGCCACCGCGTCCCCTTCTCCGAGGCCGACCGCGCCTTCGACCTCGCTCTGACCCCGGGAGCGGCCGAGAAGGTCGTCGTCACCTTCGACGACCAGCCGTAACAGCCGTAGGCGCGGCGGCCCGCTCCCTCGCGAAAGCAGAGTGGCGCCCCTGGCTGCCGCGTGCGCAGCAAATGAGGTCGACAGGACTGGGGTCCGGGAGCACATCAACCCGGTCCGACAGCGGTCAGCCGAATCGTCCCGCCCAACTGGTCACCTACTGATCTCCCAACGGAGGCTCTTCCATGTCCGACGCCCTTGCCCAACGCGCCGCGGCCGGGCCCGCCGCCGCGCCGAGGCCGAACGCCGTGGTGGCGGTTCTGGCCTTCGCCGGGATCGTGGTCTCGCTGATGCAGACCCTCGTCATCCCGATCGTCCCCGAGCTGCCGAAGTACCTGAACGCCTCGGCGTCGAACACCGCCTGGGCGGTCACCGCCACCCTGCTGGCCGCCGCCGTCGCCACCCCGGTCGTCGGACGCCTCGGTGACATGTTCGGCAAGCGCCGCATGCTCCTGGCCAGCCTCGCGCTGCTGGTGTCCGGCTCGGTCGTCTGCGCCCTGAGCTCCTCGCTCGTGCCGATGATCGTCGGCCGGACTCTGCAGGGCCTGTCCGCGGCCGTGGTCCCGCTCGGCATCAGCGTCCTACGCGACGTCCTGCCAGCCGAGCGGCTCGCCGGCTCCACAGCCCTGATGAGCGCCTCGCTCGGGGTCGGCGGCGCGCTGGGGCTGCCCTCGGCCGCGTTCATCGCCGACAACTACGACTGGCACGTGCTGTTCTGGACCTCCGCCATCCTCGGTGTCGTCGCTCTCGCGCTCGTCCTGCTGATCGTGCCCGAGTCGAAGGTCCGCACCGGCGGCAGCTTCGACCTGCTCGGCGCGCTCGGCCTGTCCGCCGCGCTGGTGTCCCTGCTGCTGGCCATCTCCAAGGGCGCCGACTGGGGCTGGACCAGCGGCACCACCCTCGGCCTGTTCGCCACCGCGATCGCGGTCTTCCTGCTGTGGGGCCGGTACGAACTGCGCACGGCCCAGCCGCTGGTGGACCTGCGCACAACCGCCCGCCGCCAGGTGCTGTTCACCAACCTCGCCTCGGTCGCGCTCGGCTTCTCGATGTTCGCCATGTCGCTCGTCCTGCCGCAGGTTCTCCAGCTGCCCGAGCAGACCGGCTACGGCCTCGGCAAGTCCATGCTTGCCGTCGGCCTGATCCTGGCCCCGCAGGGCCTGGTGATGATGGCCATGTCCGCCGTGTCCGCAGGCATCACCAAGGCGAAGGGCCCCAAGACCACCCTGATGATCGGCGCGATCATCGTGGCCGCCGGCTACAGCCTGAGCGTCGTGACGATGTCCGAAATCTGGCACATCATGCTGGTCGCCTGCATCATCGGCGGCGGCATCGGCTTCGCCTATGGCGCCATGCCCGCACTGATCATGGGCGCCGTGCCCGCTTCCGAGACGGCCGCCGCCAACAGCCTCAACACCCTGATGCGCTCTATGGGCACCTCGTTCGCCAGCGCTCTCGCCGGCGTCATCCTGGCCCAGATGACCACCGACTTCGGCGGCTACCCCCTGCCCTCCGAGAACGGCTTCAAGGTGGTCATGGCCATCGGCGCCGGTGCCGCCCTCCTCGCCTTCGCCCTCGCCTCCTTCCTCCCGCGCCACCGGGCCGCCGCCGCACCGGCCCAGGGGGCCGAAGGCGCTGCCGAGCCGGCGGAGGTCTCCGGGGCGAAGTCCTAGCACGCACGAACCATGCGCGTACGTGGCCGGTCTCCGGCCGCGTACGCGCGGTACGACCCATCGGCGGGGCACCAGAAGAGACGAGAGCAGCCATTTCCACGAGGGATTGCCTGCAAAGGGGAGAGCCGTGAACCTCCGCGGTCAACGCCGCCCTCACTCGCTCACGGGCGTGCGCCTGGTCGGGCCGCCTGGCCTGATCACGGTGCGGGAGACAGTCCGGCAGGCGGGACGGGCCACTGTCCACCTGGCCATTGCGGCCGTGCAAGCTGAGGCGCTTCATCTCGTAGACGGTGACGATGACCCGGCAGTGCGGGGCGTGCGCCTTGATGTCCCGTGCGGTCTTCAGCGCCTGCTCGAACTGGGGGCGGAGGTGACCGCGCCGCCGCGCGAGCGGCACGGTGATCCGGGCTGTGCGTCACACTTCGGACAGGCGTGCTGTTCGACATCGTCCACGTCCGACCGGTCGGTTGGGGAGGGCTGAGGGTCCGTCATGGACCGGGATTTCGCACCATGCCAGTCTCAGAAGGGGGGCCGTCCCGCTCTTGAGTGAGTACGGTGCAAGCAGTCTCAGAACCAGGAAGGGCCGGCGTTGACGTAGGGCGCTTCCAGCGTGGCCGCCTCGTCGTCCGACAGCAGGAGGTCGAGGGCTTCGGCGGCCTGCTGGAGGTGGTGGGGCTGGGTTGCGCCGACGATGGGCGCGGAGACGAGCGGATTGTGCAGGACCCAGGCGAGGGCGATCTGGGCCATGGTGACGCCACGGGCCTGGGCGAGGTGCCGCACTGCGTTGATGACCGGCTCGTCGTGGGGGCTGTCGAAGGACTGCACGACGTGGTCGGTGGTGGAGCGGGTGCTCTGCTCGCCGACGGGCCGGGCGAGGCGGCCCTTGCCGTTGGGCGAGTACGGCACCAGTCCTACGCCCATGTCGCCGCACATGGCCATCAGTTCTCGCTCGTCCTGGCGGCGCAGCAGGTTGTACTGGTTCTGCATGGACACGAAGCGGGTCCAGCCGCCGAGGTCGGCGGCGTGCTGGAGCTTGGCGAACTGCCAGGCGTACATCGAGGAGGCGCCGATGTAGCGGACCTTTCCGGCCTTGATGACGTCGTGCAGGGCCTCCATCGTCTCCTCGACGGGGGTGTCGTCGTCGAAGCGGTGGATCTGGTAGAGGTCGATGTAGTCGGTGCCCAGCCGGCTGAGGGACGCATCGACCTGTTCGAGGATCGCCTTGCGGGACAGGCCCTCGCCGCCGGGCCCCTCGTGCATCTTGCCGCGGACCTTGGTGGCCAGAACGATGTCCTCGCGCCGGGCGTATCGGGTGATGGCGCGACCGGTGATCTCCTCTGAGGTGCCGGCCTGGTAGACGTTGGCGGTGTCCCAGAAGGTGATGCCCAGTTCGACGGCCTGCCGGAAGAACGGGAGGGCCTTGTCCTCGGTCAGCGCCCACGGGTGGGCGCCTGGGACGGTCGGGTCGCCGTAGCTCATGCATCCCAGGGCGAGCCTGCTGATACGCAGGCCGGTGGTTCCCAACCGGGTGTACTCCATCGTCGTGTCCTTCTCTTTGGTGCGACGTCGAGCAGCGGGAGAGGGGTCTCGTCCGCGTCGGGAGGTCCCAGGCTGTGGCAGCGCGTCGCGTCGGGTGGTGTCAGAGGTTGGTCTGGGCTTCGAGAAAGTCGGGGTAACGGCCGCCTTGAATGCCGATGCTGTCCGCGGCCTGGGTGAGGGTGTCGAGGTCGGCGGCGGCGAGGGTGAGGTCGGCGGCGGTGATGTTCTCGGCCAGGCGGTGGGGTTTGGTGGTGCCGGGGATCGGGACGATCCACGGCTTCTGCGCGAGCAGCCAGGCCAGGGCGACCTGCCCGGGGGTGGCGTCGTGGGCGGTGGCGACGTCGCGGACGACGTCGACGAGGGCGAGGTTGTGGGCGAGCGCGTCGCCGCTGAACCTCGGGATCTGGGTGCGCAGGTCGTTGCCGTCCTCGAACCGGGTGGCGGTGTCGATCGTGCCGGTGAGGAACCCCTTGCCGAGAGGACTGAACGGGACGAACCCGATGCCGAGGTCCTCGCACGCGTCGAGGACGCCCTGTTCGGGGCGGCGCCACCACAGGGAGTACTCGCTCTGGATCGCGGTGACCGGCTGGACGGCGTGGGCGCGGCGGATGGTGTCGGCGGCCGCTTCGGAGAGGCCGTAGTGCATGACCTTCCCCGCGTCGATGAGGTCTTTCACCGCGCCGGCGAAGTCCTCGATGGGGACGTCGGGGTTGATGCGGTGCTGGTAGTACAGGTCGATCGTCTCGACGCCGAGACGCCGCAGGGAGCCTTCCACGACGCGGGGCAGCTCATCCGGGGTGACCATCCGGCCGCGCGGCGTGCGGGAGGCGGGGTCGATGTCCTGGGCGAACTTCGTGGCGATCACGACACGGTCGCGGAACGGGGCGAGGGCTTCGCCGACGAGTTCCTCGTTGGCGTGGGGGCCGTAAATCTCGGCGGTGTCGAAAAACGTGACTCCGGATTCCACAGCGGTGCGCAGCAACTGGATCATCTGCTGACGATCAGGGCGGCCGCTGTACCCGCCGGTCGTGCTCATGCAGCCGAGCCCGATCGCCGAGACCTGCAGGCCGCTTGCTCCGAGAGTGCGGGTGTCCATAATGCGCTCCTTGCGTTCGGTCAGTCGATGACGGGTGGGGTGAAGATGCGTTGCACGATGGTGATCGCCGCAGCACCCGCGGCCAGCCGAGTCCGGGCCGTCCCCAGTCGTGGGCGGCTGCGCAGGCGTGCGGCTGCGCCTGATCCCGGGTGCTCATGGCCGAAAGGGAACTCCATGGTGAAAAGGGAGGCCCGGGGGTGGACTTAGTGGGTGGTGTAGCCGCCGTCGACGGGCAGGGCGGCGCCGACGATGAAGCTGGCGGCGGAGCTGCACAGCCAGACAGCCGCGGCGGCGACCTCGTCGGCGGTGCCGAGGCGGCCGATGGGCTGCTGCTGCATGATCCCGGCCATGGCTTCGGCCTGGCCTTCGAGCATGTCGGCGACCATGGGGGTCTCGATCACACCGGGGCAGATGGCGTTGATGCGGATGCCGCGCGGGGCGTATTCGACGGCGGCGCTCCTGGTCAGGCCGATCACGCCGTGCTTGGAGGCGTGGTATGCGGCGCGCTCGGGCAGGCCGACCAGGCCGCCGAGGGAGGAGTTGTTGACGATGGCGCCGGAGCCCTGGGTGCGCATCTGGCGTAGTTCGTGCTTCTGGGCGGCCCAGATGCCGCGCAGGTTGACGGCGTTGACGCGGTCGAAGTCCTCGGCCGTCTCGTCGGCGGCGTCGGAGGGCGGGGCTTGAATGCCGGCGTTGTTGAACGCCATGTCGAGGCGGCCGTAGGTGGATACGGCCTGGTCGACCATGGCGGCGGCCTGGGCCTCGTCGGTGACATCGCACACGACGCCGAGGGCCTGGTGGCTGGCATGGTTGAGTTCTGTGGCGGCCGCCTCGACCGCCTCCTTGTTGACGTCGGCCAGGACGACGGCCGCGCCGGCCTGGGCGAAGAGGCGGGCGGCGGCCAGGCCCATGCCGGAGGCGGCACCGGTGACCAGGGCGACCTGGCCCTCGAAGTTGTACTGCGGGTTCACAGGGAGGGGTTCCAATCGTTGCGGTGTCCGGCCGTCAGCTGCGCCGTTTCTGGTCCGGGGCCGTGCGAGACCGCGGAGGGCTGTTCGGCGCGGTGCGGGTTCAGGGGCGCAGGAGGGTCTTGATGGCGCGGCGCTCGTCCATGGCCCGGTAGCCCTCTGCGGCCTGTTCCAGGGGCAGCTCCAGGTCGAAGACCTTGCCCGGGTTGATGCGGCCGTCCAGGACGAGCTGGATGAGGTGCGGCAGGTAGGCGCGGACCGGGGCGGGGCCGCCGCGCAGGGCGACGTGGGAGAAGAACAGTTCCTCGCCGTCGACGGAGACACCGTGGGGAACACCGACGAAGCCGATGTTGCCGCCGGGGCGGGTGGAGTGCAGGGCCTGCTGCAGGGAGTCGGGGGTGCCCACGCACTCCAGGACGGCGTCGGCGCCGATGCCGCCGGTCAGCTCCTTGATCCGGGCTGCACCCTGTTCGCCGCGCTCGGCGACGATGTCGGTGGCGCCGAACTCGCGGGCCAGGTTCTGTCGGGGCTCGTGCCGGGACATGGCGATGATCCGCCCGGCTCCGAGTTCCTTGGCGGCGATGACCGCGCACAGACCGACCGCGCCGTCGCCGACGACGGCGACGGTGTCGCCGGGCTTGACCTCGGCGGCCCGGGCCGCGTACCAGCCGGTGCCCATCACATCCGAGCAGGCCAGCAGGCTGGGGATGTACTCCTCGGTGACATCGCCGGGCACGTGCACGAGGGTGCCGTCTGCGAGAGGCACGCGGACGTACTCGGCCTGGGCGCCGCCGACGAACTCGCGGTGCACACAGGACGTCTGGTAGCCGTTCGCGCAGTTGGGGCACGTGTTGTCGGAGGCGAAGAAGGAGCCGACCACCAGCTGGCCGGGCTTGATGGTGGTCACGTCGCCGCCGGTCTCTTCGACGATGCCGATGTACTCGTGGCCGCCCGGGGTGGGCTCCGCGATGTCGTTGATTCCGCGGTAGTCCCATAGGTCCGAGCCGCACACGCAGGTGGCGACGGTGCGGATCACCGCGTCCGTCGGCTGCTGGATGACGGGCCTGGGCCGGACTTCGACCCGGAGGTCACGGGGAGCGTGAAGCACGGTTTGGCGCATGGTTCTTTCCGTATCTCGCAAAACAAGTAGGGGTGCCGGATGGCCTCCGGCACCAGGGCGGGGACGGGGGTTCAGGAGCTGCGGGGGCCCGCGTACTCGGCGTCGCTGACGTGCTCCAGCCAGTCGACCTCGTCGCCCTCCCACAGGGCGATGTGCGCCATGAACCGGTCCGGGGCAGCGCCGTGCCAGTGCTCCTCGCCCGGCGGGGTCCAGATCACGTCACCGGGGCGGGCTTCGAGGACGTCACCGCCGCGGTTCTGGATCAAGGCGATGCCCTCGACGATGTAGAGGGTCTGGCCCAGCCCGTGGGAGTGCCAGGCGGTGCGGGCACCGGGGGCGAAGCGGACCATGTTCGCCCGCGCGCGCGAGGGGTCCTCTCCTCGGTAGATCACATCCGCCCAGGCGTCTCCGGTGAACATCTCCGCTGGCAGCTTCATGGTCGCCGGAGGCTGCACAATTTCCATGATCAAAATTCCTTCGTTTACATGCTGTAGCCGATGGCGGGATATGAGGACGCCACCGGGACCGGGGTCGAGGATCAGGAGTCAGTGAGGACGGTCCTGGCGACGGCGAGCGCCGACATGGCCTTGGGCCATCCCGCGTAGAAGGCCAGGTGGGTGATCGTCTCGATCAGCTCCTTGTCACTGACCCCGTTCTCCTGCGCCCGCCGCAAATGGAAGGCGAGCTGCTCGGTGCTGCCGCTGGTGATCAAGCTGGCCACGGTGACCAGGCTGCGCTCGCGCGGGGACAGGTCCGGGTTCTCCCACACCTGCCCGAACAGCACGTCCTCGCTGTACCCGGCCAGCGCCGGGGCGAGGTCCCCGAACTGCTGACGCGGCCCGTTGTCCTGCTTGTCCTGCGTCATCACCGGCTCCTCTCCATGGGATGCCCGCAGCGACAGAGGCGGGCATCGGCTTAAGGTTCGGCCCCGCCGCTCCCGTACGTGCGTCCAGAGCAGCAGAGCGGGAGGGCGTACATCTGATGGCCTGACATCGATGAAACGGCAGGCCACAGGTGCGCGGAAGGACCCACTGATACATGTACTGGCAGGGCACCCCTCGCGTTGGGGGATCGTCGTAGCCTCGGAGACATGGACAACCGCAGCGAGATCCGCGAGTTCCTCACCAGCCGCCGCGCCAAGATCACCCCGCAGCAGGCCGGCCTGCCCGACCACGGCCACCGCCGGGTCAAAGGGCTGCGCCGCGAGGAGGTCGCGATGCTCGCCGGCGTGAGCGCCGAGTACTACGCCCGCATGGAACGCGGCAGCCTCTCGGGCACCTCCGAGGCCGTCCTGGACTCCCTCGCCCGCGCCCTCCAGCTCGACGACTCCGAACGCGCCCACCTGATGGACCTCGCCCGCACCGCCAGCACCACCCGGCGCCCCGCCCGCCGCCGCGCCGCCCAACCCATCCGGCCCGCTCTGCAGCAGCTGCTCGACGCGATGACCGACGCGCCCGCCTTCATCCGCAACGGCCGCCTCGACATCCTCGCCACCAACACCTTGGGCAAGGCGCTCTACTGGCCCGTGTTCCAGGACCCCGCCCGTCCGGTCAACCTCGCTCGCTACCAGTTCCTGAACCCCGGTGCCGCCGACTACATGCCCGAGGTGCAGGCCCAGCGCGCCACGGCAGCGGCCCTCCTGCGCACAGAAGCAGGCCGCGACCCCTACAACCGTGAACTCAGCGACCTGATCGGCGAGCTGTCCACCCGCAGCGAGGACTTCCGAGCCCTGTGGGCCGCACACAACGTGCGCCTGCACCACACCGGTATTAAGCGCTTCCACCACCCTGCCGTCGGCGACCTCACCCTCGCCTTCGAAGCCCTGCCCATTCCCACCGACCCCGGCCTGACCCTCACCGCCCTGAGCGCCGAGGCCGGCACCCACGACCAGGACGCCCTCACCCTCCTCGCCACCTGGTACGCCACCCTCGACCACGGCGAACACGACACCTCCGCAACCCGCAGCACCGAGCAGCACTCCTAGCGACTACTCACAAACCCGACAGAAAGCGGCCCTGTGTCGGTCACGCCTCCGGCACAGCCGCCCGCCGCAGGATCTCCGGCCACAGCCGCCTCTCCGACATGAATTGAGCAGGTCGGCTCGAAGGAGCATTGTTGATGGTGGGCCGGGTCCGTTTCCGGCCCACAGGCCCGGAGAGGAAAGCCGGACGACATGAGTCCTGCAGGAGACGCTGCCGCCGTCCCTCGGGGCAGTCTGGACGATGACGCCCTCCCCGCTCATGCCACAGTGGACGAGCGGGGCGTGGTCACGGGCTGGAGCGAGCAGGCCCGGCGGCTGCTGGGCTATGCGCCTGCTGAGGTCGAGGGCCGCCCGGCCGCGGACCTGCTCGCCGAGGACGCCCGCGAGGCCGCAGCCACCCGAGGGCACCGGGTAAGGCAGAGCGGTGGATGGAGTGGCCAGGTCACGGTGCGGCACCGGGACGGCGGCCGCATGGTCGTAGCCCTCAGCGCGGTACCGCTGTCGGGCTCGAAGGGCCGGGGGCAGTGGATTCTGACCGTCTCCGGCACACCGCAGCCTGCTCCTCGCCCCACCGAAGCCGAACTCTTGGAGTGGGTGTTCGACCAGTCTCCGTGCCCCATGGCGGTCTGCGACCGCGAGCGGCGCCTGATTCGAGCGAACAGGGCGATGGAACGGATGACGCGCCAGTCCTCCGACGAGATGCGTGGGCGGCGAGCGGTGGACATAACGCCTGGCTCCCCGCGTGCCCGAGCGGTGGACCAAGACATGGAGCGGGCGATGAGCACCGGGACGACCGTCGAACACGAGTCCATCGTCCAGGCGCCCGACCAGAACCGACCTCGTGTCTGGACCATCACGAGCTCGCCTCTCAAGGACCCGACAGGGCGGACACAGGGCGTATTCGGCCAGATATTCGACGTCACCGGGCATTACATGGTCCGGCAACGGCTCACCGTGCTGAACGAGGCCAGCAAGCGCATAGGCACCAGTCTGGACGTGAATCGCACGGCACAGGAATTGGCCGATACTGCGGTCCCCGGGCTCGCCGATTTCGTCAGCGTCGATCTGGTGGAATCGGTCTCTCGCGGCGAGGAGCCGACGGTCGGCTCGGTCGGAGCGGCCCACTGGGCCGACACCACGATCGCACTGTTCCGCAGTGCCCAGAGTTCGGTCCTCGAAGGCTGTCCCGAATCAGCGGTCGAGCCCGGGCACACGGGGCGTTACCCGGCATACTCGCCCCCGGCTCTGGGCCTGGCCACAGGCCGGCCCGCGCGGTACGGCGTAGAGGACACGGAGATCAGCCGCTGGTTGGACGCCAGCCCGAAGCGTGCCGCCAGTGTCAAGGAGCAGGGCATCCACTCAGTGATGATCGTGCCGCTGCTCGCCCGCGGCATCACGCTGGGAGTGGCCCTCTTCCTGCGCCACCAGCGGCCTTTCCCTTTCGATGACGACGATCTGCTGCTCGCGGAGGAGATCTGCGCACGGGCGGCCGTGTGCATCGACAACGCCCGCCGCTACACCGGTGAGCGCGCCACCGCCCTTGCCCTCCAGCGAAGCCTGCTCCCCCGGAACGTACCCGAGCAGGCAGGGGTCGAGGTGGCCTCCCGCTATCTGCCGACCGACTCCCGGGCCGGTGTGGGTGGCGACTGGTTCGACGTCATCCCCCTGTCCGGTACCCGGGTCGCCCTGGTCGTCGGAGACGTGGTCGGCCACGGGGTGCAGGCCGCGGCCGCCATGGGACGGCTGCGGTCCGCCGTCCGCACGCTGGCCGATGTCGATCTGCCCCCCGATGAGCTGCTCACCCATCTGGACGACCTGGTGGCGCACACCGACTCCGATGAGGATGCCGTTCCGGGCGACAGCGCCACCGGCTTCGGCGCCACCTGTCTGTACGCGGTCTACGACCCGGTCTCCCGGCACTGCACCCTGGCCCGTGCCGGGCATCCCGTGCCCGCGCTCGTCCTCCCCGACGGCACCGCCCGATACCTGGACCTGCCGGCCGGTCCACCACTGGGGCTGGGCGGCATGCCCTTCGAGAGCGTCGAGATCGAACTGGCCGAGGGCAGCCTGCTCGCCCTCTACACCGACGGCCTCATCGAATCGCGTGGACGGGACCCCGACGCCTCACGCGCGCAGCTCCTGCGCATTCTGGCCGCCCCCTCTTCCCAAAGCATCGGACTCACCTGCGACACACTCCTCAAGGCCTTGCTCCCCGAACGGCCCACGGATGACGTCGCCCTGCTCGTCGTCCGCACCCGCTGCCTCAGCGCGGGCCAAGTCGCTTCCTGGGATCTGCCGGCGGATCCCGCCATCGTGGCCGAGGCCCGCAAGGCGGCGTCCGATCAACTGGCTCGGTGGGGGCTGGAGGAGTCCACGTTCGTCACCGAGCTGGTGGTCAGCGAACTCGTCACCAACGCCATCCGCCATGCCGAGCCCCCCATCCGGCTGCGACTGATCAACGACAGGAATCTCATCTGCGAGGTCTCCGACGCCAGCAGCACAGCTCCCCACCTGCGCCGTGCCCGCGTGTTCGACGAAGGAGGGCGTGGCCTGCTGCTCGTCGCCCAGCTCACTCAGGGCTGGGGGGCCCGCCAGACCACCACGGGCAAGACGATCTGGGCCGAGCAGGCACTCCCCGCTCGGCCTCCCTGACCGTCGACGGACCCGTCCTGAGCTTCCGCTTCGACACCGGCTCCGGCCGGCGCCCCATCGCCCCGCCCCTCGACGCTGCCGTGCCGTCCGACGAACACGGCGAGGACATCGAGGCGGGCAGATCCGGGGCATGGGATTCAGCGGTGCGTTCGCCGGCTTGTGGGCTTGGGAGCTGACCGGGCGTGGCTTGCCCGCCGACTTTCTGCTCATACAACGGGCCGGACTGCGAGGCCCGCCCGGCTGCCGCACCACGCCCCGGGCGGACGCCGCAGGGACGTCCGCCAAGGCTGGTCCTCTCGTCCTACGGTGCGACCATGACGGTCAGGGCGGTCCGGCCGACCGCCACGGTGGCGTCGCCGTACTCCACCAGCCCTAGGTAGGCGTTGGACGCCTCACGGGAGCGGTCCGGCCAGGACACCGTCACTGTCGGGGTGTCGCCGACGGTGACCGGCTGGGAGGCGGGGGCGATCGCGGCCGGGCGGTCGGGCTGGACGTCGTCGCCGATGAGCCAGGTGTGCAGGGTGTATGTCTGGCTCCGGATGTCCTCCGGCAGCGCGAGCTGGTTGACGTAGGCCGTGTATGTGCCCGGCTTCAGGTCGACGTGCTCGTTGTTGCCGGCCCGGGGCGTCGAGACCACCTCACCACTGTCCTTGTCGACGACCCACAGGTCCAGGTCGCTCTTGTCCAGGTGTTCGGCGGGCAGGATCGCGACTCGTGCGAACCTGGTCGTGTCGGGGACGTGGATCTCGGTACTGATCGTGGCGGGCGGGAGGTCGGCCGGTGCGTTGTCCGGGTCGAATTCCGGGTTGGTGCCGGTCAGGGTGCCGGTTTTCGTCTCGCCCGCGTAGAGGCTTGTCACCCGTGCGGTGAGCGTGCCGTTCCAGCCGGCTCTGGGGTGGAGGGTCAGCGAACCGGTGCTGCTGCCGGTGGCTTCGGCGGGGGCGGAGAACCGCGCGGCGCGCAGTGCGACGGCGCTGCGGACCGTGTGGCGGGCGCCGGTGTCCGCCCAGGTGACGGAGCCGAAGGACCAGTCCCCGTAGGCCGCGCCTTCGCGGGTGAAGGTGACCTTGTACGTGGCGGAGGCACCCGGCACCACGACCAGCTTCCGCGGCGAGACCGTGGCCTTGAAGCCGCCCGGCGCCTTGACCTTGGCGGTGTACACGCCGGTGGTGGCCGACACGTTGGTGACAGTGCGGGTGACGGTCTGGTGCCCGACGAGGTCGCCGACCGCGATGGTCGGGTAGTTCAGGTCGCTGGGGTCGGTTTTGGTGGCCGTGGCACAGGCGTCGGTGCCGTGGTCGTCGACGAGCCGACCCTCGATGGCGCAGATGTACGAGGTCCAGTCGGCGGAGGTGGAGTCGTAGACCAGCCCTGGGTCGGCGGCGGCAGTCACCACGGGCTGTCCGGCACCGTAGTCGAGCGGCGTGGCGGTGGTGCCGCCGGCGCGCTGGATCGGTTTGCCGGTGTTGTCGGTGGTCGTCGCCGTGGTCATCAGGGCCGACTTGATCTCGGCCGGGGACCAGTCCGGGTGCAGTGCCCGCAGTAGCAGCGCCAGGCCCGCGAGGTGCGGCGTCGACATCGACGTACCGGTCATGAGGCCCTGTGCACCCTTGAATCCAGGGCTGCCCTTGGCCGTACCGGCGACGATGTCGACGCCGGGGGCCGTGATATCGGGCTTGAGCAGGTCGCCGCCGCTGATGGTGTCGGGGCCGCTGGAGGAGAAGCCGCCCACCATCGGGGCCCGCTGGTGGACTGCCTCGGCGGCGCTCAGCCGCGCGGTGGCGCCGGCTCCGGCCCGCTCGACGTAGGACTTGACGGCCTGTCCGTCGGTGCTGCTGAGGTGGACGGTCGGGACGCTGTGCGCGTCGGCGTTCTCCTCATCGGAGGCGCTGGCGTTGGCGAGCACCATGCTCACGCCCCCGGCCTGCTTGACCTCAGCGCTCTTGTCCGTGCGGCCGCTGATACCACGCTTGCACAGCACGATCGCGCCCTTCACCTTCTCGGGGTCGAGGGTGCCGGACAGGCACAGCTCGGCGTCGGCGGCCGTGGACCCGCTCCTCGCCGCATGTGCGGCGTCGACCAGCGGGGCGGAGCCGACGGCGGAGGCGCTGATGCCGGCGCCGGTGTAGGAGTTCCCGTCGCCGAGTGTGACGGTGGTGCGGTAGCCGGTGTCGTGGGTGGAGGCGGCGACGGTGGTGATCCAGGGGAGCTGATTGGAGACCGTGTCCGGTCCGTCGTTGCCCGCCGCGGCCGAGATGAAGACGCCTGCCTTGGTCGCGTTGAGCATGGCGGTCTCGGTGGGCCCGTTGAGGACCCTGGGCCCGCCGAGGGAGTAGTTGATGACGTCCACGCCGTCGGCCACGGCCTTCTCGATGGCGGCGACGAGGTCGATGGTGGAACAGCCGTTGCTCCAGCACACCTTGTAGGCGGCGATGCGGGCGGCGGGCGCGAGCCCGGATATACGGCCCGACAGGCCGGTGTCGGGGACGGTGGCCTCGACGTCCATGTCACCGGCGGCTGTTGTGGCGGTGTGGGTGCCGTGCGAGTCGGCGTCCATCGGGCTCTTCCAGTCGCCCTCGGTGGGATGGGTGAGGCCCTTGTCGAAGTACTGGGCGCCGATCACCTTGTTGTTGCACCGGACTTGGTGCGCGGTGTCCTCGCCCGGGTCGCATTCGCCCTTCCACTTCTTGGCGATGATGCCGGCATCGGGACGAGGTTCGGGCAGCGCCCGCAGTGACGGGTTGTGGGTGTCGATGCCGGTGTCGAGGACGCCCAGGATCGTGCCTGCGCCCGCGTTGCGCTGTCCGCCCGGGAACTTGCTGTACAGCCCCTTCTCGCTCTTCAGCCCCAGAAACGCGGCTACGTCAGGGACCGGGAGGGTTCTGGCAGCCGTGGCGGTCGCCGTTGTGTGTGCTGCGCTGGCCGAGGTGTCGCCAGACTCGGCCGTCCGGGCCAGCGGGATGGTCTCGTTGCGGGACAGCGATGCGACGCCAGGTGTGCGGGCCAGCCGGTTCGCCTGGGCGGCGGTCAGCCTGGCCGCGAAGCCATTGGCAACGATGTCGTACGTGTAGAGCGGTTTGACGCCCGGGACTTCGGCGAGCACGTCGTCACGTTGCTCCCTCAGGTGGTCCTGATAGGCGTCCACCGTGCGGGAGCCGACGTCCAGTCGCCTCCCCTGCACGGGCTTGGTGGCCCTCAGCCCCTCCGTGCCCCCCGTGTAGGCGGCGACGGGTTCGTCGGCCAACTGGACCAAGTAGGTCCCTGCTGGGTAATGGTGCTGCTGCGTCTCGGGGTTGGCGACATGGTCGGCGTGGGATCCGCCTGTCGTCCTGCCCGTGTTCAGGCCGTCCAGTGTGCCGCCCTGCGCGGGCGAGACGGTGGCTAGCGCGATGCTTCCGGCGAGTACCGGAACCGCCAGGACAAGAACTGCCGGTCTGCGACCGGCAGTTCGGCGGTGGTCGGGTTGGTCGTGGGACACGTCGATGTCCTCTTCCCTACGTACTGGTAGTCGTATTCATCCCCGTGTTGATCGACATCTTGTGACTGCTGAGGTTCAGGAGAAAGAGGAATTGGGGAGTTACTGGCGGGTCCTCACCAACCCTCCACGCGGCGCGAGTTTGGGCGTGGGTCGGGAGCGCGGGGATCAGTGTGGGCGGGTTGCGCCGCAGCCCCTGCGGTACGACACCTCAGGGATGTATGTGCGCCATTGGTCCCTCGTCAGATCGGCGCCCGCCCGGGCACAGACCATGGCGAGAGCCCGGGAGGGCTCGATCGTGTACCGCTGGCGCGGCACGTGCCTACTACTGGCGTACAGGGTGCCGCTGTCAGGGCTGAAGGCAAGGGAGGTGATGTTCTCGCCGGGGGTGGTGAGGGGACCACCGAGGGGTTGCTGAGTGGCGATGTCCCACAGTTGGAGGGTGCCTGCGTCGCCGCCGACGGCGAGGGTGCGGCCGTCAGGGCTCAGGGCGAGGGCACTGACGCCTTCCGGAGTGTCACCGAGCGGCGGCGGAAAGACGTTCCGCAGGACGCCGAGACGGTGGCGCACACTCCCGTCCCACAGCGCGACCCGGCCAGACTGATCGCCGGCCGCCAGGCGGGAACCGTCGAGGCTGAACGCGAGCGCGGCGATCTCCTCACCTTGCACGAGGCTTTGACCAGCCACCGGACCGGTGGGCAGCGCGGCGGCGCGGTTGTCGCCGACGAGGAGGCGGCCGTCGGGGCGCAGGGCCAGGTGGGTACTGGCCCATTCCCTGAAGGCGGTGGTCCTGCGGTGGCGCGCCGTGTCCCATACCTCGCCCGTCGGGTCGCCGAGGGTGGGCACCCGGGAGGCGTACAGGGTGCGGCCACCAGGGCCCAGGGCGAGGGACGCGACCTCGGCGGCGGACGGTGTGGTGGCGAGGTCCAGGGTGGTGCGCTTTCGGTCACGCGTTACGTCCCAGACCGTGAACCGCTGAGAGGCGGCGTTGTCGCCGAGGGCCGAAGTGCCGTATGCGAGCGAGGCGCCGTCGGGGCTGAACGCCATCAGGGGCAGGGTGTCCTGCGGAAGGACGGGCAACGCACGGTCTCGGGTGATCGGGAAGGGAGGAGACGGCAGTGTTCGCGCGAGGCGCCCGTCGCGGGTGTCGCGCAGTTGGAAGCGGTAGTGGCTTCCGATGCGTTCGGCGGTGGCGAGGGTATGGCCGTCGGGGCTGAGCAGGACGCCGTCCAGCGGGCGGTCGCGCCATGCGGGGGTGACGGCCGCCGCCAGGTCGAGGGAGTGGACCGTGCCTCCTTCGAGGTAGCGCAGGACGTGACCGGAGGGGTCCCAGGCGAGACCGTCGTAGAGACGCTGGTTGTTCAGGGCGTGCCGGAACACGGGCGTGGCGGGCGCGGCGAGCCGCCAGACTCTGAGCTCGCCGCGACCGACGGTGGCCAGGAAGGCACCGTCGCTGCTGAGGGCCGTGTGCTCCACGTCCCGGTCTTCTATGCCTGCCACCTTGTGTCCCGAGCGGATGTCCCACACGTGGACGCCGGTCTCCGACACGACGGCGAAACGGTCACGGTCGCCGCCCTTCGCTTCCCCGAACGTCACCGTCGTGTGCTCGCCGCAGACGTCGCGGGCGTGTTCCCAGTCGCCGGGTACGGTGCGGTGACGGCCGATGTCCCAGACCTGCGGCGACCGTCCGGAAGGGCAGAGGGCCACCAGCCGGTCATCCGCGTTGGGGGTCGCCACGACCCTGTCGGCCACCTCCCGGTCCTCGAACAGCAACTTCCCGTCCTCGACGGACAGCAGTTGCACCCCGTGGTCGGCGCTGCTCACCAGGTGGCTCCTGCCGCTCGCGCCGAAGCCGAGTTCGTACCAGTCCCTGGGCAGCCGGCCCGGGCCACCGGTCCACTGTCCAGCGGACGTGTCCCACAGCCGGACCCCGTCGTCCCCGTCGAGGGCGAGCACCCGGGCATCGGGACTGGCCACGAGCACGCGGCCGGCCGGCAGACGTCCGGAGGCGATCGGGCGGTGCGTTGCCACGTTCCAGGTCCGCCAGGTGCGACCGTCGACGCTGAACAGCGTACGGCCGGAGTCGGCAAGGAACCTCCAGCGACCAGGGCCGGGCACGGGGTCGATGAAGGTGTCCTGTTCGGGCTGGGCAAGCGAGGCGAGCAGGGCCCTGCGGGTCTCGGGCAGTTCCGCAAGTCGCCAGGCGGTCACGCCGAGTCGCATCGCGGTTCTCGGGTCGGTGGTGCGCAGTGCGTCGGCGACGGCGGCGACGCGACGGGCCGTGTTGTCCCTGCGCTGCCTTTGGTTGTCCCGCTGCTGCTGCCAGGCGGCCAGGCCGGCGATCAGCGCCACCACCAGAACGCCGGAGCATGCGGTGACGAGCAGCCGGGATCTTCGGGCGATCCGGGCGGCAGCCCGGCGCTCCGCCTCCCGCGCCGCGCACGCGGCCGCGAGGAAGGCCCGTTCTGCCTCGGTCAGGGCGCTGTCCCGGGCATGGTCGGGGAATATTTCCTCGGCTCGGGCCAGTCGACTGCCCCGGTACAGGGCACCGGGATCGCGGTCGTGCTCCATCCAGACATGGGCGGCCTCGGTCAGACGCCGGTGGTGAAGCAGTCGCTCCCGTTCCTGCTCGATCCAGCCATGCAGCCGCGGCCAGCAACTGATCAACGCCTCGTGGGCCAGCTGGACGCCGTCGTCGTCCAGGGTCAGCAGTCGGGCGCGGGCCAGCAGTTCGAGCACAGAGGACACCGAAGGATTCGCCCACTCGTCCAGTTCGGCACGAGTGAGCGGGCGCCGGGTGTCCGCGGTGCCCCGTCCCGGCTCGACCAGCCGCAGCAGTAACTGCCGGGCGGCGTCCGCCTGGGCCGCGGACATCTGGCCGTACACCTCCTCGGCGCTCGCCGCGATGGCGCCGCGCACACCACCGGCTGCCTCGTACGCGGCCACGGTCAGCAGTCTGCCCCGGCGCCGCCGCCACGTCTCCAGCAAGGCGTGCGAGAGCATCGGCAGGCCACCGGGCTGGTCGATGACCTCCTTGACGATCCGCGCGGTCAGTTCCCGCTCCACCAACAGGCCGGCCGCCTGCGCCGGTTTGACGACCACTTCCTTCAGCTCGTCCGCAGTCATCGGTCCGATCAGCAGTCCGGCGCGACACAGCGCGTCCGCCAGCTCCCGGTACTCGGCACACCGGGCGTAGAAGTCCGCCCGTACGACGATGAGCACCCGCAGCCGAGCGTCCCGATCCCGGGCGGCAAGCAACAGATCGATGAAGCGCGCCCGCTCCGCCCCGTCCCGGCAGAGGGTGAAGGTCTCCTCGAATTGGTCCACCACCACCCAGCTCTCCGGTTGCCCTGCCGTCGGGGCCAACAGGTGCCCGTACGTCGTGGCCGGCTCCACCCCCGGGGTGAGCACGCGCAGCGCCGCCGGACGTCCAAGACCCGCGATCTCCTTCTCCAGGCGGGGAATCAAACCGGCCCGCACCAACGAGGACTTGCCGCTGCCGGAGGCTCCGATCAGCACCGCGAACCGGTGCATGCCCACCAGCCTCCACAGCTCGTCCACCATCCGGTCCCGGCCGAAGAACAGCGCGTGGTCGTCCGGCTCGAAGCAAGCCAGACCCCGGTACGGCGGTGCTGCGTCGTCCTCCCCCGCGCGAACCTGCCGCGCCGCCTGTTCCTCCGCTTCCTTCCACCTCGACGCCCACTCGCCCGGATCGCCCCCGCACGCCCGCACGTACCCCTGCACGACGGCGAGCGAAGGCAGCCGCTGCCCGGACGCGGCCTGCGACAGGGTCGTCACCGAGAACCCCGCCGACTTGGCCATGGTCCGGTACGACGGGCTGCCGGCGGCTCGCCGCAACTCGCGGAGTTCATGTGCAAGCAACTGAACGGGACCTGCCTCAGGGTCCACAGGTCGTTCGGGACGGCCCACGAACCTCACCTCCCACGCCACGCGCACAACAGACGCGGCATCGCCTACGACTTATACGTTCAGACACCGGTCCGACCTCATCGGTGCCCTACCGATCTGCGTTGGTGACAGCGACGCGACGCTCCACCGAACAACCGGCCGCAAGAACTTAGTTGTTTGCGCTGATGAAGTGGGTGCCAGAACAACATTCCGCTTGCCAGCCTCGGGTCCGCCACGCCGGATTCCCGGCACGACCGAGCTGGGCCCAGGCCCCCCGAGCAAGTGGAGAGAACAACCACATGGCGCAGGCAGTGCAGAGCACAAGGAAGGCCCGCCTCGGCAGGACCGCGCTCGTCGCCGGCAGCGTCGCCGTGCTGACCTTCGGCTTGGCGGGCAGCGCATCCGCCGCCGTCCTGACCCCCCTTCCCGAGAACGCCACCGCGTTCCAGAAGAAGTACCAGCCGCTCTTCGACTACGACGAGGACGGCTGCTATCCCGCAGCGGCTATCGACGCGAACGGGAACCTCAACGGCGGTCTCGCGCCGACCGGTTCGGCCGGTGGCGGGTGCAAGAGCAACCACCTCGGCAAGGCCAACACGTACGCGCAGGCCCTGTGCAAGAACGGCTGGTGCGGGATCGTCTACACCCTGTACTTCGAGAAGGACCAGGCAACCTCCGGCTTCGGGCACCGCCACGACATGGAGTCCGTCGTCGTCTTCGTGAAGCAGAACCCCGACAGGGTCATGTACCTGGCCGCCTCCCGCCACGGTGGCTACAGCACCCACCGGGTCAACGAGGTACCGATGGACGGCAACCGCGTCAAGATCGTCTACCACAAGGACGGCGCGAGCACGCATGCCTTCCGCTTCGCGAAGGCGGGAGAAGTTCCGGAAGCCTGGGGCAACGGAGGATGGGACCGCCCGGCCCTGCTCACCCTGGACAACATGGACCGTGGGCTGCGCGACAAGCTGTCCAACGCCAACTGGGGCAGCGCCAACTTCCCGCTGGCCAGGAATCTCGTGAGCAACCTCAACAAGGCCCGGCCCTCCGAGGTCCCCGCGTTCTGACACCTGAGTGGCCCGCAGACAACCGCCGGTGGGACTCTCCCCTGTCCCACCGGCGGTGCGTTTGCACTGAAGCCGAATGAGGCCCACGGGGAGGAAGCCCACAGAAGAAGCCACAACCCTGGGCTATCACGACCCCTGTCGTGCCCCCAAGGCCAATGACCACAGATCACACAACCTGCGCGACATTTCACCTGCACCCCCAGGGCACTTAACCATCCTTTGCTCATATGGTCGGCTCCGCCGTCGAGAACGACATTCGCCACACCTCCGGCAACTCAATTTGACTATTCTTGACGATCTCCTCGCCAAGCTGACGCTAGGGTGGTTTTCGGCAGGACAAGTCAGGTTGAGTGAACCGGGATTCCGTCTTCCGACCTGCCCAGGTATCTCGGGGAGACTCATCTCATTTACGCGAATTGGACGTCCTCGTGGAACATAACAAGACAGAATCCAGGCGCAGGCGAAGCGCGGGCGCAGCGGTGGCAGTCACAGCGGTGGCTCTGATCGGGATGTGTGTGTCGGCTCAGTCCGCTGCCGCGCTGGACAGAGTGCAGCCCGTTTGCAATCAGGTCTGCCATGTGCCGATCTACTCGGGTGATGGATCAGTCATCGCGCCGCCTCATCACTGAACGGCTGAGCACCCAGAGGCGATCTGCCCTGTGAGGTGACTGCCTGCCGCTGCGGCCATTTTCGCTGTGCTCGACAAGACGCGTCTGCTGACCGAAGTGACGAGACGCCGGCGGAACGGCCGCAGCGGCAATGCGCGGGCCGTTCCGGCCTGCCTGCCGCCCGGAGTGACGGCCGGGCACGCGATAGCGCCGACTCAACGCGGACGACGCCGTGTCCAAGTCGGCCGCAAGGACGCAAAAGCCCTAACGGCACCTCAAAGATGGTCGGCTATACCTGCCAGGCATGTTCGTCAGCCAGCAGTTCACCAAGGGGGCCGACCTGGCCGACCTCGACTTCTTCGTCTTCCCCGAGTCACGCTGGCCGCGCTCAGCGTTCCGAAACAAGAAATGGATGAGCACAGCGATGCTGTGCTCATCCATTTCGGTGGGACCGAACAGGCGCTCCCACGGCCATCAAGGGGCCGCCGTCAGCCGCCCCCGTACCTGTCGGTCAGCAGCCACACCCCGCGTCCGTCATCGCCGGGACTCCAGTCACAGTAGAGGTCCGGCCTGCTTTTCGCCGCAAGGCAGTCTGCTTCGGAGTGGTAGCGACCGAAAATCTCGGCACTAGCGGGAGAAGCCATCCCGACCCCGAAGCCAATAGCCACCGCGATACTCGCGGCAACCAGTGATATTCGTTTACCCATAACGCCCTTCCTTGTCCTTGCTGAGCTACTCACGGCCTTCTGCAGCGAGCTTCAGGAGATGTCCCGCTAGAGAGGAAATCCAGGGCCATAGAGCCTGACCCCATCAGCCTGCGCCGCTTTGGCAGATACACCAACGAGCCCTAGGCGGCCAGTACGGTCACCGGTGTCCTGCGAGCGGCCTGCTGCCCCTCGGTATCCAGTTCTTTGTTGTCCGGCAACCTGACGTATCTCCACGTTCGGCGAGAGTGTCTCACTGCGGAACATCGTGGCGGAGGAAGTACCGCCGTTCAGGAGGCGCGGTCGGCACAGGGGGAAACCCCTCACGAACCCCACGGCCGATCCTCGAGGGAACGTCTCAGCCGGGCGCCTGCGTGGCGAGGCGTCCCTCCATGGCGGCCAGTGTCAGGTCCAGCCGGGACCGGCAGCCGGCTTTCGCGTACACGCGGGTGAGGCTGTTCTCGACGGTCTTCTCACTGATCCGGAGTTTCCCCGCTATCTGCCGGTTGGACAGTCCCTGCCGGACCAGCGCGACGATGCGGGCTTCGAGGTCGGACAGGGCAGCGGGGCTCGTGCGTTCAGGGGGCGGGGCCACACCTGAGTCGCGCATCACCGCCTCGATGCCCGTCTGCTGGAGACCACCGCCGAGGCTTTTCGCGATCTCATGGGCCTCGTGGTACCAGGGGCGTGGTTCGTCGGCGAGGAGCGCGGCTGTCATACATGCCCGCATCAGTTCGCTCCGGCTGCCGTGCTCGCGCAAGATGTCCGCGGCCGTCCTCGCGCTGGGGTAGTCGCGTTCGGCGAGTGCGCGGGCTATGAGTTCAGCTGCCCGCAGGCTGGTCCCACCCAGACGAGCGTGCCATCGTTTCGTCTCGGCGTGCAGGAGTGGCAGTTTCTCGCCATCGCCCCCTGCCCACTCGACGAACACCAGACGGACGAGCAGCCACCCGATGCCGACCCGTCCTCCCTCCGCGACATGGTCACCGAGTTCCTCGTAGCTCGTCCACCCCAGTTTCCGGGCCTGTTCCCACTCTCCGGTCCGGTAGGCGATGCCCATGGCGGCCCAGGCGCGCAGCGCGGGAAACGGGCTGTCCTCGCTCGATCGCTCGAGCCATGCGGTGCTCCGCTCGACATCGCCGAGGGTGGAATGCACCTCTGCGGCGAGCAGACGGACAGCGTGGTGGACCGGGCTGTCGGGCAGGGCGGCCAGCTCCAGCGCCCGGGCCTCGGAGGGGATGCGGGCCCAGTCGCCTCGCAGGTAGTTCCGCCTGATGCGCCCGTAGGCCGCCAGCGGGCCGGTGACCGGTTCACCGTAGCCTCCCCCGACCACCCGTTTGAACCAGGCCACCGGGTCGAACAGGTCGCCCCCGGCCTCGGCCGGGTCGCCAGGCCGGACGGTGCCTAGTGGGCCCTCCCCGGTCAGACCAGTGAAGGCGTACGTCGGCTCGCTCATACGGAGCGGCTCTCCGCAGATGAACCAGCGGCGGGCGAACGCCAGCGGGCCGCGGCTCGCCGGATCGTCGACCAGGGCCTCGTGTTCCGCGGCAGGCATCGGTCGGCCGGTGTGGACGGCAGCCAGCGCCGCATATGCGGCGAGCTCGCCAGGCCGCTGGCCGTCGCAGCCCGCCTGCACCGTCTCGGCTACGACATCGGCCAGGGCCTCGTAGTCGGCCAGCCGCAGCAGCAAGGGCAGTAGCGCTGCGAGGACTCGGGTCCGCGGTACCCCGGGCTCGCAGTGGCGCAGAGCGACCCGGTACCAGCGGGCGGCCAGCGCGGGGCGTGCCTGTAGGGCCCCGGCGGCCTCCCGGCCCAGCAGCGGCCCGAAGGAAGGGGTGGCGGGCAGGGCGGCATCGGCCAACGCGACGTGATAGGCGAGTACCGCCGGTCCCGGCGACAGCGTGTCGTCGGCGCTGAGCAGGTGTTCGGCAATCGCTCGATGCACGGAAGCTGCCTCGTCCGCGCCGGTGCCCGGCAGTACGGCGGTGACCAGCGCCGGACAGGAGATGCGCAGCACGCCGTGGTCGTCGCACTCCAGGGCCCCGGCGGCGACGAGACTGTCCACGGTGCGGCCGCAGGCGGCGATGTCGTGGCCGAAGGCCTCGGCGAAGATCAGCAGGTCGTCCATGCAGAACCGGGTGGCTCCGGCGATCACAGCGAGCAGTCGCCTGCCGAGCTCGCCGTGGAGCGCCACCTGCCGCACCAGCCAGTGGTGCGCCGGCAGCGCCGGCGGTATGGCCGGGTCCCTCAGGCACAGATATCCCTGGAACCGGGTGAAGCGGCCGTCGCGACGCAGCCTTTCCAAGGTGCCCAGTACGCTGCCCGGAATTCCGGCCAGCGTGCCCAGCGCGGCGCGCAGCACGGGCGCCACCGCCTCGTCCAGCAGCTCGCCGACGGCACCGGCCAGCAAGTCGTCGACCTGACGTTCGGACAGCGGGTCGAGGTCGACGACCCGGTCCGCGAGCGTGACGAAGGAGGCCGGTTCGGTGCTGATCCCCGCGTCGCGGGACGCCGCCACAATCGTGCAGCCGGCACGGTTCGCTGCGGCGATCGCGAGTGCCGGGTCCGGGGCGGCATGGACGTCGTCGATCAACACGGCGCCGGGAGCGCTGCGGCAGAGCCGGGTGAACAGCCGCACGAGTTCGGTGAAGAGGGCCGCCCGGGCGCGGTCCGAGCGGTAGGTCGCCGGCAGACAGAGCCTGCCCACCGCGGCCATCGCCTCGGCCAGCCGGGCATCACCGATGTCGGGAAAGGCGTCCCGGAATCCGTCGAGTACGGCCTGCGCGCAGAACAGATCCCAGCGCGGAGTGTCGGAGGAGCAACGAATCAGCACAAGTCCGGGGCCGCGAGTCCGCCACGCGTGACGGACCTCCCTCAGGAGGGTTGTCTTCCCCATGCCGGCGCGTCCCCGGACGAGTAGCAGCACCGCTTGCCCGACCGCCTCGTCAACGGCTGCCAGTTCGGCTGTCCTGCCGATCATGGCGCCGCGCTTCTTCGGCACCCCGTTCTCCCTTCCTTCAGCTCTTACCTGTCTCTCAATGATTCCTGAAACGATCACAGTGGACGCACAGGCGTCCGGCCCGGGCCACACCGTGGCCCGGGCGACGACCAGTCTCACCTGACTCGGCGAGGAGCCGTGCGCACAGACCGATCCGACTGCCACTACGAACACCTCATCCGGGAAGCCGTCGACGCGGTCCGCGCGGCCGAAGGCCCGAACCTGGTCGTGATCAGCGGTCCGGACGGCATCGAACTCCGCTCCGCGCTGGAGGAGTTGCTGGCCCAGGGCATCAGGCTCCGGGCGGGAGCCAGTGGTGCCGAAAGGAAAGTGGTCCACCTCGCGTTCAGCGCCTCGGCGCCCGACGTCCGTATCTCCGAACGGCTGTCTGCCATGGCGGCACTGCTCGACCCCGCCGGTGTGGTCCTGGTCTTCAGAGAACTCAATCATCTGAACCCGGATGCCCTCCTCTCCCTCGAAGCCCTGGTCCGGCAGCTGTCCGGCACCAACACCCTCTGCGTGTGCACCGTCGCTCTGCCCGTGCCCCACGCCTCCCGCGCCGCGTTCTCGGCGGCGCTCGCCCGCCTGCGGAGGGACCGCCTGGTCCATCACGTGGCCCTGCGTCCGCTGCCGCCGCGGCTGCTCGGCGCCCGGACCACCGCCGCGACCGGGGCCAGACCCGAGCCGCGGTTGGTCGCCTGGCTGTGGCGTGTCAGCCGCGGTTGGCCCGCCTCGGCCCGCGTGGCGCTCGACATCGCCCGGGACGAAGGTCTGACCCGGGTGGTGGACCGGCACCTCTACCTCACGGGCGGCATGGATCCGCTCCCTCCGGCCGACCATGACCTCACGCTGACGATCCGCGAGATGGGGAGCGCCGTCTGGAGCGCCGCCAAGGCGATGGCGGTGCTGAGCCCGCTCGGTGAAAGCGCTCCCGCACTGGTCGCCAAAGGCATGAGCCTTTCCGTAGAGGAGGTTCGCGGTCTCCTCGCCCATCTTGAGGAGACCGGCCTGCTGCGATACCGCCGGACGGACGGCGTCTGGCAGTACCGACTGCCGATGGTCGAGGCCGCCCTCAGGTCGTCGCTGGGACCTTTCGAACAGCGTCGGCTGGCTCAGCTCGCTGTCTCCGCGCTGTGGGAAGGCACCGCCCGCTGCCCCGATCCGGATTACCTCCCGCGGCAGCTGGCGAACGCGGGAAAGCTGGTGGATGCGGAGCGGGCGAGGTACGAGCTGCTGGCCCACACCGAGCGAGTGGCGGGGTACGACGGCGATCGCGCCGTCGAGTGGCTGCGAGCCGCCGCCGATCTGACCGCCGACCCCGCGCAGCGGGCCGGCATACTGCTGAGACACGCCCGAGCGTGCCTGGCGTACAGCCGGGCCGATGCGGGCCTGGGTTCCTCGGAGTATCTGCTGCAGACCTACGGTGACCTGCTCCGCCGGGAGGATTTTCTCGATGTGTGCTTCGTCCACCTGGCCTCCCTGTACCGGGTAGGGGAGTTCGCCGCACTCGAGAAGGTCGCCGACGACGGCTGGTGGCCCTGGCCGGGCGGGCCGCTGGAGCGTGCCTTCGCCCAGGCGTTCGCCCTGTCGCTGCTCGGTCGCTGGCGGAAGGCACTCGGTCTGTTGGGCATCGTCCGAAGACACGAGCAGGGCATGCTGACGGGGCGACACGTCAGGTCCATCCTCCCGGCAGCGGAGTTGTGGCTGGGCCGGAGGGACGAGTTCGAGCGGGACATCGCGGCCCTGCCCGCACGCTGCCGGGCGGAAGAGGCGACGACCGACGAAGTGAACCTCCGGGCCGGTGATCTCCTGGCACTGGGCGAGTTCCGCCGTGCCGAACGGCTGCTTGCCGATACCGGGAGGAGCTCCGAACAACTGGGTCTGTCCAGCCGAATGGTCATCGCCCTCTCTCGCGGAGACGCGGAATACGCCCTGGAGCTGGCACGCCGAAGCATCGCCACCGGCCCGAACGGTTGTGAAGCCGTGCAGTGCGCGATGTACCACCACGCCGCCACGCTGCTGCTGCACCGGGGCAGGCTGTCCCGTGCGAACGAGTTGCTGGCTCTGGCCCGCACCAGGCAGCCCGCGCTGCCCCACCTGCTCGCACCCGCCGCGGCGTTGTACGAGCTGGCGTTCGGCGAGGCCGAACGGGCACAGTCACTGCTGTGGGCCGCTGCGCGCCGGGCCGAGTCGGACGGCGTGGTGGCGGGGACTGACGCGCTGTGGGTGCATCTGGCCGATATCGCGAGAAGTCTTGGCCGGTCCGAGCGCTTGCCGGCCTATCTGAAGAAGGTCGACGGGATCGCCCACCGGCTCGGCACTGAATGCGCTGAGATCTCGCGGCTCTCCCTGCACTCCGTGGTGCACTCCGACCGCAGCGCCGCAGACGCCGCACTTCGTCTGGCCCGGCAACGGCAGCAGCCAATAGAAGAGAGCGCCGTGCTGATACGCCTGGTCCACCACGGAGTGGTCGAGCCGACGATGCTGTCGGACGCCTACTCCCTGCTCGGCGAGATAGACGCGCTGATGGCGAGGGCCTGGGTGCGTCTTCTCATGCGCGTACACGGAGTGGCGGTGCCAGGACGACAGGCCACCGTCGGGGAGAACGAGCGGTTGCTCGCGGTGCTCGTCGCACAAAATCTGAGCAACAAACAGATCGCGAAGGCCCTGCGGACCAGCGAGAAAAGTGTCGAAGGGCGGCTTTCGAGGTTGTTCTCGCGCACCGGATGCCGTACCCGGGTGGAACTCGCCATGGCGATGCTCGCCGGCCGCCTCCCATTGGCTGGAGAATAGTCAGGGGCCTCCCTCCGGCGCTCGCCGGAGCAAGTCGTCGTCTGCGAGCTCACGGTACGTCGCGGCGGGGCAGCGGATAACCCAGCAGACAGTCGTCCTCGCTGCTCAGGAACGCCGGCTGGTCAGCGCCGCGACTACGACGCCGGTGAGGTGACGCAAGCGCTCCTTCGCCGGCCGGGCCGAGCCAGATCACGTAGCCGGCGAAGGCGGCAGGCGGAATCCGCGTCCTGGCCGACGCTCTCCACAAGGCTGTCGTTGTGAAGCTCGATGTGCGGGTCGGCAAGGACAGCGGACCGCAGCCACGCGGGGATCGAGCTCCAGGTCTGCGACAACGGCGTTCCCCTGAAATTCATGCGCGAGGCGCCGCTGACCCGGTCGATGGGGCGAGTTGTACGGGGCCAGTCCCGTTGTCAGGCCCGCAGGAACGCGCCGAGCCACCGCTGCGAGGGGCACCGACAGGGTCCCTCACCACCCCGGGCACGTTCCGCCGCCACGAACGCCCGATGGGATTCGACAGCTTCCGGTCATAGGGGCCCTTGCCCGCCTCGATGCGCAGCGCGCCCACAGCGCCTTCGGTGCGATGCGCTCCCAGTCGGCGTGGAACCGCCGCGCAGCAGGGATCAAGGAACACGAACCGAGCCGTGTTCCCCGCGTGGGACGAGTCGGTGTACATCTCCGTACAGGGCACGCCCCAACGGGTTGGCGACCAGCAGTCGGCCGCACGACTGGCCCGCGCAGGCCGGCGCCGGGCCCGAGTCGGCCTCGCACTGGCGCATGTGCCAGGTCGTACAGGTGCGCGCGCTCCGTGTCGTCCAGCCGCAGCGGCTCACCGCCTCACCGCGAAGACGGCCTGCGCCTCCTCGCGGCCTGGGCCGCCCAGGAGACGCACTCGCCCAGGCAACAATCCACAGCAGGTCACAGGCACGTCGAAGTGCACGGACCTGAGATCCCACACCTGGCAGGAACGGACTTGTTCTCGTCTACTCGTGGTCCGCGTTCTGTACCCGCGCCACCCATCGCGTGAGGAGCGCTCGCTGGGCTTCTCCGTCCTCGCGGAGTACACCGGTGATGGCCATGCCTCGGAGAAGTGCGAGGAGGGTCTCCAGATCGTCGCGCTCCAGGCGAAGGCCGGTAGGTCCGCTGAGGTTTTCCCTGAGGGTCGAACGCAGATGCCGGCCGAGGTCACGTTCGGCGGGGACGAGGTGTTGGCGGAGGACGGGATCTGTCCGGGCAGCCATCCAGAGTTCGAGTCCTGCGGCGAACAGGGGCCCGGACATGAACCGGTAGAGCATGCCCGCCAGGCTCCCGATGTCGGTGGGGGTGTTGCTTCCGCTGACCAGCTTGGTGAGTTCACGAAGCTGGCCTTCGGCGACGTGATGCACTGCTGCGACGAGGAGCTCCTGCATCGAGGCAAAGTGATGGGTGAGCGAGCCTCGGGAAACGCCGGCCCGGGCCTGAACCCGCTGCATGGTGGTGTTGGCGTAGCCGTCATCGACCAGAGTCTCCACGGTCGCATCGAGTAGTGCCGCTCGCGTCGCCAGCCACCGTTCCTGCCGCCTCTTGTTCGTTTCCACGCCCTCCAGTCTAATAAGACCGATCAGACGGTCTGTTTTTTGGAGGCGCCGTGGTGACAGCTGCCGAGCTTGAGCGGCGTGGTGCGCGACACCACCCAACACCAACAGCCGTGGTCTTCGGAGATCGTTCCCTCACCTTCGCCGAAGTGGACGAGACGGCCAACCGCTTCGCCAACGTTCTGCTGGGTGCCGGGATGGCGAAAGGTGACCACCTCGGCATGCTGGTCGACAACGGCCTGTGGTCCATGCCGCTCGACTTCGCATGCCTGAAGGCGGGGATCGTCCGCGTGCCACTGAATCCCCGGCTCTCGGTCGCCCAGCACCGCCGGATGCTGGAAGAGACCGGGACGTCCTGGCTCCTGCATCAGAGCGGACTCGGCGATGCGGCCGGCGAACTGGCGGGCGTGGGCGGCGTCCGCACCGTGGGGGTGGGAGGTCCTGGAGCGGCGGACGGGATCGACCTTCTCGCCCAGGCCGACGGCGTCAGCCCTCTCGATCCCTGCGTGACGCTGTGCGAGTCCGACCCGATGCTGCTTCTGCACGCGTCGGGCACCACCGGGGTTCTGAAGGCGGCCACCCACACCCAGGGCTCCTATGCCGCGATCACCGCGAACATCCTCGCGAACGCCTGTCACCCGGACCGGACTCGGTCATGCTCCATGCCGCATCACTGATCCATGTCGGCGGCACCTTCGTGCTGCCCTACTGGATCCGCGGCGCCGCCTCCGTCGTCCTGCCGAGATTCAGCGAGATGGACCACCTCGACCCCGCGCTCACCGGTTCCTGCGGTCGGCCGTCGGTCGCCATGGACCTCCGCCTCGCCGACGAGCAGGGGCAACCGGTCCGCGGCGGAGAGATCGGCGAGGTGCAGGTGAAGTCGCCGAGCCAGATGGCCGGCTATTTCGGGGCGACGGAACTGAACGCCGAGGTGATCACTCCGGACGGCTGGGTCCGGACCCGGGACATGGCCTACGCCGATGACCGGGGCTACCACTTCCTCGTCGACCGGCGCAGCGACATGATCGTCACGGGCGGTTACAACGTCTGTCCACGAGAAGTCGAGGAGGCCATCGCCGGACACCCGTTGGTGGCCGAGTGCGCTTTCGTCGGGGCCCGGACCCGGTCTGGGTCAAGGCCGTGACGGCGTTCGTCAGCTTGAAGAGCGGGCATACAGCCACGGAGGACGACCTCAGGCAGCTGGTGCGCTCCCGGCTGGCCGGCTACAAGGTGCCCAAGCACGTCAAGTTCGTCGACACACTGCCGAAGTCGCCGGTCGGCAAGATCCTCCGCAGAGCGCTGCGTGAGCCGTTGTGGGAGGAACACACGTGACCGACGCGGAGAGGTACGAGTCGATCCGGGTGGAGACCCGCGACCGCGTCACGACCGTCATCCTGGACCGGCCTGAACGGCGGAACGCCGTGGACGGGCCGATGGCCGCAGAGCTCGCCGATGCGTTCAAGACCTTCGACGAGGACCCGAACGCTGACGCAGCGGTCATGTGGGGCGACGGGGGGCACTTCTGCGCCGGCGCCGATTTGAAAGCCGTGGGCACCGAGCGCGGGAACACGGTCGCGGTGCCGGGTGTCGGCCCCATGGGGCCGACACGGCTCCAGTTGACCAAACCGGTGATCGCGGCGGTGGAGGGATATGCGGTCGCCGGCGGACTGGAGCTGGCCATCTGGTGCGACCTCAGGGTCGTGGCCGTCGACGCCACCTTCGGCGTCTTCTGCCGCCGTTGGGGCGTACCGCTCATCGACGGCGGCACCGTCCGACTTCCCCGGCTCATCGGCATGAGCCGGGCCATGGACATGATCCTCACCGGCCGTCCCGTCGACGCCCGGGAGGCTGCCGCCTTCGGACTGGCCAACCGGGTCGTCGCCCCTGGAACCGCGCGGAGCGAGGCTGAAGCACTCGCCCGCCAGATCGCCGGATTCCCCCAGACGTGCCTGCGCAACGACAGGCGGTCAGCGTACGAGCAGAGCGGTCTGTCAGAGGTCGACGCGCTACGTTTCGAAGCAGCTGTCGGACTGGCGTCTCTGCAGGCCGACGGCACCTTCGGGGCTGCTCGGTTCTCCGCCGGGGCCGGCCGGCACGGCTCATTCACCTGAGTCCCCGCCATCACCCTGCGGAGCAACAGGTATGGCCACACTGACTCGGCTCCCCTGCTCCGTGCCCGTCGGTGCCAGACCCACGCCCTCGTCCGTTCACACACATTGCCTGGCGGTGCGGGGCGAGAAAAGGCCGCGACCGTGCTCCGTGCCGTCATGGCCGCCGTCATCATTTCTGGACGAGCATCGCCTTCACGTCTTCGTCGCTCTGCCCGGGGGCGGGCTTGCGCACCGGGATGGTCAGTGCGATGACCGCCGCGACGAGGGCGGCGCCGCAGCCGATGAGCATGCCGGTGCGGAAGCCGTCCTCGGACGGGATGGCGTGGCCGCCCAGACTGACGGTCATGTGAGCGAGGACGACGCCGACGACGGCGGAGGAGACGGAGGTGCCCACCGAGCGCATCAGGGTGTTGAAGCTGTTGGCCGAGGCGGTCTCGGACTGTGGCACGCCGCTCATGATGAGGGCGGGCATGGCCCCGTAGGCCAGCGCGACGCCGCTGTTGATGATGACGGTGACGACCAGCAGACCCCCGGTCGAGCCGGACAGCGCCAGGAACGAGGCGTAGCCGAGGGCGATGACCGTCCCACCGACCGAGAGGGTGACCTTCGGGCTGGTGGCTGCGGACAGCTTGGCGCCCACCGGTGAGACCAGCAGCATCATCAGGCCCGCCGGGGCCATCCACAGGCCGGTGGCCTGCATCGACTGGCCCAGTCCGTAGCCGGTGGTCCTGGGCAGCTGCAGGAGCTGAGGGATGATCAGTGACGAGGAGTACATCGCCAGTCCGATGACAACGGACGCGGCGTTGGTCATCAGTACCTGCGGGCGGGCGGTGACGCGCAGGTCGACCAACGGGGCCGGGTTGCGCAGCTCCCACCAGGCCCAGGCGAGGAAGATGACGGGTGCGGCGATCAGCAGCCCTGGCGTCACACCACTTCCCCAGCCCCAGTCGGCCCCCTTAGAGACGCCGAGCAGCAGGCAGATCAGGCCGGTGCCGAGACCGAGCGCACCGACGTGGTCGAAGCGGCCTTGTGCCAACGGGGGGATGGCGGGGATATAGAGCCAGATCAGCAGCCCGACCAGAGCGCTCAGTCCGGCCGAGATCCAGAACAGCGTTCGCCAGCTGGCGTGTTCGGCGACGGAGGCGGCGATCGGCAGGCCGAGCGCGCCGCCGATGCCGAGCGAGGAGCTGATGAGCGCGACGGAGGAGCCCAGCTTCTCCGGAGGCATCAGGTCGCGCAGCGCGCTGATGCCCAGCGCGATCACACCCATGCCCATGCCCTGCAGACCCCGGCCGGCGATCATCATGCCGGCCGAGGAGGCCACCGCGCACAGCACGGAGCCGACGGTGAGCGGCACGGTGCAGGCGAGCAGCATGAGGCGCTTGCCGTAGAGGTCGCCGAGCCGGCCGATGGCCGGGGTGGTCACGGCCCCGGCCAGCAGGGTCGCGGTCACGGCCCAGGAGGCGTTGGAGGCCGTGGTGTGCAGCAGTACCGGCAGTTCGCCGATCAGCGGCACGACCAGGGTCTGCATGAGCGAGGCGACGATGCCGGCCATGGCCAGCACGCCGATGACGGCGCCGGGTCGGGCGGTGGCCGGACGTGCTCCTGAAGAGGACATGGGGGACTCCTGCAAACGCGCGGAGGGCGGCCAGGCCACAGGTCCTGGCCGCCCGGAAGCTCTCAGAACGCTCCGGTCACCAGGTGACGTGGAGTTCGTGGGCGCCGTAGATCACGGCGTCGTACTTGAACGGGACCTGGTCCAGCTCGGTCGCGAGCTGCAGGGTGGGGATGCGGCGCAGCAGGGCGGGGTAGATCACCTGCAGCTCCATCCGGGCCAGCGGCTGGCCGATGCAGTGGTGGGTGCCGGCGCCGAACGCCTGGTGCCGGCGGGCGTCCCGGGTGATGTCCAGTCGGTCCGGGTCGGGGAAGACGGACGGGTCCCGGTTGGCGAGTTCGCCGAGCATGATGACGCCCTCGCCCTTGCGAATGGTCTGCCCGGCGATCTCGATGTCCTCCAGCGCCGTGCGGCGGCGCCCGAGATGGGCGATGGTGAGGAAGCGCAGCAGCTCCTCGACCGCGTCGACGACGACCTTGGGGTCATCGGTCTCGCGGACGCGTGCGGCCTGCTCCGGGTGCTGGAGCAGCAGCAGGGTGCCCAGGGTGATCATGTTGGCGGTGGTCTCGTGTCCGCCGAGCAGCAGCAGGACGCCCATCACGGCGGCCTCGCGGCGGGTCAGCTCACCGATTTTGACCTTCCCGGCGAGATGGGAAAGCAGGTCCTCGCCAGGGTTGTGGATCTTCTCGCCCACCAACCGGTCCAGGTACTCGGCCAGGCCAGTGTGCGCCGCTTGCCGCTCGGCGGAGGTGGCGGTGAGCGAGACCAGGGTCTTGCTGTTGACCTGGAAGAACTCGTGGTCGTCGTAGGGCACCCCGAGCAGTTCGGAGATCACCAGCGACGGGATCGGCAGCGAGAAGGCCTGGACCAGGTCGACGGGCTTGGGCCCCTCCAGCAGGCGGTCGATGAAGCCGTCCACCATTTCCTGCACGGCAGGGCGCATGGCCTCGACCCGCTTGATGGTGAACGCGCCGCTGACCATCCGGCGCAGCCGGGCGTGCTCCGGATCGTCCATTCCTACGAAGCTCAGGTCGGTGGCACCGTGGCTGTCACCACCCTGCGCTTCTTCGCCGTAGGCCCCGGCCTCGCCCTCCCCGCCGCCGTGGTGGGCGACCGGGCTGGGGAAGTCGGGTGCGGCGAAGTCCACACTCAGGCGACTGTCGGAGAGGAGCGCCTTCTGCTCGGCGTGGCTGGTCACCACCCACGGGGTCTTGCCGTCCCAGTTCCGCACCCGGAACACCGGACCGAACGCGGCCAGGCCACGCATCTCCGGGGACGGGTCGAACGGGCAGCGGGCGGAACGGGGTTCGGGGAAGTCGGGGATGTCGGCCGGTGCCGGGCGGGCCGTGTGTGGGGGGTTCATGTCTTCCTTTTTCAAGGGGCTCAGCGCTGGAGCGCGAGGGAGTGGTCGACCGCATCGACGAGGGTCTGGCGGTGCAGTCGGGTCTGCTTGGGCATGTTCCAGCCGAGGACGCCGATGGGCCTGCCGCTCTTGCGGTAGAGGGCGACGAACCGGCGCTCGCTCTCGGAGCCCGCGACGATCTCGGCATCCGCGTCGGCGGAGAGCGTCCCGTACACCTGGATCTTGACGTTGAATTGGTCGGTCCAGAAGTACGGGATGGGCGTGTAGGGGCGGTCCTCGCCGAGGATGTTTCCGGCGACGGCGCCGGCCTGCTCTGTGGCGTTGGTCCGGTTCTCCAGCCGCAGCATGGCGCCGAGTCCCTCGTGGTGCCAGCGGGCCACGTCGCCGACCGCGTAGATGCCCTCCGCGGAAGTCCGGCAGCGGGAGTCGCACACCACTCCGTTGTCCAGCACCAGGCCGCTGCCTTCCAGCCAGTCGGTCGCCGGCTCGGACCCGATCGCGACCACCACCACGTCCGCGGGCAGTACCTCGTTGGTGTCCAATCGAACACCGGTAACGTGGCCTTGATGCTCCGTCAGCCCTGCGACCGCCGCGCCGAGGAGCAGCCGGACGCCGTGCTCGGCGTGCACCCTGCCGAGCAGCTCAGCCACCCGCGGACCCAACTGGCCCGCCATCGGGGCGGCTTGCGGCCCGACCAGGGTTAAGTCCACCCCCAGTTCACACGCGGTGGCGGCGATCTCGGCGCCGAGCACGCCGTCGCCCACCACCACGGTGCTCGACGCGCCCGCCAGTTCGCCTCGCAGCGCCGCCGCGTCCTCCAGGGTCCGCAGCATATGGACACCGCGCAGCCCCTCGGCGCCGGGGAAGGGACGCGGTCGGACACCGGTGGCCAGCACGACCGCGTCGGCGCGTCGCGTCCGCCCGGAGGCGGCGCTGACGGTGCGGGTCGCGGCGTCCAGTGCGACGGCCGGGTCGCCGAGCACGAACTCCGCGTCCAGGGCGTCGAGCGCGTCCTGCCCGCGCAGCTGTGTCTGCTCGGGCTGCCAGGTGCCGGACAGCACCTGCTTGGACAGCGGCGGCCGGTCATAGGGCAGGTGCCGCTCGGCGCCCAGCACGGTCAGCGCGCCCCGGTATCCCTTGCGCCGCAAGGACTCCGCGGTGGCCAGCCCGGCCGCACCGGCGCCGACGACCAGGACGCTCTCGAGTGCGCTCATGCCTCCTCGCCGAGGTGGATCGCGGCGGCCGGGCAGACGCTCGCGGCCTCGCGCACGGCGGCGTGCTGCTCCGGGGCGGGCTCGGCGTCCAGCAGGATGGCGATGCCGTCCTCGTCGCGCTGGTCGAACACCTCCGGTGCGATGAGCACGCACTGGCCTGCGCCGCAGCACTTGACTTCGTCGATGATGATCTTCATGACGGGTTCTCCTTGGATCCGGTACGGGGTGGGGGTGTGACGGGGGCGAGCAGCAGGCCGGTGATTGCGTCGGTCAGCGACACCGCCGTGTGCCGCCATGCGGGGTGGAGCGCGCTCGTCCCCTCGGCCAGGGCGCGTTCGCGTTCGGCGCAGGTGTGCACGATCAGCAGCCGTGCCATGTCGTCGCGTTCTTGGCGCACGTCCCTCGGCAGTTCCGGCAGCCGGCGGCCCAGTTCGTCCAAGGTCCGCCGCAGCGGCGGCCGGTCGACCGCCGCTGCGCTGACGGCCTCCCGCAGCACGGGGTCGGTCATCACCTGTGCGACGAAGCGTGCGTGCCAGGAGGGCGTGCCAAGCGAGGCGAGGTACTCGGTGACCGGGTACACCAGGCAACCGACCCAGTCCCGGACGTCGTCACTGCCGGCGACCTCGGCCAGCAGCCGCTCCCGGATCTGCTCGATGGGCCCGTCGCTCCTGCTGATCATCGTCCGGATCAGGCCGGTCTTGCTACCGAAGTGGTAGCCCACCGCGGCGTTGTTGCCCTGTCCGGCCGCCTCGCTGATCTGACGGCTCGACACCGCCGCCAGCCCGTGCACGGCGAAGAGCCGCTCCGCAGCGTCCATGATCGCCTCACGGGTCTCGGCAACCCGCTTCGCCCGAGTCGTCCGCTCTGCCTGCTCTGCCCGCTCGCTTGTACCGCCCACAGTCACCACCGCACCGGGAGCTCGCGCAGCGGTGTGGTGATGAGGCCCTCGACACGGCGCAGCTCCGCCGGGTCGATGGCAAGGTCGAGGCTGGGCAGGCGGCGCAGCAGCACGCGGAGCACGGTCTGCATCTCGGTACGGGCGAGCGGCTGCCCGAGGCAGGAATGCGGCCCGGCACCGAAAGCGAGGTGGGGGTTCGGGGTGCGGCCGAGGTCCATGTCCTCGGCCCCGGCGAAGGCGCCGGTGTCGCGGTTGGCCGCGGCCATGCTGCACACCACGGTGGTGCCCTGGCTCAGCACGGCGCCGCTCGGCACCTCGGTGTTCTCGTGGACGTAGCGGAGCATGCCGAAGCCGGTGTAGGGCTCGAAGCGGAGCACCTCCTCCACGGCGGAGCGGATCAGCGAACGGTCCGCCAGCAGCCGCTCCCAGCGGCTGCGGTCGGCCAGCAGTACAGCCGCCATAGTGGTGATGAAGCCGGCGGTGGTCTCGTGGCCGGCCAGCAGCAGCGCCTGGCCGGTGGCGGCTAGGGCCAGGTCGGACATCGGGCGGCCCTCAGTGTCGGTGGCCGTGATCAGCTGACTGATCAGGTCGTCCTGAGGGTCCTGCCGCTTCTCGGCGACCAGGCCGGCCATGTACGCGCCGAAGTCGCGGTGCGCCGCCTCCATCTCAGCGGCGGTGTACTTGGAGAGGTTGAGGAACGTGTCGGACCAGTTCTTGAAGTCGTCCCGGTCGCTCTCCGGAACGCCGAGCATGTCGCAGATGACGTACACCGGCAACGGGAAGGCCAAGTGCCGTACCAGGTCGGCGGGTTGCCCGTGCTCCAGCATGCCGTCGACGAGCTGGTCGGCCATCGTCTCAATCTTGGGCACCAGGGCCTGCATGCGCTTGGCCGTGAACCACTTGCCGACCATGCGCCGCCAGCGATCCTGCCCCTCGGCGATGAGCGCCCTCGCCATCGGGCTGTCGAAGACGCTGCCCGCCTCACTGGCGGTGATCCGGGCCGCGTCCGGCCGGGCCAGACCCTCCCGGCTCAGGCGCGGGTCGGAGAGCGCAAGCTTGACGTCCTCGTAGCGAGTGAGCAGCGTCGCCCGGTCGCCGCTGGGCAGCGTGACGTGGGCCACCGGGCATTTCTGCCGCAACTGCGGCCACTCCGTCGGAGGAACGAGCGCGCCGGGGGCGGAGAGCGGGTAGCGCAACGTGTCGTCCGACTGGGTCTCGGTCATGAACACTCCTCACGGTCCGTGCCTGCTTGTCGCTTCAGGCAACCTCTGACCCGAACTTAAGTCAAGTGACTGACTTAAGAGTGAAGTTGGTGGGGAAGTCCTGCGCAGGAAACAGGGCAATGCCAGCACCAGCCCCGTCGCTCCATGGCCGCACAGAACGACAACGCAACCCCGACCCGCATGAAGGACAGCGTCTACACCTGGGTGATCCGCCCGGCGCTGACCGAGCGTGACGTGGTGCCGCTGTGGGGCTGCTTCCAGGACGCGAGTCTCCCAACCACACCCTGCGGTCGCCCTGGAACGCGGGACACCTCGTGAAAGGCACGGCGCACTCCCCCGAGCGGGGTGCGGCCCCTCTACCCCGTTCGGGGATGCACTCCCTCCTTGCGGACCGGCGATCCCGGAAGAGTTGGCGTCGCAAGGCCCTGACATGCTCGGTCGCTTCGGAGGGAATTCCTCGGCTTCTTGCTCAATCTGTTGGCAGCCTCGGCCACCCCCTCCTCACCAACAGCGCGATGGCTCGCCGGGAATCACAGCAGCGGCACCAGTTCCCCGGTGGCGCGGCCGTCCGGGGTCAGGAGCCTGCCCATGCGTTTCGGGGTGCGGAGGTTGATGCCGATGTCGCGGATGGTCAGCCACGGGAGCGTGGTGCCGAGGCGGTGTTCCAGGTGGATCAGGTCCGTGGTGGTGTGCGTCCACACGGTGAACGCGATGTTGGCGTCACCCGTGGTCGAGGCGCACATGCGCAGTTCAGGGAGGGTGGCGAGGGCGTCGACAGTGCGTTTCTGATCGGCGGGGGCGACGCGGGCCAGCCAGGTGCTGCTTATCGGCCAGGTGGTGACTGACTGGGCCACTTCGCAGCGGAACTGGATCAGCCCGCTGGACAGCAGGCGCGGGAGTTGCCGCCGCACGGTGGCGGGGTTGCGCCCGGTGACGCGTGCGAGGTCCGCGGCGGTGCGGCGGCCGTCCTGGGCAAGCGCGTCGATCAGGGGGCCCGCGTTCGGCGGCGGCGTCACACCTGGAACGGGCCTGATCGCCGCCGCGGCGAAGGCTTGGGCCTGGTAGCGGTTGAGCGCGTCGAGTCGCCAGTTGCTGCCGTCGCGGTGCACGGCAGTGCACACCGCAGTGCGCTGCCGTTCCAGGCCGGGGATGGCGGGCATGTCGTCGAGGACCAACCGGGTCAGATCGGCCAGGTCCCGGGTGAGCACAGTGAGCAGCAGATCGCGTCCCCGGGTGGACTCCTCGACGGTGGCCACGCGCCGGTCGGCACACAGCGCACGGACGACGTCGGCGCGCCGCCGCGGGACACAGTCGACTTCTACCAGCGCGAAGACCATGCCACGGTGGGAACCGCTGCGATGCGCGGTGATCCAGACGAGGCCGGCCGAGTGCAGCCGTTCCCAGCGCTCGGCCAGCGCGGCCGGGGCCGAGCCGAGGATGCGGCCGGCCTCGGCCCAGCTCACCCGCGGCGCGATCTGCAGACCATGCAGCAGCTCCAGATCTCGCTCGCTGACCACCGGGTCTGTCACGAATCATCGCCTCCGGCGCCGATCAATGCACGATTCTTCACTCTTCGCAAGGCGCGCCGCGCGCTGTCGCAGACTACTGGGCAGTGCTCTGCCCAGGAGAGACATCCCAGGAGTTGAACATGTCGCGCGGCGACCTTCTCAGTGTGATGCGACCGCCGGCGAGCGCACGTGAACACGACGCTGATCTACGCGATCGTCAACCGGGCGGCCTGGGCCGGGGTCAGGGCTTTCGACAGCAACTTCAGGGTGTAGGTGGCGTCCAGATCCTCGAACGCCGCCGGCGCGGCGGGAAAGCAATCCCGCGGGGCGTGCCGCAGTCGCTGGGTGCGGCGGGTTCGTTCCCAGATCAGTGTTGTGTGGGTGCGGACCATGTCAGCCGGCACGTGGGCGTCGCCGGCGTCGCATTTTGCTCCCGACGCCCCCGACCGGCGGCGGAACTGGGCGGCCTACAACGGATCGACTGCCATCCCCGTGTAGCCGACCGCGAGCAGCGCGGCCGTCAACAGCCGCAACGCAGTGCTCGTGCCACGCGGACGGGCACTACACCCCGGCCGACACCAGGAGTGTGCCCGATGGCTCACTCCCAGAACTGACGAGGAGCGAGATGTCGGTAGTCGTGGACGCGAAGGCGCTTGGTGGTGACCTCGTCGAATTGCGCCGTGCCCTGCACCGCGAACCCGAGGTGGGACTGAACCTGCCGAGGACGCAGGAGCGGGTCCTGGCGGCGCTGGACGGGCTGCCCTTGGAGATCGGTTTGGGCAAGGGCGCGACCTCGGTCACCGCGGTGCTGCGCGGCTCGGGCGAAGGCAGCGTGCTGCTACGCGCCGACCTGGACGCATTGCCGGTCCAGGAACAGACCGGCCTGGCCTATGCGTCCCATGTGGACGGCGTGATGCACGCGTGCGGCCATGACCTGCACACCGCGATGCTGGTCGGTGCGGCACGGCTGCTCTCCGCCCACCGGGACCGCCTTGCCGGGGACGTGGTGTTCATGTTCCAGCCGGGCGAAGAGGGCTGGGAGGGAGCGCGGCTGATGATCGACGAGGGCGTGCTGGACGCGTCCGGCCGCCGCGTCGACGCGGCCTACGCCCTGCACGTGTTCTCGACGCTCGGTCCACAGGGGATCGTACAGAGCCGTCCTGGTCCCGTGCTCGCCGCTTTGGCCACCCTCGCCGTCACCGTCCGCGGCCAGGGCGGTCACGCCTCCGCCCCGCATCTGGCCCGGGACCCGATCGTCGCCGCCGCGGAGATGATCACGGCGTTGCAGACCATGGTCACTCGGCGGTTCGACGTCTTCGACCCGGTGGTGGTCACCGTCGGGCTCGTGCAGGCAGGCAGCCGCAGCAACGTCATTCCCGGCGAAGCGAGGTTCGAGGCGAGCATCCGCAGCTTCTCGCCGGAGTCGGCCGAGCGCATGCGTGCCGCGGCGACCCGGCTGATCCACGGCATCGCGGACGCGCACGAGGTCGAGGCGGACGTGGGCTATGCCGACGGCAGGCCGGTGACGGTCAACGATTCCGCCGAGACGGCCTTCGCCCGGGGCGTGGTGACCGAGACCTTCGGCCCGGACCGGTATGTGTCGATGACCAATCCCATGACGTGCACGGAGGATTTCTCCCGGGTGCTCGCCGAGGTACCGGGATGCCTGCTCGCGCTCGGTGCGCGCGCGCCCGGTGCCGACCCGGACCGTGCGGCCTTCAACCACAGCCCGTACGCCGAATTCGACGACGCCGTGCTGGCCGACGGCGCGGCTCTGCTCGCCGAACTGGCGATCCACCGGCTCGCCGACCGTCCCGGAGCCGCCTCGTGACTGCCGACCGCATCGCCATCCGCCCTGCCACGACCGCTGACGTGGAGTCGGTCGCCAAGATCTACGCCCACTACGTGGAAAACACCACCGTGACGCTGGAGGAAGAACCGCCGTCCTCTGAGGACTGGCAGCGCCGGCTCGCCGCCCTTGCCGAGGCGCGGCTGCCGTTCCTGGTCGCCGATGCCTGCGGGGAGATAGTCGGGTACGCCTACGCCGCGCCCTGGCGCCCCAAGCCGGCCAACCGGTACACCGTCGAGAACAGCATCTACCTCGCGCCGGAGTACTCGGGCCGGGGGCTGGGCACCACGCTGCTCAACGCGCTGCTCGCCGCGTGCCGCGAGGCTGGGATTCGCCAGGTCATCTCGGTCATCTCCGCAGTCGGCACCGATACCGGTGGCGCCTCGGTGGCGTTGCACCGCCGCTGCGGGTTCACCGACGCAGGCCGGCTCACCGGTACCGGCTACAAGCACGGCTGCTGGGTCGACGTGCTGCTCATGCAATGCGATCTGCTGCGGTGAGCCTGCTCGAGCTGAAGCACTTCCGGCTGCTGATGGCGATCGCCGACGTCGGCTCGCTGTCTGCCGCCGCCAAGCAGCTCGGCTATTCCCAGCCGGCGATCACCCAGCAGGTGCAGCAGCTGGAACGCAGCATCGTCAAGACCCCACTGCTCGTCCGGTCCCACGGCGGGGTGCGGTTCACCGAGGCGGGCGAAGTGCTGTTGCGGCGCGGCCGCGCGATCCTGGACGCGGCCACACTCGCCACGGCGGAGGTCGAGGCGATCGCGGGGCTGCGCATGGGGCAGATCCGCATCGCGAGCTTTCCCAGCGCGGTGTCGACCCTGCTTCCATCTACCTTGGCGGCCATGCGAACCGCCCACCCGGGACTGTCGTTCACGCTGGTCGAGGCCGAGACCGAGCGGGCACTGGAACTGCTGCGCCGGGGCGAGTGCGACATCGCGGTGGTGTACGACTGGATAATCGACGAGTCCGGCCCGGGGCTGGAGGTCGGCACGGGCGAAGTCCGGCACCCGCTGATCGAGGAGATCGTGCATGTCGCCCTGCCTGCGGGCCACGCGCGAGCGACCCGGAATGGGGTGCGCCTCGCGGATCTGGCCGGCGAGGTGTGGATCGCAGGCTGCCCGACCTGCCGGCGCAGCCTGCTGGACCTGGGCGCGCACGTCGGCATCAGCCCGAGGATCGGGTTCGAAACCGACGACTTCGTGGCGGTTCAGCGGCTGGTCGAAGCCGGCTTGGGGGTCGCGATCGTCACCGACCTCATGGTCAGCGCGGCCTCGGAACGCGACCGGCTCGTGCTGCGGCCGATGCAGCCGCTGACCAAACGGGTGGTCAGCGCCGTGGCCTTGAAGGACGTTCTGCCCGTCCCCGGGGTCCGGCAGATTGTCGCGTGCCTGCGCGACATCGCCGCTTCGCAGGTGTTCGGCCCGGAAACCAACAGCCCGCACCCTGCGGCGGTCGTCGGCGGGCACTGAGCCCGGTGCCGTCGGGTCACGAATCCTGCAGCAAGCTCTTGGGCGCCGTCGCAGGCAGGTCGGCGGTGCTCTGCCCTGGCTGCCGGATGAAGCAGCCGGCCACCACACCAAGAGCAGGGCCCACAGCCAGCGCGACGAAGGCGAGCGGGAACGAACCGGTGGCCGCGAAGACCGCGCCGACGACCACCGGCACGATCACACTTCCCAGTTGCCAGACCGCGTTGATCGTGCCGGCGGCCGTGCCGACGAAGTCGAGCTTGGCGAAGGTCTGGGTCAGCGTCGCGAGCAGCGGGCTGTAGGCGTAGGCGCCGATGCCCAACAGCACCGCGAGGAACACCGCCTGGGTGTAGGTGACGGCGAACCCGAACCCGATCAGCGCCGCGGTGAAGAAGGCCAGCGTGACGACGGCGAACCGCGGCAGGTTGATTCTGCGGCGCCGGATGAGCAGGCCGATGGCTGGCTTGACCACCAGTGACATCGCCGCAAAGATGATCATGATGGTGGCGGCGTGCTCGCCGTCGATCTGGAGTCCGTGGATCAGCAGGTTGTTCGCCCAGGTCACGAACCCGTAGTCACCCCAGAGCGCCCCGAAACCGGCCGCGCAGACCAGCAGCAGGTTGCGGTTAGTGACCACGTGGCGCAGGCCTTCGAGCGGCTTCGGGCGGCCGGTCCGTACTGGTCCGGCCCTTTCGGGTCCCGGCCGGATCAGCACCAGTGCCAGGAGCGACAGGGCCACGGTGATCGCTCCGAAGAGCCGGTAGGAGTTCTGCCAACCCCCGCCCTCGACCAGGCGAGGGACGACAGCGTTGGCGATGATGGTGCCCAGGGACAGCGCGGTGAGGAAGAGGCTGACAGCCAACCCGCGTTCCTTTTCATCGAACCATTCCGCGATGCTCTTCATGCCACCCGAGTAGTCCACGCCGGCGAACAGCCCCACGATGGCCTGCAGCGCGAGCCCGAACGCGAACGAGGTGGACGTGCCGAAGAGGATCATCGCGGTGCCTGCGCCGAGGCCGCTGAAACCAAGCACGCGGCGGGGCCCGAACCGGTCGTTGAGAAAGCCGCCTGCGGCGTTCGAGATGACATAGCCGAGGTAGTAGCCGGTAGCGAACACGCCGAGCGCGGCGAGCGGAACCGCGAGCGACTTGCCGACGGCAGGCGAGGCGGGGCCCCAGGCGGAGCGGTCGACGGACGTCATGGTGAAAACAGCCCAGCACATGGCCAGAACAGCCCAGCGATATCCGCTGCCGCGCCGGGTGGTGGCGTTTCTGTCTCGCATGGGACTCCAAGGTCAGCAGTGGACGAGGAACCGGAGGAGCGCCCTGGTGCCGAACCGGATGGCCTCGACCGGGATGCGTTCGTCGATTCCGTGAAAGAGCGAGGCGAACGACATGCCCGCCGGGAGCCGGGTCGGCGCGAATCCGTAGCCGTGGATCCCGAGCCGGTGCAGTGCTTTGTTGTCGGTCGCGCCGGAACTGCAGTAGGGCAGGAATTGTGCGCCAGGCTCCTCGGCGCGAATCGCGGACCGCATGGCGTCGACGAGCGGAACGTCGAGTGGCGCGTCGATCGCAGGTGCCCGCTTTTCGACGACGACGTCGATCCGGTCGCCGGCCAGCTCGCGGATCGTGTCGACGACGAGGGTTTCGTGGCCGGGCAGGAATCGGCAGTCGAGGACGGCTTCGGCGACGCCGGGCACGACATTGGTTTTGCCGCCCGCGTGCAGCCTGGTGATGTTCACGCTGTCGCGTCGGGCGCCGGTCACCTTCAGGTAGGACTCGCCGAGAATCTCCCGGAGCCGGGCATCCTGCTGCTCGGCGGAGCAGTCGCGCAACGAGCGGCCGGTTATCGATTCGATGCCGTCGATCAAGCCCGCCATGGACGGCAGGTGCTCGACGGGCCAGCGGTGATCGCCGATGCGGACCAGTGCCTTCGCGAGCCGGACCACGGCGCTGTCCGGGTGCGGGTAGGAACCGTGACCGGGTTTTCCCCTGGCGCGCAGCCTGATCCAGCACAGCCCCTTTTCCGCGGACCTGAGCAGGTAGGCCTGACGTTGATGCCCGTCACCGGTCGCAAGCGGGATGTTGTACGCGCCGCCTTCGCCGATGGCCTGGTCGCAGCCGTCGAACAGTTCGGGATGGTGGGAGACCAGCCAGTGCGCACCACGGGTGCCGCCGTCTTCCTCGTCGGCGAAGAAGGCGATCACCAGATCACGTGGTGGGCTGATGCGTTCCGCCACGAGATGGCGGACGGCAGCGAGGATCGCACCGTCGGTGCTCTTCATGTCGACGGCACCGCGGCCCCAAAGGACACCGTCCAGGATGTCCCCGCCGAACGGGTCGCGGCTCCACTCGCCCGCATCGGCCGGGACCACGTCGAGATGTCCGTGCACGACCAGGCCCCCTCGGGCGCGGTCTGCGCCGGGCAGCCGGACGACGACGTTGGCACGCCGCGGCTCGCTTTCGTGTATGACCGGACTTAGGCCGACCTCCCGTAGCCGTGCGACGACGTAGTCGGCCGCGTGCCGTTCCCCGCGCGACCGGCCGTCGCCGAAGTTGCTGGTGTCGATCCGGATCAGGTCCTGAGTGAAGGCGACGGCCTCGTCCTGGGCCCGGTCGAGGGCCGCGGTCATCCGCTGATCACCTCAAAACGTCCGGCCGGGCCACTGAAAACGGCCCGGAGCCCGTAGGCGGGCGAGTCGACGACCGGCACCTCCGCGCCCAGCAAGGCGAGGGTGGCACGGGTCCCGGCCGCGGCAGGGCTGCGAACTTCCAGCTCCTCCAGGGTGATTCCGGGTTCGAGCCGGGCAGACGGGTGTGGTGTCCGGCCCCAGTCGATGAGGAACGGCTGGCAGCCGGCGAGCGGCAAGGGCTCGCGCCGTGTCAGCCGCCAGGAGAGCGCGGCACCGGAGGGAGTCGTGCGGGCGGCATCGCACACGATGCCGACCTCGACTCCCCCGGCCCGGGCTTGCCGCACCTGGGCGTCGAAGTCGCCGGGCCGGACGGCCCAGGTGTGCAGCCGCAGACCGGTCACCGTCTGCACGTCCAGGCCGAGCCGGTCCAGGGCCGCCGTGCCCTGCTGCGGGTCCGGGCCGATGATCTCGAGGTACGTCCGGCTTTCGGCGGACCCGGCGACGGACATCCCGACCAGGAGGTTGGCAGTCCCGCGATTCGGGTGGCTGCCGCCGGGAACCGGCCGGATGCCGGACAGTTCGGTGAACCGGCACGCTCCGCCGGCGAGATCGGGACATGCGAGGACCAGGTGGTCCAGGGTCTCCGAAAGTGTCATCGAGTTGCTCCGCATCGCGAGGGCACCACGGATGCTCCGTGCCGGGGGCCGGATGCAGCAGCCGTGCCGAGCCGGTCGAGTGCGTCGGCGGCCAAGCGGGCCCGGTCCGGCTTGTGGGTCGGCGAAAGGGGGAGGTCGGGGACGATCCAGATCCGGCGGGGATGCGCGAACGGCTCCAGCTGGGCGAGGACGTGCTGTTTGAGCGAGTCCTCGCTCACCACCGCATCACCGGACAACGTCACGAAGGCCACCGGCTTGCGACCCTTCGCTTCGTCGGGCACCCCGACGACGACGGCCTGTGCCACGGCAGGATGCGTTTCGAGCACGGACTCGACGGCGCGCGGATAGACGTTCTCGCCGCCGGTCACGAACATGTCGTCCTCCCGGCCCTCGAAGAAGTAAAACCCGTCGTCGTCCACCCGGAAGAGGTCCTTGGTGTGGTGGTAGCCGTCCGCGGTCACCGGTACGGCGAGGTCCGGCCGCTTGCGATATCCCCGCATCAGCGCGGGTGAGCGCACCTCCAGCACCCCGCGCCCGGAAACTGGATTTCCGGCCGCGTCGACCAGCCGCACGTCCACCGCGGGATGCGCGGTGCCGACCGAGCCCAGCGGCGTCGGGCGGCCGTCGGGGTGCCTGCGGAAGACGATCGGGCCGGATTCGGTGGTGCCGTAGCCGAACGCGATCTCGGCGCCGGGGAACCACGTGCCGAGCTGCCGGAACAACGCCGTGGCCGCGGGAGCCGAAGCCATCCCGATCCGCCGGACGGACGACAGGTCGAGGCGGTCGAGGACGTCGGCGTGCGCGGCCAGCATCGCGAACATGGTGGGCACGCCGCTGAGATGGCTGACCCGGTACCGCGCGACGGCCGTCAGGAAGGCGACCGGTTCGAACCGGGGCAGCAGCACGATCGTGCCGCCGGAGGCGAGCAGCCGCTGCGTGTTGGTCAGCGCGTTCATGTGGTAGAGCGGCGCCGAAACCAGGGTGCGGGACCCGGCGCCGGGATTGTCGGCTGTCGACTGGTCGATGGCCCACAGGTGCCCGGCCTGCGTCAACTCGACCCCCTTGGGCTGCCCCGTGGTGCCCGAGGTGTACAGGATCATCGCGAGGTCGTCCGGCTGCGGCTGAACGGACTTGAACGGCCGGGGCGGCAGTACGTGCACGCGTTCCAGGGGAATCGTCTCGACGTGGCGCAGGTGCGCGTGCACGGAATCGGTGAACGCCAGTACCAGGTCGGCGTTACCGGCCACCGCCGACACCCCTTGGGCGGGCAGCCGGTGACTGATCGGCACGGGCACGCCACCGGCCCGCTGCACGGCGTAGAACGCGATGATCCAGGCAGAGCTGTTCTCCCCGAGAATGCCGACCGACTGGCCGGGCTCGGTTCGCTCGCGGACCAACGCAGCTGCCGACTGCACGGCGCTCTCCAACTGCCGGTAGGTCAGGCAGCGTCTGTCCGTGGCCTGGATGATCGCAGGCTGGTCCGGGTTGTCGCGGCAGATCCGGTCCCCCTGGTTGCGCAAAGCCATGCTGTGCCTGCCCTTCTGCCGCCTCAGCCGGCCGCTTTGGTGAACGACGCGTAGGTGCCGCGGCCGACCGCGACAGTTTCTCCGTCAGAGTCAAGGACTTCGGCTTCGGCGAAGGTCACCGACCGGCCCAGCTTCAGCACCCGGCCGACCACGACGAGGTCGCCTGGCTTCGCGGCTCGCAGGTACTGCACGGCGAAGTCCAATGTCGGAGCGGTTTGCCCGCCCGCGCACGCGATCGCCCAGTCTGCGGCGAGATCGAGCAGGGCAGCGACGATGCCGCCGTGTGTCGAATGCCGGCTGTCGCCGTTGGACCACTCTTCACGCCAGGTGGCCCGCAGCCGCAACTGCGACGCGTCCGCCTCGAGCACCCGCAAGTCGAGCCAGGTGTGAAACGGCGAGAGGCGGATCCGGTCCTCGATCGTGCCGGCCGGCGCGGCGTTCACGAGGCCGCCCACGGGTCGATCACGATCTTGCCGATCACTTCGCGGTCCTCGACCCGGCGCAGGCCCTCCGCCGCGCGGTCCAGCGGCAGCACGTCGTCGATGAGCGGCGCCATCGCACCACTGGCCACCATGTCCAGCAGTGCGGTGAAATCCTCGGTGGCGAACCCGTTCGAGCCGATGACCTGCAGCTCGAACGACCAGATGTAGCGCAGGTCCTCGACTGGGTCGAACCCGGCGGTGGCACCACAGGTGAGGATCCGCCCGCCGCGTTTCAGGCAGCGCAACGTCGGCTGCCAAGTGTCCCCACCGGTGAAGTTGACCACCACGTCGACACCGCCATCGGCGCGGAGCCGCCCCGGCTTACCGAACCGTTCCCGAACCCACCGGTCGAATGCGTGCTCGCGGTAATTGACGTATTCGTCGGCACCGATTTCGAGCATCCGCTTGCCCTTCTCCTCGGTGCCGACCGCGGCCACGACGTGAGCGCCGAGGCGCTTGGCCAGCAGCACCGACGCGGTGCCCACCCCGCCGGAAGCCCCGAGAATCAGGACCTTGTCCCCCGGGTGCACGGCCCCCTTCCCCACGATCATGCGGTGTGCGGTGCCGTAGGCGATCGGCAGGGCCGCGGCTTGGACGTCGGTCACCGCGTCTGGCAACGGGATCAGCAGGCCGGCGTCCACAGTGGCGTACTGGGCCATGCCCCCGTCGTACATCTCGCCGATGAGCCCCCTGAGCGGGTCTGTCGGATGAACCATCACCCGCTCACCGCGCCGCCGTCCCGTAACCCCGGCGCCGAGTTCCTCGACCACACCGACGACATCCAGACCGATGATGATCGGGAACGGGATCGTGATCCCGGGCATGCCCCGGATCGTGAAGATGTCGTGGTAGTTGAAGGAACTCGCCGTCACGCGCAGCAGCACCTGCCCGGCCGACGGTTCCGGGCGGGCATAGTCGTCGACGAGCCGCAACGAGTCGATGGTGCCGTGCCCGCCGAGCGTCAGCGCGCGCATGGTTGCCGTCATGGTCAGCTGCCCCACTTCTGTTCTCGCCTGGAATTCGTTCTGCGTAAACAAGATGTTCGGGGAAGGAGCGCAATGCAAGTCACAATTTCTGAGGGAGTCCATAACGCGGCCTTATAGTCAGGCGTCGGCGGCAGGGCAGCCCTACGCTTCGGCTGAGTTCGACACGCAGCAGCTACAGGTACTCGATGAAGGCGGAAGGCTGGAACGGCCGCTGGGCGCTGCGTTGTTCGTGCGGGTGTGCCGGGGGCTGCGGCTGACTGGCGCGGGCGAGGTCCTCGCCCGTAATACCGCGACCATCCTCGATGCAATTTCCGCCACGCAGGAACAAATCACGGCGATGATGAGGGGCCCAGCCTTTCCGGACTGGCGCTTTCTATACAGCCAATTTCAATTTCATGAAAAATCATGGACTTCCGTCGGCGTTTTGATATCCAAGTACTAAAAAGCCGCTTGTCGAGCTTCGTCGCGTGGGCCAAATTTTGTCCACCTCAGCCCCTCGTTCATGGGCGTTGGCATGCGCCATCGAATGCGCTCGTTCCTCGCGATGACGACGGACGTGTGCGGCCCACCCGAGGTCCCGAGCCCGCGGCCAGGGGCATCTCCCCGCAGTGTCAGTGCGTCTCGACGACGTCGGATATCCGCACCAACGCCGCGCCGCCGCGGCCAGCACCTGGTCGATGTCGCGTGGGGGGTCGACGGCCGCTGCTGTGCGCTCGCCGCCTGCGAGGTAGCTGCGGTTGCCGAGAGCCGGCTCTCGATGGTGTCCATGAAGAACACGCTGGACGCGCCCTTCCGTGAAGAATTACCCCCGAGGCGTCGGCACCGCTGCAGGCCGTCGGTGCCGACGCGGGCACCTTCGGCTCGCAGGCACGGAGCGTACGAGACGCGCCCGGTCACCGTTCCGGTGCGCGGGACAGGATCGCGGACTCACTGGCATCGGCACGACCACGAACGGCTACCTGGAGTCCTCCAGCGCGGGCGGCGTGGGGCATCTGGGTGCCGCCCCGGCCGTCTTCGCGGACGGCGACCTGCAGTACGCCGTCCTCGTGCGTCAGGATGACGGTCAGCTCGGTGGCGTGACGGCAGGTCCACAGGCACCGTTGGGCCGCGGCCCAGGACGGTCTCCGGTCCGGCAGGGCCGCCGAAGCCCGCCACGAGATCCGCGAGCGAGGCGGGGTCGCCCGCCGGGGCGGCCGTCCGCGGCGTGCGCGTCTGCGGTGTCCTGTGGGCCGTCGCGCAGGACTCAGTGGCAGCACCACGAGCTCTCCGCCGCCGGAGCCGCCAATTTGGCAGGACGCGGCCTGTGGACCACCAGGGTGGCACCGGTGTCTTCAGGCCGCGCGCGGTCTCAGGAAGGGCGGCGGCCAAGGGCCGTCATGAAAACAGCGGAGCTGCGAGGTCAGAGCCGAGGGGTGAAGCACGTTCCGCCACGTGGCCCGACGATAGTGTGTTCGGCGGCGATGATGTGCAGCCCGGCGCCCAGCCTGGCCGCCAGAACGAGGAGGAGGGAGGCACGGTGGCGGCAGCGTCATCCACTCCCAGCCCTGACCACATGCGGCTACTGGTCAAGGTGGCTCGCATGTACCACGAGCGCGGCGTACGGCAACCCGAGATCGCGGCGCATCTCAGCATGTCCCAGCCCCGGGTCTCGCGTCTGCTGAAGGAGGCGGTCGATCGCGGTGTCGTGCGCACCGTGGTGGTCTCCCCGGACGGTGTACACGCCGAGCTCGAAGAAGCCCTCGCGGAACGGTATGGACTGCGTGACGCGGTGGTGGTGGAGGTGGAGGGCGCCGGTCTGGACGTGATCCCTGCCCTGGCCGCGGCAACCGCCACCTATCTCGACGCCACACTCAAAGGAGGCGACGTCATCGGCGTCTCCTCCTGGAGTGCCACCCTCCTGGAATCCGTCAAGGTCATGCGTGCCAAGACGCCGTCCACGGCACAGGAAGTCGTGCAGATGGTCGGCGGGTCCGGCAGCCCGGAAGTACAGCTGCACGCGACCCGGTTGACCAGCCGTCTGGCGGAACTCACCGGAGCGCGCCCGGTGTTCGCTCCGTCCGCCGCGCTGGTCGGCAGCAAGGAACTGCGGGACCTGCTGTCCCGGGAACCGGCGATGGCGGAGGTCATGCACGCGTGGTCCCGCATCACCCTGGCCGTCCTCGGCATCGGCCCCATCGAGCCCTCCCCGTTGCTGCGCCTTTCAGGCAACGCCATCACCCCAGAGGACCAGCAGCAGCTCAAACGACTGGGTGCCGTCGGTGACGTCTGCGCCCGCTATTTCGATGCTGACGGAGTTGCCGTCGACGCGCCGTTCAACGACCGCATCATCGGCATCGAACCGGACCGGCTGCGTGCGGTGGAACGACGGATAGGGGTCGCCGGCGGGACCAACAAGATCGCAGCGGTCCGGGGGGCAGTCCGTGGCGGGTGGATCAATATTCTGATCACCGATGCCGAGGTGGCGCGGGCCCTCCTGGCGGAGTGACAACAGGTGTGGGGTCCCGTCAGCGATCGTTGACGGGACCCCACACTGCGGAGTCCGGGTGACTCGCGGGTTCACCTTATGCGTGCGGTTGTGGCGGTTGCCGTAGAGACAGGGGGGTCAGAGGCGGCCGAGCGGGTGGTCCGAGCCGCCATCGAGGAGGAGGTTCGGGGCCTGGGTTCCATCCGCGCTGAACCAGCGGTCGCGCTGGGTGGTGCCGAAGGCACCATAGGGGTAGCCGCCGGGCACCGGAGTGCTGACCTTGTCGAGGGCGGCGGTGGCGTCCTCGTCCAGGGTGAGGTCGACGGCGCCGAGGTTGTCGTGGAGCTGCTTCAGGGTGCGGGCGCCGAAGATGGGGGCGGTCACCCCCGGCCGGTCCGCGAGCCAGCTCAAGGCGACCTGGGCCGGGGTGGCGCCGGTCTCCTCGGCGATGCGGACAACCTCGTCGATGGTGGCCCAGTTCCGCTCCGAGGCGGCGTACTCGGCCGACACCCACTGGTAGAGGCCCTTCTCGGAGCCCGCGCGGGTGTCGGACGCCGGGGTGCCGCCGCGCTGGTACTTGCCGGCGAGGAAACCGCCCGCCAGCGGGGACCAGGGCAGCAGACCGATCTTGTTGTGCAGGGCGGCGGGGACGACCTCCCACTCGCTCTCCCGGGACAGCAGGCTGTACTGCTGCTGGAGGGTGAGGGGGACCGGCACGCCCATCGCCTTGGCGGTGGAGACGGTCAGCTGGAGTTGCCAGCCGGTGAAGTTCGACAGACCCGCGTAGTGGATCTTTCCGGCGCGGCGGGCGTCGTCGAGGAAGGACAGCGTCTCCTCGATGGGGGTGTGCGGGTCGGAGGCGTGCATCTGGTACAGGTCGATGGTCTCGACGCCGAGGCGGCGCAGAGAGGCGTCCAGTGCGCGGTGCAGCTGGCGGCGGGAGAGGCCGTGGTCGTTGACGTCGGGGCCGCCGAACCGCCCCTTGGTGGCGAGGACGACGCGGTCGGTGACCTCGCTCGGCCGGGAGGCGAGCCAGCGCCCGACCGTCTCCTCGGCCACGCCGCCGACGTAGACGTTGGCCGTGTCGATCAGGTTGCCGCCGGCCTCCAGGAAGCCGTCGAGGATGGCGAAGGCCTCTTCTTCGGTGTTCTCGCTGCCGAAGTACATCGTGCCCAGTGCCAGCTTGGACACGGCCGTTCCGGAGTTACCGAGAGTGCGGTACTTCATTACTCTATGCACCTTTCTTTGTGGTCGAGCATAGGAAGGGCGCAGGTCGGGCGCGACCCGCGCACTGCGGGAAGGGGGTCAGAGCGTTGCGTGGCGCATGTCGGCCTGCGGGAGCTCTACGCCCGGAGTGGTCGTAGGGGCCTCAGGGGTATGGGTGGCGCGGATCGCGCCGAGGGCGGCCAGCGGGGCCAGGCCCAGGGTGACCATCACCGCGCCGACGAGGGCCGGGCCGGTCAGGCCGAGGGAGGAGTCCAGGGCGCTGCCGGCGATCCAGGAGCCGAGCGCGATGCCGGTGTTGAAGGAGGACACGGCCAGGGCTGCGGCGAGGGTGGGCGCGTTGCCCGCGAAGCGCACGGCCAAGGAGGTGACGACCGGCGGTACGGACATGCCGGCCAAGCCAAGGAGGACCACCAGGACGATGGTCGGCACGGCCATGCGGGACAGCGGGATCAGCAGCAGGAGGATCAGCGCGGCGCTGATCGCGGCGGCGGTGACGGTGGTCAGCGGCTTGCGGTCGCCGAGGCGTCCGCCGAGGTTGGTGCCGGCCAGGGCGCCGACGCCGTAGCCGATCAACACGAGTGGTACGGCTGTTTCGGAGATGCCGGCCCGCTCGGTGAGCAGCGGCGTGATGTAGCTGAACGCGGCCATGGCGCCGCCCGTGATCAGGGCGGTGGCGCTCATCGACAGCCAGAGCCTGCCCTGGCGCAGCGCGGCGAACTCGGAGCGGACCGAGGCCGTGGCGCGCTGTCCGTCGGCCGGGACGAACCGGCCGATCAGCACAGCGGCCAGGACGGCCAGGACGGTCAGGGCCCAGAACGTGCCGCGCCAGCCGACCGCCTGCCCGGCCCAGGTGCCCACCGGCACGCCGACCACGGTGGCCAGGGCCGCGCCGCTGACCATGACGCCCATCGCTCGGGAGCTCGCGGCGGGACCCGCGGCGGCGGTGGCCACGACGGAGGCGACGGCCCAGAACGCGCCGGTCGCCAGCGCGCTCAGCACACGGGCCGCGAACACCACGGTGAAGGAGGAACTGAGCGCGGCGATCACATGGCCTGCGGCGAAGACGCCCAGCGCCAGGACCAGAGTGGAGCGGCGGGGCAGGCGCAGCGTGGCCAGCCCCATCACCGGCGCGCCGACGATCATGCCGATCGCGAACGCCGTGATCAACAGCCCGGCCCGCGCGACACTGACACCGAGGTCCGAGGCGATCTCAGGCAGGATGCCCGCGATGATGAACTCGGTGGTGCCCATCAGGAAGGCGCCGACACCGAGCAGGTAGACGACGAATGGCAGTTTGGCGGATTTCTCGCTCGGAGAAGACATACGTGTGGAACAACCTTCTTCGGTGGGGACGGCCGCAGAAGTGCGGCACTCACCATGCAACCGGAGACCGCGACGACGTGGGAGTCCGTGCTGTGAGGGGTACCGGCAGGGACCCCCAACGGCATCCACGCAGAGGACACCGACGTCCGGCAGGGGACGAGCTCACCGGCCCAGGGGCGAGCTGAACAGGGCACGGAGCTTGATGTCCCCGCGCTGCAGTTTCGCGTCGTGGGGTTTCGTGAGCCCGGCGTTGGTGATGTACAGCTGCCGGCCGCTGACCGCGGTGGCGGTGGGCGAGGCGAGGCCGTCCGAGGCGGTCAGCGCGGTCTTGGTGGTGCCGTTCGGGTAGACCACCGACACTTGGTCCGTCGGGTCGTTCTCCGTGGCGAACACCACGTCGGACCGGTCGTTGAGGAAGCTGAAGTCGTCGACTGCGGTGAGGCTGCTGGTGACGGTGTGAATCCGGGCGGCTGCTCCGGCGGGGGTGACCGGGATTCGCAGCAGCGTGCCCTTGTTGAAGTTGGAGACCCATACGGCGCCGTTGTGGAAGCGGAGCCCGTTCGCACCCAGGGGCAGGGATGCGTACGGGTCGGGTGCCAGGGCCGGATCGGTCAGCCAGGCGGTCGCAGGCCCGCCCTGGACCGGCACGGCCCAGACGGTGCTCTTCAGGCTGTCAGCGACATACAGGGTCTGTTCGCCCGGGTCGATGGCCAGGCCGTTGGGGATCCCGTCAGCGGGCAATGCGGCCATGCGCTGAGGGGTGCCTGACGGGGGGAGCTTCCAGACGCCGTTGCGGGATCGGTGGGAGGACTGCACGTTGTAGTAGATGGTGCCGTCGCTGCCGCGGGTGTTGCCGGTGATCTGGTCGCCCCGCTGTCCGACAGCGAGCACCGTCCGCTGCCCGGACGGCGTGATCCGGACGAGCTCCGGACGCTTGCCCGCCGGGGCGCCGAGCATCGAGAGAGTCGCCGAGTGATCCGGGTTGATGGTGATGTTCTCGGGGGCATCTCCGGCGGTGAAGTCGAAGGTGGCCACGGTCTTCACCTGAGTGATGGCCGGCTGCGAGGATGTCTGCTCGGGTGTGGCAGACACATATGGCGCGGAAGTGAGGACGGCGGCCGTCGCAGCGACGGCGGCACCCAGCTTGAACCGCTTGTTCATGAAGGTCCCTTCTCGGGTCGTTCCACGTGTCTACGGAGGCTGAAATCGCGTCAGCGGCTCCCTGCGGCCGTCCTGGGACCTGGGCAGGGCATTACAAGTTCGGCCAGGTCCGCACGGGACAGTGGGAGGTCGGCCGCACCCTGGGTAGGGGCGGCCAGTGGCGCTGGCGGCGGGTGTTCGGACGGCCTGTTCGTGGCGCGACGGGAGGCCCGAACGACCGTCCCAGGCGGTCGGGGCGGTACGCCCACCGCTGATCAGAAGGCGCGTCAGCTTCCGCTGTGGGAGTCGCGCCGGGCGTCCGGGTCGGGACCGCCGCGCACTCCGGTGTCGATCGCGTCGATCGCGGCTACCTCGCCAGCTGTGAGGGCGAAGTCGAAGATGTCGAAGTTCTCCGCGATGCGGTGGGCCTTGACCGACTTCGGGATCGCGGACAGGCCGTGTTCGAGGTGCCAGCGCAGGATGATCTGGGCCGGAGTCCTGCCGTACCGGGCGGCGATCTCGCCGACGGTCGGGTGCTCCAACGGGTTCTTGGCCTTGTTACGGCCGCCTTCCCAGTAGACGTTCACCCCGCCCAGCGGCGACCAGGACTGCGTGACGATGCCGTACCCGGCATCCGCCTCCCGCACCTCGCGCTGCACGAAATACGGGTGCAGCTCGACCTGGTTCACCGCCGGCACCACCTCCGTCTGCTCCATCAGGGAGCGCAGGTGGCCGGGGTTGTGGTTGCACACGCCGATGGCCCGCACCCGGCCCTCGGCCAGCAGCGTCTCAGCCGCCCGGTATGAGGCTACTGTGGCCTCGAACGTGGAGGGGACCGGCCAGTGCAGCAGGTACAGGTCCAGATAGTCCAGACCGAGCTTGTCCAGACTGGTGTCGAAGGCGCGCAGGGCGGATTCGTAGCCGTAGTCGGACAGCCACAGCTTGGTGGTGACGAACACCTCGGAGCGGTCGATGCCGCTGCGGCGGAGTCCCTCGCCGACCTCTGCCTCGTTGCCGTAGGCGGCAGCCGTATCGATGAGCCGGTAACCGTGCTGGAGCGCGCTCTCGACAGCCGGGACGGTCTCCTCCGGCGTGCTCTGGAAGACGCCCAGACCCAGGGCGGGCATCCGCACACCGTTGTTCAGCGTGATCGTCAGGTTCTCGCCAGTCATGTGTTCCTTGCGTCAGCGGAAAACAGCCGGACCAGGCCACGGAATCGGCCTGGATCCGAGCAGGACGTTCACCAGGCAACCAGGCGCGTAGCTGATGAGGGAGTCTCTGCCGTGAGGGGTACCGGGAGGGACCCCCAGCGGCATCTGGCCTGCCGTACAGAAGGTCGGGTCAGCTTTCGGAATCGACCTCGGCGGACGGCGCGTCCTGCTTCGTGGCACACCAGCTCGCCAGCAGCTTCAGACCGTCCTCCGCCGCGCTGCCGGGGATCGCGCTGTACACCGCCACGGTGATCTGCTCGTCGCTGGCCAGGAGCATCGACTCATGATCGAGGTCCAGCTCGCCGACGACCGGATGCCGGAAGCGCTTCGTCCCATCCCGGAAGACGCGCACGTCGTGGGCGCCCCACATGACGCGGAAGGCGTCACTGCGGGTCGACAGCTCGCCGATCAGGTTCGACAGCTCGCGGTCGTAGGGGTTCTTGGTCGCCTCGACGCGCAGCGCCCCTACGGCGGTCTGGGCGATGCGCTCCCAGTCGACGTAGAACTGCCGCGCCGCCGGGCTGAGAAAGCAGAAGCGGGCCGTGTTCGCGCCGCAGGTGGAATCCTCGAACACGGGCGAGTACAGGGCCCGCCCGAGTGGATTGGCGAGCAGGATGTCGAAGCGGTTGTTCGTCACAAGGGCCGGCAGCGTGGGGATCGCATCGAGCATGCGCCGCACACCCGGCCGGACAGAGCGACGCGCGGGCGCGCTCCGCCGTGCCCGGGCAGGGCGTGCGCCTGCGGCGACACGGGCCAGGTCGTACAGGTGCGTCCGCTCCGTGTCGTCCAGCCGCAGTGCCTGGGCAAGCGCGTCCAGGACACTCTCGGACACGCCACCGAGGCTGCCGCGCTCCAGCCGCGTGTAGTACTCGACGCTCACCCCGGCGAGCATCGCGACCTCGCTCCGGCGCAGCCCTGGAACCCGCCGGTTGCCGTACGCGGGCAGACCGGCCTGCTCGGGCGTGACCCTGTCACGGCGAGATTTGAGAAAAGCGCTGATTTCGGCCCGGTTGTCCATGCAACCAGGCTATGCAGGCGGCGCCGTCGCTGAGAGACCCTGTCAGTACCCCCTTCAGCAGAGTTCACGGGAGCAGGAGATCAAGGAATCCACCGTGAAGCGGCGACAGAGGCAGCGGGCTACGCAGAGTGCCGGTCGGCGGCGGGTGCGCCGTCCGGCTGATCGTCCCGGTCGAGGGAGGCCGCTCAGCTGGCGAGAAGCTTGAAGCTGCCGTGGGCCGCGGTGCCGAAAGCGCTTGACCCCCGTCTGGTGCAGGCGCACATCGTGTGCGGCCCACAGGGTACGGAAGGGGTCGCGTCCGGCCTCAGTGCGCAGGAGGGCAACTGCGGTGGCTGCCTGGGTATCCAGCTCTGGCAGGTAGTCGGCTGCGTTCGGGTTGAGGAACTGGAACCGGGCGAGGTTGACCGGCCGGGCCGGGTCGGCGAAAACCGGGTGGTAGAGGGCGTGTTCCAACTCGCCGGCTGACGACGAGGTGCCTGCGGCGCCCCAGACGGTGATCGTTGAGCGAAAGCCGGAGCGGGCGCGCAAGCGGAAGTAGGAGGCCTGTTCTCCTCGGCGGTGAACGGCGTTCATTCCACGTGTGCCGCGCGATGTCCAGTCGGGCTCAAGGTGCGGTCAAGTCGGCACCGTCAGCATGTTGTCGATCAAGTGCGTGGTGGCGGGTGTGGAAGGACCACCACGTCAGGCATGGCCGACGACGCCAGTGACGAGAAGGCCGACGATATCGTGACGAGCAGACTGCCTTGGCCCGGATCTGACGACGTGGGCGCCAGGATCGTGATCGTCGGTCTGGCGATCCCGGAGGAGGCTCCCGAGGCCGTGCGCCTGGCGGACGGGTCCGGTCCGGTGGGTGTGCGGGTGCGTTGTGCGCCCGACGGGGTCACGGCGTTCTTCGGGGAGTGTGTGCGCGGGGCGTCGCGGCAGCGGCTCGGCGTGCTGCACCTGGTGTGGACCGCGCTGGAGGACGCCGGGATCGTGCCCGGGGCGCTGCGGGACGCCGATGTCGGTGTGTTTCTCGTGCAGGGGCGGACGCGGACGGCGTTGCCGACGGCTCGGACGGGCTCGCGGCGCTCGTCGGGAGCGATCTCCGCTGGTGGCGGGGGCCCCGGGTGACTCTGGAGGCTCGGCTGTCCGCGCGGGCGGCCGTCGAGGAGGCCGCCGAGCACCTGCGTCATGGTAAGTGCGAGGTGGCGGTGGCGGGTTCCGTCACGGGCGGGATAGCGGTCGTACGACGGCACTCCACCGCCGTACGGGCCGGTGAGCGGGTGCTCGCGCCGGTGGAGGCATTCGCCCCCGGCGACCGGACCGCCCCTGGTGGAGTGCCGGCTCCGATGGGTGCACGGCCCGTCCCGCTCGTGCTGTCGGCGGGCAGCGACGCGGCGCTGGCGGCGCTGGCACGGGATCTGCTGGCCCGGGTCGAGGCCGACCCCGGGGTGTCGCCGGCCGATCTGGGGTGGTCGTTGGCGACGCCCCGGACGACCGGCCTCGGACGGCGGGCCGTCCTGCTGGCCGCCGACCGGGCGGAGATGCTCCGCCGGCTGCGGACGGTCGCCGAGGGCGGGTTCACCCCGATGGTTGTCCAAACCGAGCCCGGCCTGAGCGTGCAGGGCACGGAACGGGCGGTCCATGTCTTTCCCGGGCTGGGCTCCCGGTGGCCGGGCATGGCGGTCGACCTGCTGGACGGCTCCGAGGTGTTCCGGTCCCGGATGGAGGACTGCGCGCGGGCTTTCGCGCCGCTGGTGCCCTGGTCGCCGGTCGACGTCCTGCGCGGCGTCCCGGGGGCGCCGTCCCTCGACGACGTGGACGTCGTCCTGCCGGTCCTGTTCGCGGTGAGCGTGTCGCTGTCCGCGCTGTGGAGTTCCTGCGGGGTGGAACCCGCGGTCACGGTCGGCGCCAGTCTGGGCGAGATCGCCGCCGCCCATGGCGCGGGCGCACTGACGCTGGACGAGGCCGCGCGGGTGGCCGTCCTGTGGAGCCGGATGCAGGCGAAGGCCGCCGGCGAGGGCGAGTTGGCCGCCGCGGCCCTCTCCCCCGGCGAGTTCCTGCCGTTGCTCGACGCCGATCACCTGCGCGGGCGGGTCCATCTCGCGGGGACGAACGGTCCGCGCTCTGTGCTGTTCGGCGGTGAGCACGCCGCCGTGACCGAGATCGTCGAGACGCTCGCCGCGCGGGGCGTGCGTGCCAAGCCGCTGCGCCTCGGTCTCGCCGCGCACACCCCGGGTCTGACCGTCGACACCGCCGAGTTCCTCACCGGCACGGCGGCGATCGCCCCGGTCCCCGGCGCCGTGCCCTTCTACTCCTCCCTCACCGGCGGCGAGTGCGAGACGGCCGGTCTGGACAGCGCGTACTGGGTCCGCAACCTCACCTCCGAGATCCGTTTCGAGTCGGCCGTACGGGCCCTGTCGGCGGCGGGTCATCAGACGTTTCTGGAGGTCAGTCCGCATCCTGTGCTGCTCGGTGGCGTGCAGGAGACGCTGGAGGACGTCGGGGCCGGTGCCGGGGCGGTCTCCGGCGTCGTGGGCACCCTCCGCCGGGACCAGGACGGGTTCACGGCCTGGCTGACGGCGGCGGCGCGCCTGCATGTGCGCGGGGTTGCGGTCGACTGGGTCGCCCTGCTCCGGGACACCTTCTTCCAGGGCGGTGACGGACGGCGGATCGCCCTGCCGACGTATCCGTTCGGCGTCGAGAGCCGGGAGGGTTCGGCGGGCGATGACACCGCGATGGGCACGGCTCCGGGCGTCGGCGGCGCCCGGGGGCTGTCCCTCGCCGGTCTCGGCTCGGTGAACGGGCCCACGCCGTCCGGGAGTTCGTACGCGTGCAGGTGGCACAGGCGCTGGGGCACGAGGACGCGGACGCGGTCGCCATGGAGCAGGGTTTCCTCCAGTCCGGCTTCACCTCGCTGCAGGCCGTGGAGCTGCGCAACCGGCTCAGCGAGGCAACCGGGCTGCCGCTGCCCACGACGCTGGCCTTCGATCACCCGACTCCCGCCGCGGTAGCGGAACTTCTGGACGGGCTGCTGGTCGAGGGGGCGGGGAGAGCGCCGGGTCGGCGACCGGACCGGAACCGGGACGCGACACTCCTCGCCCGCCTCGACCACCTGGAAGCCGGGCTCCTCGCCCACGGTCTGCTCGACGCCGACTCCGGCGACGGCAGCGGCTCCGACGACGACCCCCAGCGCGCCGCCGAGCGTCAGCACGTGACGACACGGCTGCGGCATCTGCTGGACCGGCTGACACCGCACTCCGAGGACGAGTTCGGGGACGCCTCGCTGGACGAGCTGCTGGAGATCGCGGACAACGAACTGCGCCTGTCATGACGTAGCGGAGACAGGTGCGCAGGCCTCTGTGAGCCCCCTCCCCCCTCCGCATATCCGGGCGTACGCGCACGCGCGCAGCCGTGGACACGCGCACGGAACCGTACGCCGCCGAAGAGTTTTCCCCGCGCACAGAAAGGGCGACGACACCATGACGAGCGATGTGACGCACGGGACGGTCGGCGCCGTCGTCGGCGAGCGCGAGGGCGTCGACGCCCTGAAGCGGCTCACCGCGGACCTGCGTACCACCCGGCGGCGGCTTCGTGCGGTCGAGGAGGCGGCCCGTGAGCCGATCGCGATCGTCGGCATGGCCTGCCGTCTGCCCGGTGGCAGCCGGGCGCTCCGGCTCCGGCTGACCGGCGCGGACGCTGCGGGTCGCAGGCTGATGACTCTGTCCTCCCGGCTCTGCAGCGCCGGCCGGGAGGTGCCGTGGACGCGCCATGCCACGGGGATCCTCGGCCCGGACGGCGTCCCGGCCCGTCGGACCTCCCGGGCCGGGTCGAGCGTTACTCCGACCCGGCCCGGGAGAGGTGCCACGGGGCCCGCAAAACGGAGGGCCTACCGGACAAGCTTCCAACTCTTCATCCTGTGGCCAGCTCTGCATCAGTTCGTCGCGGCGTCGTGGTGCGGCCACTTCGCCGAGCTCAGTGAGTGTCTGCCGCGCTTCGTCGGGCTGTGCCCGTGTGACGTAGCACTTCACCAGGGCCCAGCGTGCGTCGAGGTTGTGCGGATCCAGACGCAAGAGTGCGATGGCCACGTCTGTGGCCTGTTCCCATTTCTTGGACTTCTCGTAGTTCCTGGCGCGTTGGTAGCCAGGAGCTGCCAATGTCATTAGCTGCGCATCGCGCCAGTATGTCGCGGCCTTTTGCAGGGTGGCGCAGCCTTTTCGAGATCGCCGAGTTGCTGATAGCGCTGCGCCAGTTTCACGGCGATGGTCGGATTCTGGTCCGCGTTGGCGCGCAGAATCGACAGGTCGCCGCCTGCTGTACCGCTGCCATGAGCTGGTCCGGACCTGACGTCGCTGCGCCCCAAGCCCATTGCCAAGCCTCCGCTAGCCCCTGATCCTCGCTGCTGGCGGCCCCGCCTCGTCGATCTGGTGAACAACATGGACCCCAAGCTCGTCGCGGCCGCCTTCGGCATGGACCCGCAGGCCACCCTCATCTACCTCGCCGACCACGTCGACCCTGGACGGGAAACCGACCTGCCCCGAGATCATCGCCCGTGATCTACTGCCGATCATGCCGTTGCTGATGCTGGACCTCGACAACACCCTGGTCGACCGCGACGCCGCCTTCCGTGATGCCGTCACCGCATTCCTCACCGAGTATCGCCTGCCCGACACCGACCTCACGTGGGTGATGGCTCTCGATGCCAGCGGCTATACCGCCCGCCACGATGTCGCCGCGGCCATGACCGACCGGTTTCGGGGCATGGTGCCCACCACGGCCATCCATGCCCTGCTCGACCATGGCGCCGCCGATCGCGTCGTACTGGCCGACCTCTCCCGCGCGGCGCTGGACAAAGCACATGCCGCCGGCTGGACCTGCGTGATCGTCACCAATGGCCACACTGCCCAACAGGAAGCCAAGATCCGTCACACCGGACTCGACCAGCTCGCCCAGGGCTGGGCGATCTCCGAGGCGGTCGGCCACAAGAAACCCGAACCGGAGATCTTCCACGCTGCCGCGGATGCCGTCGGAGTGCCCCTCGCGGGCGCGTGGGTCATCGGCGATTCCCCGCATGCCGACATCGCCGGCGCCAACGCGCTCGGGCTTCGAAGCGTATGGGTGTCGAACAGACAGCCGTGGGCCCAGGACTCCTACCAGCCCACCCATGTCGCCGAGGACGTCGCCACCGCGATCGACTACGTCATCACTGCGGCGAGATAAGGCCCGACCGACTCTCTTCGTCGTCTCCGCAAGGTCGAACCTGTGAAACTTCGCCGCCACCTCGCACGGGTTCGCCGGAACAAGTGCGCTTTTCCAAACGGCAGTTGGAGGCGATGGCGACGCTGCTCTTCTCCTCGCGTTCCGTCAGCACCTGGAACAGCAGCTCAGCGCCATGCCTGTCGAGTTCTATGTAGCCGAGTTCGTCGATGCAGAGAAGGTCGACGCCTCCGTAGCGGGCGATCGTCTTGGTCAATTGCTTCTCGTCCGCAGCCTCGACCAGCTCATTGACGAGCTTCGTCGCCAGGGTGTACTTCACCCGGAACCCGGCCATTGCAGCCTCGGTGCCCAGCGCGATCAGCAGGTGGGACTTGCCGGTGCCCGAGTCGCCGATCAGGCAGAGCGGCTGCCCCTTCTTCACCCACTCGCAGGTAGCAAGGGTGTGGACGACAGCGGCATCGATGTTGGGGTTGGCGTCGAAGTCGAACTCCCGCAGGCACCTCGGTCTCCTCATGCGGCTTTCCATATTCGTAGACCGGGCGCGGTGCGTAGCATGTGGGCTGTGAATCTTCCGGCCCGCGTGCGGCAGGCTCTCAACGGATCTGTCCATCCAGCAGAGTTCGAACGGTGCGCTTGTGCCCTGTTGCAGTCCCGGTATCCGGGGCTGTCGGCGGTCGAGGGCGGTCATGACTTCGGCCGTGACGCAGACATCTACTTTCCCTCCGACAGCAATGATCCTCAGGCGCGGGGGCGCCTTATGGTCACCACTGGTGATCCGATTGCCAATGTGCGCAACGGCCTGGGTCGGATGCAGGAGGAGGGCTTGCAGGTGGATCTCGTTGTCGTGGCCAGCTCGCGTCCCGTCGACGCTCGTACCCGGAGGGCTCTGGACAAGCTGTGCTCGGACCGAGGGCTTCCTCCAGCCCACGTGTACGCCCAGGAGTGGTTCGTTCACCAGTTGGTGCGTGATGCGGCATGGCGGCGGAGCTTGTTGGGTATCGAGGGCCGACTCGGCGCCTTGCTCGACGAGCCTTTGGAGGCACCTCTGGTGGTGAGCCCACCGCCACTGGTGGGCAGAGGGAGTGAGGTTGAGGCCCTGTCTGCTGCGGTGGATGCCTGCCAGGATGTGGTGCTCGTTGGAGTTCCGGGGGTGGGCAAAACTCGGCTCACTGGTCAGCTCGGAGATCAGGTGGTCTACGTAGAGCCCGCTTCGCTGGCTCACCTTCATGACGACCTGCTTCTGGTGCTGCCGAGAGCAGTGGTCGTGGACGATGCTCATGCTCATCCTGATGCGGTGCGTGTCCTGCGACACACCCGTCGACAGACCGGTCTTCTGTTCTCCGCGGTGGTAACGACCTGGCCGGATCGGCTCGATGAGGTGGTTGGCTGGCTGCCCGGGGCGCTGGTCATCAGCGTGGGCCCTCTCGAACGGACGGAGATGAACACGCTGGTCACCACCGCGGGTGTCACCGGTCATCGGTCCCGGGCTGCAGTACTCGACCAAGCGGACGGGCGGCCGGGGTGGGCGGTGACGCTGTGCGAGCTGTTGACCAGTGGGCAGGGCGGGGACGTCTTCAGCGGCAGAGCGCACGTAGCGCACGTCGAGCGGTACCTGAGTGAGGCAACAACATCACATACCGTGCTGGATGCGCTGGCCTGTGTAGCCGCCCTGGGCGGCGCATCGCCGGAAATGCTGTACGCCCTCGCGCCCCTGGTCGGAGTGGCTCCCGCTGAGTTGTCTGGCATGATGGAGGGCCTTGCACACAATGGCCTGGTCGAGTCGGTGAAGGACGTTTGGCGTCTGCAGCCGGCCCTGTGCGCGCCGCTGGTAGCGCGCTGGTTCTTCACCAGTCCGGTGCGGCGGCCGTGGGCCACGCTGGTCGATGCCTTCCCCGACCACTCGCTTAACCTTGCGTCCGCAGTGATGTCCGCAGCCGAGGTATCCCCTTCCTCGCAGGCACGGGCACAAGCAGAGAAGTGGATCCACTCGCTCTCGGCCCCCACGTCCTGGGACGTCAGCACCTTCGCCGTCGTGGCGCAGTATGCCCGCCTAGACCCCCGCGCGGCCCAGTTCGCGGTGAACGGGGCTCTGGCCGTGCTGGCCACTCCTCGCGAACCCGAAGAGCTGTATGGGGTGCTCGTTGACCCTCTCGGTGATGCAGCGAGCCGGCAACTCATCCAGAGCGCACGTCAGTTCTTGCTGCCGGAAGCAATCGGAGGACTGCTGGCCCTGGCGGTAGGAGATAGGCGGCGTCGGAACTCCACTCCGGAACACCCGCTGCGCGTGCTCAGCGATCTGGCCGGCCTGATCGACCCCGACTTCGGTACGTCCCTTGAGATCCGCACCCGACTGCTGCGGGCGGTACTCGACTGGATGCGCCGCCATCGCGCCTCGGACGAGCAATGGAGCGTAGCCACCGAAGCCCTGGCGGGCATCTTCAGCATCGAGGTATCGGGGAACTGGCCGGACCCAGGGGCACCGAACACAGTCACACTCGCCCATGGCGTGGACGCCGCAGACAATCTCTCAAGACTACTCGGTCTGTGGGAGCAGGTAGTGCCGCTTCTGATCTGTGATACGGAAAGCGAGGACAGGGTCCCCTGTCCGCCCGTCGCGCTGGTCGCCCTGCTCGACATGGCGCTGGGATGGGTCCGGCTCGGCTTGGGCGTCGCTCCCCGTGGCCAGACTCCCTCCGCCGAGCAGATGCGGTGGGGGGCCGAGGGCGGACGCCGCATTCTTGCTTCACTCCACCCGTTGCTGCAAAACAGCCCGGGAGCAGCGATGCGCGCTCACCGCGAACTCGCCCGGGTCCAGAGCCGGGCTCAAACAGCTGGCCAGAAGCTGCCCACATTCGACGTCGACTCCGACCTTCAGTCCTTCTGTGAATGGGGAAGCGTCGAATTCACCCATGATTACGAGGCAGCCACCGAGCAAGTGCTCACTCAAGCGCAGACACTCGCAAAGAAACTGACTGCTCTGGGACCTCGCGCCGGAGTGGCCCGATTCGGCGAACTGGCCGAGCAGGCACAGGTCGTCGGTGAATACACCGGCCATCTGACAGCCATCCGCATGGGCGAGCTGATGACCGACCCGGCTGCCTGGTACCAGGCAGCCGCCGAATCAGCTGACGCCCTGCTGCTGGGGGCTGCCCTGACGAAATGGCTCACCACGGCGCCCGACGCTGTGCCGCCGTCCGTGTTGCTCGCGGCCCTCGACGATGCTGCCTCCCGACCCACTGTCATCAGTGCTGTCCTCGCGCGCGGCGTGGTGGATCAGTCGGGAGAGCTGGTGATCGACTCGATGCGGGCCGAGGACGCGGCATTGTTGGAGACGCTGATTCGCCACGAACCAGACGATGTCATGCATCGCCTGCTCATCCACACCGTCCCTGCCATCGCCGCGAGCGCAGCGATCAGTTTCTCGGTTGGAGCACCACACGGCCCCGCCCTGCCAGCAGAATGGCAGGCATCATGGCGCCGCGCGATGCAGAACCTGCGCATCGAACACCTGCCCCCGCACAACCGATGGCGAGCGGGCAAAGTCCTCGCGTACCTCGCGGAGCATGACGCCGACACTTTCGAATCATGGTTCCGCGAGCGGCTGCAGGATATGACCGCCCAGGGCTGGTACGCCTCGCCGCTCCCGCACGACAGCGATCACATCCTCGCTTACCTCCCACGTCCGCACCGGCTACGTCTGGCCATCCACTGCATCGGCCTGCCCTGCGTTGGCCACAGCGCGCTCATCCATCTCGTGGGCTCGGATACCGAGCTGGCCCAGCACTTGCTCGACGAACACGCCGTAAGCCCTGACAAGCTGGTCGACGCCCTCTTTGGGCAGCGCAACGCGGCTGTAGAGAAGATCGGTCCGCTCCTGTTGGAGCGAGGAGCGAGCGCTGGCAGGATCGCGGCGGCTGTCGCCTGGTACGACTCCTGGTCAGGGGACCGCTCGCGGATGCACTCTCAGCTTCTGGACTACTTCACCGCTCTTGCCTACCGAGTACCTGCGCTGCGCCCGGTCGCTGCAGCCGGCCGCGCACAGCAAGAGGAGCTGCTTCATCAGGCTGAAGAGCGCGAACGTGCTGCACGAGTCCGTGGACAGTGACCGCAGATGCCTCTGGTGAGGAATCAACCCCCTGAAGTAACCACGTGAAGGCGAACGCCGTTCTCATCACATAAGCCGATCCAACACAACGTGTTGCACCGCACACACACTCGCGGCGGTGGAGAAGGGATGAGTAAGCCTTGGAAACGGAAGGCAGCGCGGTACTGATCACCGCAGTCTCGGAGATGGCCGTACTGCGTGCACTTCAGCTCGCAGGGAACCGGATCATCGGAGCGCGTGGCCGCTCCGTCCGTGGGCCGATGAAGTCGGTCGAACCTTGGTCGATTCACGTGCACCTCCGGGTCGAAGAGCACGAACTGAGCACCTTCCTCAAGGACGCCTGGCAGATTCCCATCGCAGTCGGCCTCCCCGACGACCTCGTCGATGCACTCGACCTACACACCCGCACCCTGCTGACAGCCGGCATCGAGTTCAACCGCGACGATCTCCTGCGCACCTTGTCTCGGCTTCCCCAGCAGCCTGCTCTGCCATGGGAGTCCGTCGGCTCGTAGTGCGACCATCAAACAAGAAAGCGCACACCTCCCCATCGAGGGGCTACGAGCTGATGCGTCGAGGAAAGCTTCGATGTCTTGTGTTGTGCATCGGCCGCACCACTCGTGTCGTCACTACCCCCTTCCTCTCTTGCTGGGTAAGTCAACAGATTGCAGGCGCCCCAAGGCAGCGCAAAGATCTTCATGAGCTCCCTGGGAGTTCAGTAACTTGACTCCACGTAAACCGGGACGTCTTCGTGCAGTGTTGAGTTTCGAGGGGGCAGGTTGGGCAGCGCTCGCCTGCACTGCTCGGTCATTGTCAGTGGGAGCGTCTAGGGTGCAGCGCATGTCTGCCTCATCACCTTGGCGCAGTGCCGAAACTCCCGTGCCACCGGTATACCCCTTCAACGCACCAGGCGAGTCGATCACCCTCTATAGCGGGCAGGTTGCCGGACCGGCCGGGACTGAGGTACCCGGGGTTGTCCAGTACGACTGCTCTCCGAAACCGGGGATCTCATGGAGGATGCATACCGAGGACTATGACCCCACCTCGACGGGCAGGACCGAACTGAGCCTGGTCGACCTCGGCTTTGAACTGCCAGTTTCCGGCACGGATGCCGTGAGCGGTTGGTCCAATGGCACTTCCTACGGAGACCCCGACGCTGCGCTCGACCGGGTCGTCGCCCACTGGTTCAACCTCCCCCGCTGGCACGGGACTGCCCACCTGGCAGCCCGTGCAGGTGATGGAACGCCGCTACTGGTGGCCGCCGGACGCAGTGCGTACGAGGCAGACGGATGGAAGATCACGCTGGACGTTCGTCCCGACCACAAGGCCGTCTTCTCTGGCGTGCATCAGGCCGACGTCTACGTCATGACGCACGTGATGGAGATCCGCCGACTGAACGGAACCACGTTCACGGCCGCCGAGGTCACCCCTGTTCTCGGTGCCCTGCACGTCGGACTGTCCTTCGCGCTCGGCCGGTGGGTCGCCCCCGCCCTGCCTGTCGGCCAGAACGACCAGGAGCAAACGGTGTGGGGCCAGTGGGCCCCGATGCTCTGCGACCCAGCACGCCGCATCAGCTCCGGCTGGTGGTATCCCGAAGACCAGGCGTCCTTGGCCGATCTGCTGGCCTGCCTCCTGCCCGCCTTCCACGACCCCTGCAAAGGGCAGGCGCTTCGCCTGCAGATGCAGTATGCGATCACTGCCATAGCCGACCGAGGATTCGTCGAACAGCGGATTATAAGCGGAGCTGCCGGACTGGAACACGTGATGTGGCAGAAACTCGTGCTCACCGGTCGACTCACGGAAGCCGAGTTCACATCCCGCGCCTGGCCAGCGCATAGGAAGCTGCGTGCGGTCTTGACGGACGCAGGGGTAGATCTGGAAGTGCACGAAGACCGAATGCCTGCGGCCGCCGTCTTCGCGGCCCGACAGCAACTGGACAGAACCCGGCCGATAGACGGCGCCGACGTCGTCACTCGAGTCCGTAACCGCCTTGTACATCCCAAAGAGGAACAAGAGCCCGTCTATTCGGTCAAAGGGCTGGTCACCGAGACCTGGCTTCTCACCCGTCATTACCTGGCACTGCTGGTACTCCACTCGATCGGCTACCGCGGTTCCTACCAGGACCTCTCCAAAACGAACAGGTGGGTCGGCCAGACTCATCTCGTACCCTGGGCCTGAGATCTCGTACCCTGAGCCTGAGAGCGCACAGGACTTCATGGGCTACGGCGCATCTTCGCGAGGGGCTCCGCGTAATCTTCCTTGCCGCGGCCGGTCAAGTAGCCCTCCCCCCCCAGTCGGGGCTATTTGAATATGCGTTTCCGACGTTCGCATCACGTGGACGCGCAATTTCTCGTTCAACTTTTGCAGGAGCGAATGGCGTGCGCCACAGTCGATCGCAATGAGTTGCCGGGCCGCACGCTGCGACTCGACCGTGGAGTCCTGTTGTCACCGCGTCCCAGCCTCCGTACACCAAGAGGGGAACCCCAGCGAAATGATGCCCATGACAGTCGCAGAAACCGCCCGCTGAATAGCCCCGCCGGACCGCACCTGCGGGGCTTCTCGTCGAACGCCTCTCTCACACACCTGCCACCAACTCCGTCGACTCCCCCGGACCAGAACGCTCTGACCTGGCCTTACACGGTCACCGTGGACTGACATGGACGCCCATGGACGGTCTCTACAACCTGTGCCATGTGGTACCGCGAGGCTCGCTCGCCAGCACCACGGACTACTCACCGAGATCCGGACCAGGCGCGGACCATCTCAGCCTCGCACCAGACGTTTCCACCCTTTGCCGCAGGTCAGAAGCGAGGCCAGACGTGTACCACCAGCAGACCAAGAACCTGCTGGGAACATTGCGACGCAGCCCTCCCTCACGAAGGGGCACCGCAAGTCCACCTCGCGCACTGTCACTTGTCGGCTCTCCACAAAAGATCAAGGTGAGCACTGAGTTTCCGCACCGGAACGTGACTCGGCCCGCCCGCCAGAACAACCCCTTCCCCAGAGGCCCGCCCAACCTGAAGTGCCCCCGCCACGTCGCCGGAGGGTATGACCCGTACACACACCAGACTTGATGACGCGTCAGTAGAGTTAGCAAAGGGTTAGCAAGTGTCCTGTCACAGCCACCCACAGACGGACACGCCGTGGAATGGCGCATCACGGCGGAGCGAGCCTGCACACGTCCAATCGACCGCCCTGCGTGACGGAGCGGCGGGAGGCCATGCACAGCGACGCATCGCCCGCCCCACCACCAACCCATCTGCCGTTTTGGCAGGTCAGCGAACCCTTCCTCGCGGTTTCAAAGGAGTAGGCGGCAATTCGGGGGCCGGAAGTGGAGCCCCGTCGTATCCCTTCACCTCTCCGAATCTTGAACCTTCCATCCAGTCCCGACGAGCCTGTACGATCTCGTCCTGCGACCGTCCGATCCAGTTCCAGAACATGATCAGCTCCTCCTCGAACGGTTCGCCGCCCAGGAGCATCAGGCCCGCGTCCGACTCCGCCCGGAGCGGGAGTTCGGTGCGGCCGCAGCCGAGGTAGAGCATCGAGCCGGGCAGGACCGGGACGCCGTCCACGTGGGCCTCGCCGGACATGGAGAGGACCGCGTACTCGAAGTCCGGTTCCAGGGGCAGGTGTACGTCCGCGCCTCGGGTGAGGGCGAGGTCGGCTCCGATGATCGGGGTGTACGCCGTGCCCGGCGAGGTCGCTCCGTCGAGGTCGCCGAGGATCAGGGTGGCCCTGAGGCCGGGTGCCGTGACGGTCGGCAGGTCGGCGTGGTGTTCGAAGCGCGGCTCGGTGTGGCGGTGACCGTCCGGGAGGGCGACCCACAGTTGCGCGCCGTGCAGGAAACGGGCGTGCGAGCGCGGGCTCTCCTCGGAGTGGCTGATCGCGCGGCCGGAGGTCATCAGGCCCAGTTCGCGCGGGCGGATCGTCTGGAGGCTGCCGGTGGAGTCGCGGTGCAGCACCTCCCCCTCGTGCAGCCAGCTCACCGTCTGCAGACCCATGTGGGGGTGCGGCGGCACCTGCATGCCGGGCTCGTCGGCGATGTCGTCGGGCCCGTAGTGGTCGACGAAGCACCAGGCACCGACCATACGGCGACCCAGGTTGGGCAGCAGCCTGCGGACCTCGCTGGACTCGCCCAGCCTGACCCGGCGAGGACTGAGAAGTTCACGCACGGGCTCCGCCACGACGAAGCCGCGGCCACCGCACAGGGCGGGAGCCGCCTCGCGCTCAAGATTGCTCATGGCGCCCAACCTAGCCCGGAGGACGACCCCGCGTCAGTGCGTCATTCGGGCCGTGCGCAGGTGTTCTGACCCTCGGCAAAACAGTAGCCATGTATATAGTAGCCATGTACTGTATCTGCCATGAGCAGAGGTTTCGAAGGGCCGACGCCCGGTTTCCTGGTGTGGCGGCTGTCGACGAAGTGGCGGGTGGCGGTCGACCGGGCCGTCGCCCCGCTGGGGCTGACCCACGCGCAGTACTCGCTCGTGGCCTCGCTGCACGGCATGCAGCGCTCCGGCGAACGGCCGAGTCAGCGTCGCCTCGCCGACCACACCGGGCTCGAGCCGCTCTACGTGTCGAAACTCGCCCGCACGCTGGAGTCCGCCGGCCTCCTGGAGCGCACCCGGGACCCCCGCGACCCCCGTGCGGTGCAGCTCGCACTGAGCGACCAGGGCCGCGAGGTGACCGAGCGGGCGATCACGGTCGTCCGGGGGCTCCTCCAGCAGCTCATGGAGCCGCTCGGCGGTCTCGACGGCGCTCGGGCCCAGGAGTTCACGCGCGACCTGACGGCCCTGCTCGACGCACCTCTTGATCCTTCCAGCGAGAACGAGACGGAGCAGTCATGACCACCACCACTCCCCTGGTCGACCCCCGCGTCATCGCCCTGGCCCACTACGCCGCCCGGGCGGTCCTGGAGAACGTACTCGCCCGGCACGGCGTCACCTTCCAGCAGTCCGTCACACTGCGGCTCGCCGCCACGGCCGACGGTCCGGTCGAGCGCGAGCGGATCGTCGACGGTGTCGCCGGGGCGCTGAAGAACGACGCGGCCGAGGCGCAGGCGGTGATCGACCAGTTGATCACCGCGGAGCTGCTGGCACCCGTCGAGGGGGCGGGCGTGCGGATCACGGACGCCGGGCGGGAGCTGTACACCCGGACGGCCGGTGAGACGGCGCCCTTCACCGCCCGGATCTACGCCGGCATCCCGGAGGAGGACCTGGCCGTCGCCGGACGGGTGCTGGGCCTGATCACCGAGCGGGCGAACGCCGAGCTGAACACCCTCACCCAGCAGACCGCCCTCACCAAGTAGTGGAATATTGAACCAACGGGTTCGGTTGTCGGCCTCGAAGGAGGCCCCGAGTGAACACGACTCACGACACGACCCGAGACACGGACTACTACGCGCACGGCACACCGGCGGAGCGCTGGGAGCGCGCGCGGATGTTCTTCGACGCCAAGGACTACGCCGCCGCCGCGCGCGTCCTGGTCGCGCTGGTCGAGGAGGTGCCGGAGCAGACCGGGCCGCGGCTGCTGCTGGCCCGTTCCTACTACCACTCGGCTCAACTGCGACGCGCGGAGACCGAGTTGCGGACGATCGTCGAACGGGATCCCGTAGAGCACTACGCCCGGCTGATGCTGGGACGCACGCTCCAGCGGCAAAGCCGGCACGAGGAGGCCGAATCGCATCTGCGGATCGCCTCCGCGCTCGCGGGTGACTTCGACGAGCAGCGCTGACCGCCGTGGCAGACGGGTGCCCGGCTCCATGTGGAGCCGGGCACCTTCATGTCGGCGGGTCCGCTACCCGGCCGGAGTCCCGGCTCCGTACGACCGCTTCCCCCGCCGGTAGGCGATCTCGCCCAGCAGGATGTCCACCGCGAGGAACGCCGCCAACGGGATTCCGAACAGCGGCAGGAAGTAACCGAGCACCGCGACGCCCGCCAGCAGCGGTACCAGGATCTGCGGCGGCACCTGCTGCCAGGCACCGCGCGGGATCGGCCGGCCGAAGGCGCTGCCCCGGCCGCGCTGCCACCACATGCGGTAGCCCCACACGATCAGCAGCACGAGACTCGCCGCGAGCAGCATCAGGGCGATCTGGTTGGCCAGGCCGAACAGGACGCCGGTGTGCAGGTCGATGCCCCAGCGGGTGAGCTTCGCGAGCACCGGGTAGTCGGCGAACCGCAGCACGTCGGTGACCTCGCCGTCGGCCGGGTCGACGGCGACGGCGTCCTGCTTCTCGGGCCAGCTGCGCTGCACCTGCTTGACGACGTACGCGGAGTTCGCGTCGGCGGGCGGCACGATCTCCACCGGGTCGCCGAGGCCCTCCGCGCGTGCCGCCGCCAGGACCTTGTCGAGGCCCACACCGTGCGTGGCGTCTCCCGCCTGCCCGGCTGCGGAGCCGTGTCCGGCGTGCTCACCGCCCGCCGACGCCGACACCGACGGGGTGGCCTGGCCCAGCGAGGTCCGCAGCCCGTCGATGTTGGCCCCGGCGTAGGCCGACCAGGTCAGACCGGTCGCCGAGAGGAAGAGGAACCCGGCCGCCGTCCACACCCCGACCGTGCCGTGCAGTCCGAGCGTGCGGCGACGCCCGCTCGTCCCCCGCACCTTGCGCAGCGCACGGCGGCGGGAGAACCACAGCACCAGGCCACCGGCCGAGATCACCCCCAGCCAGCTGGCCGCCAGTTCGCTGTACAACCGCCCCGATTCGCCCAGGTGCAGGTCCCGGTGGAACTCGTCGATCCAGGTGCGCAGCGGCAGCGCGCCGGTTGAGCCGTACTGTTCGAGGGAACCGCGCACCTTCGCGGTGTACGGATCGACGAAGACCGCGAGCGTGTGGCCTTCGCCGACACCGGGGACGCCGGACAGCATCACGCGCGTCGTGGCGTCGGCCTCGGGTGAGGGGCGTACGGCCGAGACGGTGCCCTCGGGGTGGGCCTTGCGGGCGGCGGCCACCTGCTCACTGATCGGCAGCTTCCGCTCGCCTGCGGGGACGGTCAGTTCGTGGTCGTATACGACCTTCTCGGCCTGGAAGGAAGCCGCGTACAGCAGGCCGGTGACCGCGGCGACGAGGAGGAACGGCGCCACCAGCACCCCGGCGTAGAAGTGCAGGCGGAGGACCAGCTGACGCAGCGGGGCCCAGCTGTTCCTCGACGGTGCCGGGGCGGGTTCTTGCGGGGCCTCGTCCGTCGTGGTCGAGGGAGCGGTGGTCATCGGCGGGCTTCTCCGGGGGACGTCTCCTGGGCCGCCGCACTGCGGTGGCGGCCGTTGCGGTGCAGTAGTCGGGCCAGTGGGGCGTTCAGTTCCCGGCACACCCGTGTGATGTGCGTCACTCGACGGGTGGGGGGCTCGTGTCATCCTGACGCGATGGGAAATCCGAGCGATCGCGCACCCCTGGCCGAGCGGGTCGAGCAACTGCTGGCCGCCGGCGGCCCGTTGCCCATCGTCGCGGCCGGCGATCCGGTGCTGCGGCGCGGCACCGAGCCCTACGACGGTCAGCTGACGCCCGCACTGCTGGCCCGGTTCGTCGAGGCCCTGCGGGTCACCATGCGCGCGGCGCCCGGCGTGGGGCTGGCGGCGCCCCAGGTCGGTGTGCCGCTCAGGATTGCGGTGATCGAGGACCCGGCCCCCGTGCCGGAGGAGGTGCGGATCGCGCGCGGACGGGTGCCGCTGCCGTTCCGCGTGCTGGTCAACCCGGTGTACGAGCCCGTCGGCGGCGCGCGGGCCGCGTTCTTCGAGGGCTGTCTCAGCGTGCCGGGCTGGCAGGCGGTGGTGGCACGGCCTGCCGAGGTGCGGCTGACCGGGCAGGACGAGCACGGGCGGGAGCTGGACGAGGTGTTCACGGGCTGGCCGGCACGGATCGTGCAGCACGAGACGGATCACCTCGACGGCGTCCTGTATCTGGACCGGGCCGAGTCGCGTTCGTTCTCGTCCAACCAGGCGGTGATGGAGCGCTGGGCCCAGCCGACGCCGGAGGAGGCCGCGCGGGCACTCGGCTTCGAGCTGCCCTGAGGCACGGAAAAAAGACCGGAGGCGCCCGGTGCGGCGCCTCCGTTACCGTGACCTCCATGTCTATGCCCCGAATTTCCTAGCCGAGGACCCGCTTCCACGCCACCCGTGTGTCCTCTTGCTGGTTCTTGCTTCTTCGGAGCGTTTTCTCATGATCACCGTTCGTGATGTCGACGTGCGCGCCGGCGCCCGTCTGCTGCTGTCCGGCGTGTCCTTCCACGTCTCCCCCGGCGACCGGATCGGCCTGGTCGGCCTCCCCCAAGCTCCCGGCTTCGCTCGAGCAGGGAGGTGCCCCCATCGGCGCGGGAAAGACGACCCTGTTGCACACCCTTGCGGGTGCCCTGCGGCCCGCCGCCGGCACCGTCGCCCGCACCGGCGACGTCGGCCATCTCCCGCAGGACTCCCGCGCCGCCGACCAGTCGGTCACCGTCATCGACCGGATCCTGTCCGCACGCGGCCTGGACCGTGCCGTACGGGCGCTGCGCCGCGCGGAGGCCGCGATGGCCGACGGCACGGAGCGGTCGATGAACGCCTACGTGCGGGCCGAGGCCGAGTTCCAGGCAGGCGGCGGCTACGGGGCTGAGGCGGAGGCCGCCCGGGTCGCCGCCGGGCTCGGTCTGCCGGCCAGGCTGACGGACCGGCCGCTGAGCGCGCTCTCCGGCGGTCAGCGCCGCCGCGTGGAGCTGGCCCGCATCCTGTTCGCCGGGCACGGCACACTGCTGCTGGACGAGTCGACGAACCATCTGGACGCGGCCTCGATCGCCTGGCTGCGCGGCTTCCTCACGAGCCATCAGGGCGGGCTGGTGATGATCAGCCACGACACGTCCCTGCTCGTCGGCACCGTGAACCGGGTCTTCCACCTGGACCCGGGCCGGGCAGCGCTCGACGTCCACAACACCGGGTGGGACGCCTACCTGGCCCAGCGGGACGCCGACGAGCGGCGACGGACGCGCGAGCGGGCGAACACCGAGCGCAAAGCGGCGGCATTGCACGCCCAGGCCGACAAGATGCGGGCCCGGGTGTCGACCGCGGTGGCCGCGCGGAACATGGCCCGCCGCGCCGACCGTATGCTCGCGGACCTCGAACCGGCCCGGCGCGCCGAGAAGACGGCCAGGATCCGGCTGCCCGAGCCGGCGCCCTGCGGCCGGATCCCGCTCGGCGCCGTCAGCCTGACCAGGTCGTACGGCGAGCGGCAGGTCCTGCGCGGCATCGATCTCGCCGTCGACCGGGGCAGCCGCCTGGTGGTGCTCGGACCCAACGGCGCCGGAAAGACGACCCTGTTGCGCCTCCTCGCCGGGCAGGACACGCCGGACGGCGGCCGGGTGGTCCACGGACACGGGCTGCGCCTCGGCTACTTCGCCCAGGAGCACGACACCCTGGACCCGGAGTCGACGGTCCGTGAGCACCTGGCCGGTGCCGCGCCGCACCTCACCGACGGCGAGGTCCGCCAGGTCCTCGGCGCGTTCCTCTTCTCCGGGGGCGACACCGGCAAGCGCGTCGGCGTCCTCTCCGGCGGTGAGAAGACCCTCCCCCATAGCCTTAAAGGCATGGGGGGACCCCCACGGCCCTGGCGGGCCTGGTCCACTCCGGGGCCAATGTCCTGCTCCTCGACGAGCCCACCAACAACCTCGACCCGGCCTCCCGCGCCGAGGTCCTGGCCGCGGTGGGCACGTACCCGGGCGCGATCGTCATGGTCACCCACGACGAGGGCGCCGTCGACGCGCTGCGGCCGGACCGGGTGCTGCTGCTGCCGGAGGCGGAAGAGGACCTGTGGAGCGAGGACTACCGGGAGTTGGTGGTGCCCGCGCACGACTGGGTTGCCGACACGGCGCAGGCGTCGGCGATGGCCCGCGTGTCCCAGTAGAACGGACGGACCTCGGTGATCCGCCCGTCCTTGACCGTGATCGTTTGCAGAATCGGGAAGCTGAGTTCACGGCCGGTCGCACGAGCGCGAGCACGAACCTGTGTGAGCACGACCGCAGTCTCACCGGTGGCAAGAAACTCCTGCTCCACCATGTCGAACGACTCCCACACCTCTCCCATCACGAGGAAGAACTGCGCCATACCGTTGTGCCCACGCCAAGTACCCCCGTAGGGCAGGGCTTCTGCTTGATGCAGTTCGACATCCGGCGCGAAGAAGGGGGCGAGCAGGTCGAACGAGGCTTCGCCAGGGCCTCCGCCCGCCAAGTACTCCGCCTCGGCCGCATACATGCCGGAGAGGACTGTCACTGAGTCCGTAGGGGATGACATCGTCATGCCGCCAGCATGATCACCACAGCAGGATCTTGCTGGCGGCGATCAGACATCGTTGTGCGGCACGGTCGGCACTTCCACAACGCGCCCCGGGCCCGCACCGCGCGTGGCGGGGACAGGCCCGGGGTGGCTGACGACGCCCGGCGTCACGCGTCCCGGTACGCCTCCAGCAGCCGCAGCCACACCTCGCTGATCGTCGGGTACGAGGGGACCGCGTGCCACAGGCGGCTGACGGGGACCTGGCCGGCGACGGCGATGGTGGCGGAGTGGATGAGTTCGCCCACGCCCGGTCCGACAAGGGTGACGCCGCGCAGGATCTCGTCCTCCAGGTCGACGACCATACGGGCGCGGCCCTTGTAGCCGTCGGCATACAGACCGGCCCCGGCGACGGTGGACAGGTCGACGTCGACGGCACGCACCCGGTGCCCCGCCTGTTCCGCTTCGGCCAGGGACAGGCCCACCGCGGCCGCCTCGGGATCGGTGAAGACGACCTGGGGGACGGCGGCGTGGTCGGCGGTGGCGGCGTGGGCGCCCCACGGCTCGGCCAGGAGGGTCTCCCCGGTGGCCCGGGCGGCGATGGCGGCGCCCGCGATGCGGGCCTGGTACTTGCCCTGGTGGGTGAGCAGGGCGCGGTGGTTGGCGTCGCCGACGGCGTAGAGCCAGTCGTGGCCGATGACGCGGAGGCTGTCGTCGACGGGCAGCCAGGAGCCGGGGTCGAGGCCGATCGTCTCCAGGCCGATGTCGTCGGTGCGTGGCGCGCGGCCGGTGGCGAAGAGGATCTCGTCGGCCTCGACGCGGTCGCCCTTGTCGGTGACGGCGACGACCGTGCCGTTCTCGCGGGACACCGACTCCACCGAGGTTCCGGTACGGACGTCCGTGCCCGCCTCGGTGAGCGCCTCGGCGACGAGTTCTCCGGCGAAGGGCTCCATCCTGGGCAGCAGGCCCTTGCCGCGGACCAGCATGGTGACCTGGGAGCCGAGGGCCTGCCAGACCGTGGCCATCTCGGTGGCGACGACACCGCCGCCCACCACGATGAGGCGGCCGGGCACGGTCTTCGAGCTGGTGGCCTCCCGGCTGGTCCACGGCCCGACGCTGTCGAGCCCGGGCAGGCCGGGCAGAGCCGCGCGGCTGCCGGTGCAGACGGCGACGGCGTGCCGGGCGGTCAGGACGTGCTCGTCCCCGTCCGGGCCGGTCACCGTCACCGTGCGGGGGCCGGTGAGCCGTCCGTGGCCGCGGTACAGGTCGGCGCCGATGGAGTCGAGCCACCCGACCTGGCCGTCGTCCTTCCAGTGGGAGGTGTAGTAGTCGCGGTGGGCGAGGACCGCGGAGGCGTCGAGGGGGCCCTGCGCCGACTGGCTCAGGCCGGGCACGCGGCGGGCGTCGGCGCGGGCGATGACCGGCCGCAGCAGGGCTTTGCTGGGCATGCACGCCCAGTAGGAGCACTCGCCGCCGACCAGCTCGCTCTCCACGACCGCTGTGGTCAGGCCGGCCGCGCGGGTGCGGTCGGCGACGTTCTCCCCCACGGGCCCGGCCCCGAGCACCACGACGTCGTACGTGTTGGTTTCCGTTTCCGTCATGAGGTCAGTCTGGTGGGTGGTGTGCGCTCTGGCCACACGGGTAGGGGCGCGGAATACGTACCAGGTCGGCCGTGTTGTGCCGACGGTTTGCCCCCACACCAGGAAGAGGGATTTACGCCATGAGCAGCACCGTGGAGCTCACCAAGGAGAACTTCGACCAGACGGTCACGGACAACGAGTTCGTCCTGATCGACTTCTGGGCCGACTGGTGCGGGCCGTGCAAGCAGTTCGCCCCGGTGTACGAGAAGGCGGCGGAGGAGAACCCGGACCTGGTGTTCGGCAAGGTGGACACCGAGGCGCAACCCGAGCTGGCCGCGGCCTTCGGTATCCAGTCGATTCCCACGTTGATGATCGTCCGCGACCAGGTCGCCGTGTTCGCCCAGCCGGGCGCCCTGCCCGAGGCCGCCCTGACGGACGTCATCGGGCAGGCCCGGAATCTGGACATGGAAGACGTTCGCAAGGCGATCGCCGAGCAGCAGGCCCAGCAGCCGCAGAACAGCGAGTGATCCGCCGAGGGGCACCGGGTGCCCCTGCGGTGAACCCTTAGAAGGGATAGGGAGCCACGTCTCCGCGTACCGTCGTCCAGCGCAGTTCGGTGAAGGCCTCCAGGTTGGCCTCGCCGCCGAAGCGGGCGCCGGTGCCGGAGGCGGCCACTCCGCCGAAGGGCGCCACGGCCTCGTCGTTCACGGTCTGGTCGTTGATGTGGACGATGCCGGTGGGGATACGTTCGGCGAGGTCCAGGCCGCGAGCCGGGTCCCGGGTGATGATGCCCAGGGAGAGGCCGTAGGGGCTCCGCGCGGCCAGGGCCGCCGCCTCGTCCGCGGTGCTGAAGGGGCGTACGGGGGCCACGGGGCCGAAGACCTCCTCCGTGTACGCGGGGGTGTGGTCGCCGACGTGGGCGAGGACCGTGGGCCGGTAGAAGAGCCGGTCGTGCGTGCCGCCCGCGGCGAGCTTGGCGCCCGCGGCCCTGCTGGACTCGACCAGGCCGCTGATCTTGGCGAGCTGGCCGGAGTCGATGATCGGGCCGAGGTGGACGTGGTCGCGGTACGGGTCGCCGACGGCGAGCGAGTCGGCCTTGGCGGCCAGCCGCTCGACGTACTCGTCGTACAGGGACTGGTGCACCAGGTGGCGTCCGGTCGTCATGCAGATCTGGCCCTGGTGGAAGAAGGAGCCCCAGGCGGCCGTCGAGATCACCGCGTCGAGGTCGGCGTCCTCCAGCACGATCATGGCCGAGTTGCCGCCCAGTTCCAGGTGGGCGCGCTTGAGGTGACGGCCGGCCGCCTCGCCCACGGCCCGTCCCGCGACGGTGGAGCCGGTGAAGGAGATGACCGGTACACGCGGATCGGCGACCAGGGCCTGTCCGGCGTCCGGTCCGCCGGGGAGCACGTGCAGCAGGTCCTGCGGCAGGCCGGCGGCGGCGAAGACCGCGGCGAGCGACAGTCCTCCGCAGACGGCGGTGCGCGGATCGGGCTTCAGGAGGACGGCGTTGCCCAGCGCCAGGGCGGGGGCGACGGAGCGTACGGACAGGATCAGCGGGGCGTTGAACGGGGAGATCACGCCCACCACGCCGGCCGGTACACGACGCGTGTACGACAGGCGCGGCGCCTCGCTGGGCAGGACCTGCCCGGCCGGGCGGGAGGCGAGCGCTGCGGCCTCGTAGCACTCCTGGGCGGCGACGTGCAGTTCGAAGTCGGCCTTGCCGGGGACGGAGCCGGACTCGCGGACGAGCCATTCGCGCAGTTCGGCGGCGTGCGCCGTGAACAGGTCGCCCGCCTTGCGCAGGACGGCCGCGCGGGCGGAGTGCGGAGCGCGCGCCCACTCACGCTGTGCGGTGGCGGCGCTGCCGGCGGCGGCCGCGACGTCGTCGGGCGTGGCGAGGGTGAGGGGGCCGAGGGCTTGGCCGGTGGCGGGCTCGGTGACGGTGTACCCGGGCCCCGTGAGGGTGCGGGGCTGCCAGGTCCTGGTGTCGAGCAACGGCATGACGGCTCTCCGATCGATCGGTCACCGGCTGACGGGGTGAGCGCAAGTCCCGTGTGTGCGCGGCCGGTTCGGCGGTCACATGGCGGGACGCGCCGACCGGGCGCAGCGGTGTGTGCCGCGACCCGTGTTCTGACGCGTCCCCAGATTGTTGAGCATGCAACATCCTAGCCGGGTCACGGGGCGCCGATCGGGCGGCCCGCCGCTCACTGGCGTACGGATCCGGTCGTCCGCCGGGGAGTTGTGCCGTGCCGGCTCATCCGCCCCGCCGCGGCCGGGTCAACTGGACTCGCGCTGCAGCACCGTGGCGCCCATCACCTTGTGCGTCTCGGGCTCGGTGCCGGGTTTGCGTACCGCGCGGTCGACCAGTTCGGCGAGTTCGCGGCCGGAGGGCAGTCGCAGACGGACCGTGCTCAGCCGGGGGCGCAGCAGCCGGCCGAGCATCAGGTCGTCGGCGCCGATCACGGCCGTCTCCTCGGGGATGCGGATCCCCTCGTCCTGCAGGGCCCGCATCAGCAGCATCGCGTACTCGTCGTTGTAGGTGAACACGGCGTCGAGCCCGAGGGTCCGCCAGCGTGCGGCGAGGCGGGCGGCGTCCTCCTCGTCGTAGGCGAGGGGCAGTTCGGTCACGGTGGCGTCGGTGCCCCGCACGGACTGGCGCACCCCGTCCAGGCGGGGTGCGGAGAACGCCTCCAGACCGGGTTCCTGCGGGACGACGACGCCGATCCGGCGCCTGCCGCGGTCGTAGAGGTGGGCGCCCGCGCTGTGGCCGACGACGTCGTGGTCCATGAGCAGGGCGTGTGCGCCCTCGATGGTCTCCGGGCCGAGGGTGACCACCACCCGTGCCCCGGAGCGCTTGAGCACCGCGACCCCGCGCGGGCCGAGGCCGGACCCGGGCACGAGTACGGCCACGGGCCGCAACTCGGCCCAGGCGCGGGCGGCTTCGTCGCCGTGTGGGCCGCCGGTGCCGTACTGCACGACCGTGTAGTCCATGCTGCCGAGCGCGCCCTGCAGGTCGGTGAGGAACCGGCTGTAGAGCGGGCCGACGGGGAAGGTCGGCGCGGGGATCAGCACCATCCGGCTGTGCCCGGCGCGCAGGCTGCGGGCCGCCGCGTGCGGGACGTACCCGAGTTCCTTCGCGGCGTCGTGGACCCGACGGCGGGTGGGCTCGCTGATCCGTACGGCGGTGGCGTTGTTGAGGACGTAGGAGACGGTCGCGCGCGAGACGCCGGCCAGGCGGGCCACATCGGCGCTCGTGGGTACGGAGCGCGACGGTGCGGGGGACGGGGGCGCGGGCGTTTTCGGTATCTGCACCATGACGTACGGCATCTTGGCAGAAGCCTCAATGCGCCCTTCGAGCGGGGGAGTTGTGAGGATGCCGTGAGCGGTCACGGCGATCCGCGGTCTCCTCAGCCGGCCGGACCCTCGCCCGTCACCCGGTCGACCAGGTCGACCCAAGCGCCTTCCAGACGAGCCAGGGGCATTCCGCACTGCTCGGTCAGGTGGTGGATCAGCGCCGGGTCGAGCTGGCCCATCAGGGTGTGCGAGAGGAGTTCGCAGTCCGCTTCGGGGACGACCTGCCGCAGCAGCATGGCCAGGTGGTGGCGCAGCACGCGGCGGGCCGGGGCGGTGAAGCGGCGGCTCGCGCCCGGCTCGGCCGCCAGCTGGAGCTCCAGCTCGTCGTGCGACCGGCGCAGCATCGCACGGCCGAAGGCCCGCAGCCGCTCCTCCGGCGGCGCTCCGGGGCCGAGCGGCGGCGGCCCGGCGAGGAAGGCGGCCTGGAACTTCTTCTCGGAGTGGTCGAGCAGCGCCGTCAGCAGGCCGGTACGGTCGCCGAACCGGCGGAAGACCGTGCCCTTGCCGACACAGGCCGCGGCGGCCACCGCCTCCATCGTGACGGCGTCCGCGCCGCGCTCCGCCACCAGCCGTGCGGCGGCCTCCAGCAGGCGGGCCCGGTTGCGGGCGGCGTCGGCCCGCAGGCACGGCTCGTCGGCCTCCAGGGCGCTGCCGAGCTGGATCAGCTCGGGCTGGTCGACGGGCTCCTGGGGCGTCGGGAAGGGCGGCGGGGCGGCGGACATGAAGCCAGCGTAAAGCATCGGGAAGAGAACTGGACCGCGGTCCGGTTAGAGTGCTAGAAAGATTAAGCGGACCCCGGTCCGGATCGTTACGGCAGTGTTTCGAAGCCGTACTTCACTACGTACGTGGGAGTCACCATGTCTGTTCGTATCCTCGCCCTCGTCGGCAGCCTCCGCGCCGGTTCGCACAACCGCCAGCTGGCCGAGGCCTCCGTCAAGCTCGCCCCCGAGGGCGCCGACGTGGAGCTCTTCGAGGGTCTGGCCGAGATCCCCTTCTACAACGAGGACATCGACGTCGAGGGCAGCGTCCCGGCCGCCGCGGCGCGGCTGCGTGAGGCGGCGAACGCCGCCGACGGCCTGATCCTCTTCACGCCCGAGTACAACGGCACCATCCCGGCCGTCCTGAAGAACGCCATCGACTGGCTGTCCCGCCCGTACGGTGCCGGAGCCCTCAGCGGCAAGCCGGTCGCCGTGGTCGGCACCGCGTTCGGCCAGTACGGCGGTGTCTGGGCGCACGACGAGACCCGCAAGTCCGTGGGCGTGGCCGGCGGCAAGGTGCTGGAGGACGTCAAGCTGTCCATCCCCGGCTCCATGACGCGCTTCGCCGAGACGCACCCGGCCGACGACGCCGAGGTCGCCGGACAGCTCACCGAGGTCATCGCCCGTCTGCACGGCTTCGCCACCGAGCCGGCCGCGGCCTGACCCGGCCGCGCCCGGCACCCGGAGGACCGCAGCCGGACGGCTCGCGGCCCGGTGCCGAGGAGGGGCCGCAGCCCGAAACGGCTCCGGCCCCTCCGGCGTGCCGTCGGCACGCTCGCCGCTCAGACCGCCTGGGGCAGCTGGCCGGCCTCCCGTCCGGCACGGTGGATCGGTGCGCCCGAGCCGGTGAGCGGATGCCCCGTACCGCCGTGCCGCGCCGCGATGATCTCCGCCGCGATGGACACCGCCGTCTCCTCGGGCGTACGGGCACCCAGATCGAGGCCGATCGGTGACCGCAGCCGGGCCAGCTCGCGCTCGCTCACACCCGCTTCCCGCAACCGCCGGTTGCGGTCCTCGTGGGTGCGACGCGAGCCCATGGCACCGACGTAGGCGACCGGCAGCCGCAGTGCCTCGGTCAGCAGGGGCACGTCGAACTTGGCGTCGTGGGTGAGCACGCACAGCACCGTGCGCCGGTCGGTCTCCGTCCCCCGCAGGTAGCGGTGCGGCCAGTCGACGACGATGTCGTCGGCCTCGGGGAAGCGGGCCCGGGTGGCGAAGACGGACCGGGCGTCGCACACGGTCACGTGGTAGCCGAGGAACTTGCCCACCCGGACGAGCGCGGCGGCGAAGTCGATCGCGCCGAAGACGATCATGCGCGGCGGAGGGACGGCCGACTCGACCAGCAGGGTGAGACCGCCCGGGCAGTGCGAGCCGTCCTCGGAGAGCTCCACCGTACGGGTGCGGCCGGTGTCCAGCAGTGCGCGGGCCTGGTCGGCCGCCGTGCGGTCCAGGTCCCGGTGACCGCCGAGACCGCCCTCGTGGGAGCCGTCGGGACGGACGAGGACCGCCCGGCCCAGGAGGTCGGCGGGCCCCCGGACCACCCGGGCGAGCGCCACCGGCTCGCCGTGGGCGGCGGCCGACAGCGCGGCCGCCTGGGAGGTCTGCGAGGCGTCGTACGGGGCGACCATGACGTCGATGGTTCCCCCGCAGGTCAGTCCGACCGCGAAGGCGTCCTCGTCGCTGTAGCCGAACCGCTCGACCAGCGGCTCGCCGTCCTGGAGTGCCTGGCGGCAGAGGTCGTAGACGGCTCCTTCCACGCAGCCTCCGGAGACCGATCCGATCACCGTGCCCTCGCTGTCGACGGCCAGCGCGGCGCCGGGCGGGCGCGGGGCGCTGCCGCCGACGGCGACGACCGTGGCGACCGCGAACTCCCGGCCCTCCTCGATCCACGCGTGCAGCTGTCCGGCGAGGTCAAGCATCGCCGCCCGCCAGCAGCACACGGTCGGGCCGGATCGGCAGGTTCCGGTGCCGTACGCCAGTCGCGTGCCACACCGCGTTGGCGACCGCCGCCGCCGCGCCCACGATGCCGACCTCGCCGATGCCCTTGATGCCGACCGGGTCGTCCGGGTCCGGGTCGTCGACCCAGTCGGCCTCGATGTGCGGGATGTCGGCGTGCGCGGCCACGTGGTAACCCGCCAGGTCGGCGCCGTAGAGGCCGCCGGAGGTGCGGTCGCGGACGGCTTCCTCGTGCAGGGCCATGGAGATGCCCCAGATCATGCCGCCGACGAGCTGGTTGCGGGCGGTGAGGGGGTTCACGATCCGGCCGGCCGCGAAGATGCCCAGCATGCGGCGCACCCGGACCTCGCCGGTGGCCGGGTCGACGGCGACCTCGGCGAACTGGGCTCCGAAGGAGTGTCGTTCCTTCTGGGCGAGGGCGCCGACGGCCTCGGCCGTGTTCGACCGTACGGTGATGCCCTCCGCCGGGATGTCGGCGCCCGGCGCGAGGCTCTGGCGCAGCTCGGCGGCGGCGGTCGTGACGGCCCACGCCCAGGAGCGGGTGCCCATCGAGCCGCCGGCGATCATCGCGGGGCCGAGGTCGCTGTCCCCGATCCGCACCTGCACCCGGTCCGTCGGCACCTCCAGCGCGTCGGCGGCGACCACGGTGAGTGCCGTCCTGGCCCCGGTGCCGATGTCCGCGGCGTTGATCCGCACCGTGAAGGTGCCGTCCGCCTCGGCGGTGACGGCCGCCGTGGAGGGCATGGCTCCCGCGGGGAAGGAGGCGGCGGCGGTGCCCGTACCGAGCAGCCAGCGCCCTTCCCGGCGCACTCCGGGACGCGGGTCCCGGTCCGCCCAGCCGAACCTGCGGGCGCCCTCCTCGAAGCAGGCGGCCAGGTTGCGGCTGCTGAACGGCAGCCCGGACACCGGACCCACGTCGGGCTCGTTCCGCAGCCGCAGCTCGATCGGGTCGATGCCGCACCGCTCGGCGAGTTCGTCGAACGCCGACTCCAGCGCGAACGAGCCGGGCGCCTCCCCCGGCGCGCGCATCCACGTCGGGGTCGGTACGTCGAGCCGTACGATCCGGCTGGCCGTGTGGTGGGCTTCGGCGCCGTACATCGACCGTCCCGCCGCGGCGCTCGGCTCCACGAACTCGTGCACGGACGAGGTCTGGTTCAGCGAACGGTGCTCCAGAGCGCGCAGCCGCCCGTCCGCGTCGGCGCCGAGCCGGACCCGCTGGGCCGTGGGGCTGCGGTAGCCGGCGAGCGAGAACATCTGCCGGCGGGTCATCACGACCCGGACCGGGCGCTGCAGAACCGTCGCGGCCATCACGGCGGCCACCTGGTGCGCACGGGCGCCCTTGCTGCCGAAGCCGCCGCCGACGTGCTCGGACCGCACCCGCACGGAGGCCGGGTCGAGGGAGAACAGGTTGGCGAGCTCGCCGGCGACCCAGGTGGTGCCCTGGTTGGAGTCGACGACCTCGAGCCGGCCGCCCTCCCACAGGGCGGTCGCCGCGTGCGGCTCCATCGGGTTGTGGTGCTCTTCCGGAGTGGTGTACTCCGCGTCCAGTACGACGGCGGACGCCGCGAGCCGGTCCTCCAGATCGCCCTTCTCGACCACGCCCGGCATGTGGCCGTCCAGCGCGTACGCCTCGGACTGCCGCTCGGCGGAGAACGCGACGTCGTGCGGCTCCTGGTCGTAGTGCACCACGAGGGACTCGGCGGCCTCCCGGGCCTGTTCGGACGTCTCGGCGACGACCAGCGCCACCGGCCAGCCCATGTGGGCCACCCGGTCCTGCTGGAAGAGGGCGACGCTCGGGTCCGGCGGGGTACCCAGCAGGCCGACGTAGTCGGTGTCGACGCGCGGGGCGTTGTGGTGGTGGAGCACGGTGAGGACACCGGGCATCGCGAGCACGGCATCGGCCTCGACGGACCGGATGCGCCCGCGGGCGACGGTGGACAGCACCAGCCAGCCGTGGGCGAGTTCGGCGAACGGGATCTCGGCCGCGTACCGGGCCGCGCCGGTGACCTTGTCCCGGCCCTCGACCCGGGTGTGGGCGGTGCCGACGGAGCCTCGGGTGGCGGTGGTCATCGGGCGGCCTCCTCGGCGAGTTCGCTGAGCACGGCCACGACGAGGTTGCGCATCAGGTTCACCTTGTATCCGTTGTGGGGCAGAGGCCTGGCGGCGGCCAGTTCGGCGTCCGCGGCGGCCGCGAAGGTCTCGGCGTCGGCCGGGGCACCGGTCAGGACGCTCTCGGCCGTACGGGCCCGCCAGGGGCGGGAGGCGACCGCTCCGAAGGCCAGGCGTACGTCCTGCACGACGCCGTCCCGGACGTGGAGCGCGGCGGCGATCGAGCCGATGGCGAAGGCGTACGAGGCCCGCTCGCGCACCTTGCGGTAGCGGGAGTCGGCCGCGACCGGGAGAGGCGGCAGGGCGACGCCGGTGATGAGCGCGCCGGGCGGCAGGGCGGTCTCCATGTGCGGGGTCTCCCCCACCGGCAGGTAGAAGTCGGCCAGTGGCAACTCGCCCGGCCCGTCCGCCGTCTCGTACGACACGCGCGCGTCGAAGGCGGTCAGGGCGACGCCCATGTCGGAGGGGTGGGTGGCCACGCAGTGGCCGGAGGCGCCCAGGATGGCGTGATTGTGGTGCTCGCCCTCGATCGCGGGGCAGCCGCTGCCGGGGGCGCGCTTGTTGCAGGCGGAGGTGACGTCGGCGAAGTAGCCGCAGCGGGTGCGCTGGAGCAGGTTGCCGCCGACGGTGGCCATGTTGCGCAGCTGCCCGGACGCACCGGCCAGCACGGCCTGCGCCAGCGCCGGGTAGCGGCGCCGGACCTCGGGATGCGCGGCGAGGTCACTGTTGGTGACGGTCGCACCGATGCGCAGCCCGCCGTCCTCGGTCGGGTCGATGTGGTTCAGGGGCAGTTCGCGGACGTCGACCAGGCGGGTGGGCCGCTCGACGCCGGTCTTCATCAGGTCGACCAGGTTGGTGCCGCCGCCCAGGAAACGGGCTTCCCCGTCGCCGTCGAGCAGCGCGACCGCGCCGGAGACGTCGTACGCCCGCTGGTAGCCGAACTCCTTCATGCCACCGCACCCTTCTCCTCGGCGGCCCGGGCCACGGCCTGGACGATCGACACGTACGCGCCGCAGCGGCACAGGTTGCCGCTCATGCGCTCCCGTATCTCCTCCGGGGTGAGCGGGGGTGGTCCCGCCTCGGGCCGTACGTCGTCGGTCGCGGCGCTGGGCCAGCCGGCCGCGTGCTCCTCGATCACCGCGATCGCCGAGCAGATCTGTCCCGGAGTGCAGTAGCCGCACTGGAATCCGTCCAGGTCGAGGAAGGCCTGCTGCACCGGATGCAGCCGCTCCCCCTCTGCCACGCCCTCGATGGTGGTGATCTCCCGTCCCTCGGCGGCCACGGCGAGCTGGAGGCAGGACACCGACCGACGGCCGTCGACCAGGACCGTGCAGGCACCGCACTGGCCCTGGTCGCAGCCCTTCTTCGTACCGGTCAGATCGAGGCGCTCGCGCAGGGCGTCGAGCAGGGTGGTGCGGTGGTCGACGGTCAGCGTGTACTTCTCGCCGTTGACGGACAGGGTGAGGTCGCTGGACGTCGATGGGGGCATGGAAGCCTTCTTTCTCACGTCACAAGATCAGGCGGCGGAGCCGTGGGTGGCGGTGGCCATGGGCAACGGTGCAGGAGGTGGGGCGGGTGGGCCGGGGTCCGGGCCGTCGCGGGGTGTCGCCGCGGACGGTCCGCCGATACGATGGAGACAAGCGGACAGTTGTCCGTTACCCGAAAAACGTAACGGACAACTGTCCGGTTAACAAGGGACGGGTTTCGGCCAGGGACCGCGAGGAGGACGGGTGGGGCAGAAGAAGGACGCTCCGCTGCGCTCGGACGCGCAACGCAACCGCGAACGCATCCTGGAAGTGGCCCTGGTCGAACTGACGCGCTCGGCGGACGCCCCGTTGAGCGCGATCGCCAAGAAGGCCGGGGTCGGGCAGGGGACCTTCTACCGCCACTTCCCCAGCCGTGAGGCCCTCGTCCTGGAGATCTACCGCCATGAGATGCAGCAGGTCGCCGATACGGCGGCACCGCTGCTGGAGTGCCGGGAACCCGACCGGGCACTGCGCGAGTGGATGGACCGGCTGGCGCAGTTCGCCATGACCAAGGCCGGCTTGGCCGACGCGATCCGCCAGGCCACCAGCGCACCGGGGAAACCCGCGAAGCCGGGACACACCCCGGTGACCGAGGCGGCCGAACTCCTGCTCCGCGCCGCCGAGCAGGCGGGCACCATCCGCCCGGGGGTCACCACGGACGACCTCTTCCTCACCATCGGCGGCCTCTGGACGATCGACCCCCACAGCGACTGGCGACCCCGCGCCACCCGCCTCCTCGACCTCGTCATGGACGCGCTGCGGGTGGGGGCGCCCCGGGGGTGACCTTCGGCGCAGCCGGGTCATGAGGAACGGCGTGTGAGCGGCCGGGTGGTGCCAAGTCGTGGGCGGTCGGCGGAGGTCGGAGTGTGGGCGGCCGGACGGGGTCAGGCTGTGGGCGGCCGGCCAAGGTCAGGCGACTGTTGTGGGGGCCAGTTCGCGTAGTTCACGCAGGGCCGCTGTCACCGCTGGGCGGGCGTGGCCGGCGCCTCGGGTGCAGGTGAGGAGTTTGCGGTGGGGGTTGCCGGTGCAGCGGATGCGCGTGATCGGGAGATGCGGGGTGAGGTGGGCGAGGCGGGGGATGAGGGCGACGCCCAGCCGGTGGGCGACGAGGTGGGCGGCCACGTTCCAGTCGAGGGCGTGGTGGACGACGTCGGGGGTGAACCCCGCCGCGCCGCAGGCGGACAGGACGTGCGGGCGGCAGGGGCTCTCCTCGACCGGGGCGATCCACGACTCGCGCGCGGCTTCGGCCAGATCGACCCGAGCCTGTCCGGCCAGCCGGTGCCCGTCGGGAACGACCAGGTCGAACGGGTCGTCGAGCAACGGCTGCTGATCGAACCGGGTGTCGCTCAGCGGTGGGTTGTGCGGGGTGGACTCGACGATCGCAAGGTCGGTCTCGCCCTCGAAGAGGAGGTCGAAGCTCTCCGGCACCCCCGCCTCGGTGATCCGTACGGACAGCCGCGGATGCCGCTCCCCCAGCCGGGCCGCCATCGGCGCCAGCAGCACCGAGATGGCCACCGGGAAGCCCGTCACGCGCAGCACCCCGGAGGGCGCCCCGTGGTCGGCCCTCAGGTCGAGCTCCGCCTGGTCCCAGCGGGCCTGGATGGCGTCGGCGTGCGCGAGCAGGCTCTCGGCGGCGGGGGTGAGGCGGATCCCGCGCCCCTGCGGCTCCAGCAGGTCGACGCCCAGGTCCCTCGCGAGCTGCCGGATCTGCTGGGAGGCGGCGGACGGGGTGAAGTGCAGGGCGCGGGCGGCCGCGGTGACCGTGCCGTAGTGGGCGACCGCCCTGAGGACATGCAGCCGGCGCAGGTCAATCATGAAGGCCACGCTTCACAATGGCGTCCACAAAGTCAACCTGGACGTGTACCGAGGCTTCGACGCACCCTGGCTGTGTCGCGACGATCAACCAGCCACGAGGGACGAGGAGTCGAAGACATGACCTGCACCACCCGCACCGTCTGCCCGCACTGCGGCTGGCCCGACGGAGGGGAGCCGTTCCAGGTGCTGTCCCGGCACACCACCGCGACGGGCCGCACGGAGTGGACGCGTTGCGGCTGCGGCTCGCTCCAGGTCCGGATCGTCGACGGCTGCGGCACACGCGTCGTCTCACGCAGCCGGCCGGCGTCCGCTTCGGCCGGGTCGGGTACGGCTGGTCACTGAGGTGCTGCGGCCCGTCCGACCACACCCATGAGCCGCCGCGGGCTGCGGCCGCCGGTCAGGCCACGCCGTGAGCGGCCAGCCGCTCCCCGAGCGGGCTGCGCCGGTACAGCACGCGGCGGCCGTCGCGGGCGCGGGTCACCAGGCCCGTCGCGTGCAGTACGCGCAGGTGCTGGGACACGGCGCTCGGGGTCACCCCGAGGCGCCGGGCCAGCTCCACCGTCGGCAGTGGCTCGGCCAGCAGCCGCAGCAGCGTGCTGCGGGGTGCGCCCATCAGCGCCGTGAGGGCGGGGGCGTGGGGCTCGGGCTCCGGCTCCCACAGGGTGGCGGCGCCCCGGCCCGGGTAGGCGAGCATCGGGGGTTCCTCGGCGCTGACCGGGGGCGCCGGCTGGTGCGCGAACAGCGACGGCACCAGGCGCAGCCCCCGCCCGGAGCCGTCCACGTGATGGCGCCCGCGCATCCGGTCGATGCGCAGGACACCCTCCTCCCAGCGCAGGTTGCGGTGCAGGTCCGAGAAGAGCAGCCGGGCGCCCCCGGTGGCCAGCTGCCGGGCCCGGTGCGTGATGTCCGCCTCCAGCACCAGCCGCATCCGCGGCCAGGACGGCAGCAGCGCCGACTCCCAGTAGCGGCGCAGGAGTCCGCACAGCTCCTCCAGCAGCTCCAGGACGGGAGCGTCACCCGGTGCGGTGGCCGCTCGCAGCGCGTCCGGCAGGGGTCGGGGCGCGTGGGCGGCGAGCAGATCGCGGCGCACGGTCTCCGTGGGCGTGGCGCGTACGACCGTCAACTGTTCGTCGAGGGTGGGTGCGAAGGACGCCGGCCTGGGGGTCAGGAAGTCGGGCAGGGCCAGGGTGTCCCCCACCAGAGCCGCGAGCAGCGGGGCGTCGGCCGGGTCGAGCCCCTCGAGCACGGCGGCACGCCATCGGACGTGCAGGGGGAAGAGGGCGGGGGCACGCAGGGCGCGCAGGCTGCCCATCACCTCGCGCAGCGGCGAGATCGCGAAGCGAGTGTCGGCGAGGTCCTCGACGTCGAGCCGGAAGCTGATCATTAAGGCCCCCGCTACATCCTTTGGCAACCGCCCCGCCATGGCGTGGACTTCGGTCCATGACGGATCACGACGACCGGCAGCGTACAGCCCGCCCGGGCGCGAGTGGCCGGGTGATCCTGGCCCTGGCGCTCGTCTGCGGCGCGGCAGTGGGCAACGTCTACTTCCCTCAGGCGATCAGTCCGCTGATCGCGTCCGGGCTGCACGTCTCGCCCGACGCGGCGGCCGGCGTCGTCACCGCGACCCAGTTCGGCTACGCGGCGGGGATCTGCCTGCTCGTGCCGCTCGGCGACCGCCTCCCGTACCGCCCGCTGCTGGTCACCCTGCTCACGCTCACCGGTCTCGGGCTGTTCGCCGCGAGCGCCGCGCCGGGGCTGGTGCCGCTGGTCTGCGCCGGCGCCCTGGTGGGGGTGACCACCGTGGCGGCGCCGCTCGCCGGGCCGCTCGCGGCCGGTCTGGTGCCGGAGGAACGGCGCGGTGTCACCGGCGGCACCCTGCTGAGCGGCTGCCTCGCGGGCATGCTGCTGTCCCGCGCGGTCGGCGGAGCCCTGGGCGACTGGCTGGGCTGGAGGGCGCCGTACGTCCTGGCCGCCGTGCTGTCCCTGGCGGCGGCCGTCCTGTCGGCGCGTGTGCTTCCGCGGACGTCCCCGCCCCCCTCCGCCCGGGGCGGTCCGGCGCTCCTGACCGAGCCGCTGCGGCTGCTTCGCACGGAACCGGGCCTGCGCATGTCGTGCTTGTACCAAGCCCTGGTGTTCGCCGGGTTCTCCGCCGTGTGGACGGGGGCCGCGCTGCTGCTCACGGGTCCGGGGTACGGCGCGGGTGCGGGGGCCGTGGGACTGCTCGCCCTGGTCAACGCGGTGACCATGGTGTGCACGCCGGCCGCGGGCCGACAGGTCGACCGGCGGGGGCCGGACGCCGTCAACCGGGTGTGCTTCCTGATGGTGGGCGCCTCGGCCGCCGTGCTGGCGCTGGGCGGCCTCGGCGGAGCGGCGGGCGTGACGGCCCTGGTCGTGGGAACGCTGCTGCTCGACGTGGGCATGCAGTCCGGGACGGTCGCCAACACGGTGCGGATCCAGGCGCTGCGCGCCGAGCTGCGCAGCCGGCTCACCACCGCGTACATGACGTGCGCGTATCTTGGGGGCGCCGCCGGCTCGTGGCTGGGCACGCGCGGGTACGGCCGCTTCGGCTGGCTCGGCGTGTGTGCGCTGGTCGCCGCGCTCACCGCGGTGGCCCTCGCAAGCCACCGGAGCGCCACCCGCCGAACGGCGGGGAGGTTCCGCCGGTCGGCGGCGCCCGGGTCCGGCGCGGCGGGACCGATCATGGCCGAACCAGCCGCCGCGACCTCGCGTGAGGAGACGCCATGACACATGTCCCGCCCCCGTTCGACCCGGAACTCGCCGCAGCCCTCGAGCTGATCAAGGACGTGATCAGTCCCGGTCTCACCCTGGACGAGATCGCCGGCATACGCCAGGGCGCGGGCATCCAGATGCTGGCCGAGCCGGACCTCACGAGGGGCGGGGTTTTCGAGGTGGAGGACCGGCACGTGCCCGGGCCGCAGGGCGAGCCCGACATCTCGCTCCTGATCTGCCGGCCGACCGCCCCGGCGGCTTCCGGGGCACGGCCGGTCATCTACCACGTGCACGGCGGCGGCATGGTCATCGGGGACAACCGGGCGGGCGTCGACGGGCCCCTGGCCTGGGCCGAGGAACTGGACGCGGTCGTGGTGTCGGTGGAGTACCGGCTGGCCCCGGAGCATCCGCATCCCGCGCCGATCGAGGACGTGTACGCCGGATTGCTGTGGACGGCCGACCACGCCGCCGAGCTCGGGGGCGACCCGGAGCGGATCGTCGTCGCGGGGGCCAGCGCGGGCGGTGGGCTGTGTGCGGCCCTGACGCTGCTCACCCGGGACCGCAAGGGGCCGCAGCCGATCGGGCAGCTCCTGATGTGCCCGATGCTGGACGACCGCAACGACACGCCGTCGACGTACCAGATGGCCGGGCTGGGGGTGTGGGACCGCACGGCCAACGAGACCGGCTGGACCGCGCTGCTGGGCGAACGGCGCGGCGGGCCCGACGTACCGGCGTACGCGGCGCCGGCTCGCGCCGAGGACCTGTCCGGGCTGCCTCCGGCCTTCCTCGACGTCGGCTCCGCGGAGACCTTCCGTGACGAGGTCGTCGCCTATGCCTCGCGCATCTGGCAGGCGGGTGGCGTGGCCGAACTGCACGTCTGGCCCGGCGGTTTCCACGGCTTCGACGGCTTCGCACCGCAGGCGGCGCTCTCCCAGTCGGCGCGGGCGGCGCATCTGGACTGGCTGCGGAGGCTGCTGGGCGGGTGACGGCAAGGGCCTTGCCGGACGGACGAGCCCGGCGGCTCCCTGCCGCGCAAGCGGTCCCATGCCGCACCATGGGCCTATGAAAGAGCTGGCCGGGCGTCTGACCGCGCTCGATCCGGATGCCGGGGCAGCGGTCCGGGTCATCGCCTACTTCGACCGCCTGGCCGAGTCCAGGGCCGGTGTGGAAGCCCTCGTACGCGGTGCCGCCGTACTGGCCGGCTGCCCCGCCCGGCTGGTGGACCCCGAGCGGCGCGTACGCGTCCGGGTGGAGACCGACGGCACCCGACGTGACACCGACGTGCCGCCGGATCCGACGTGGCCTTCCGCACGACTGGCCCCGGACAGTCCCGCGCTCCTGTGGCTGGAGCGAGCGGGGACGGCGGCGCCCGACGGGACGGGCCCGGGTCGTGCGGGGGTACGTCGGGGCGTGGTCGAGGCGGCCGGGGCCGGGAGGGCGCTCGGTGGCGGTGGGGCCGCCGGTGAGGGCGGGGCGGTCGGCGGCATCGGGTCGGCACCCGGCCTGAACGACGCCGCCCGAGCCCTTACGGCCCCCAGTCCGGACGACGCCGACCGACCCCGGACGGCCCCCAGCCCGGACGAAGCCGACCGACCCCGGACGGCACCCGGTGTGGGCGGCGCCGGGCACAGCGGCGGCGCGCTCAGCGTCGTCGACGCCGTGATTCTCGAGCGGGCCGCACGTGCCCTCCGGGTCGTGCTCGACCGTACCCGGGGCCGGGCGCCGGCCGAGGACCCCGCCCTGGTGGAGACCCTGCTCGACGCCACGGCCCCGGCACCGGCCCGGCTGCACGCCGCCCGCCGTCTCGGCCTCGACCCGTCGGCCCCGGCCCGGGTCCTCGCCCCGCTGAACGACCGGCCACGGGTCGTACCCGACGGGACGGCGGCCGACCCGGCCGGACGGCTCGGGGTCGGGCCCGCCGTCCCCGTGCTGGAGTTGCCCGCGTCGTGGGACGCGGCCCGTACCGCGCTGCGGTTCACCGCCGAGGGCACCCCGCAGGACCCCGGGCCGCGGGTGGTGCACGCCGACGAGCTGGGCGGTATCGCCCTCCTCGCCGACCTCGTCGCACCCGGCGCCGAACCGCCGCCCGACGTCAGGGCCCTGGAGGCCGCCGCGGCGTCCACGCCCTGGCTGTCGGCCACCCTGCACGCGATCGCGTCGACGGGGAGTCTGCGGGCGGCCGCCGCCGGGCTCAACATCCACCACTCCACGCTCCAGGACCGGCTGGCCCACGCCGAACAGCTGCTCGGCTGGCCGGTGCGCACCCCGCAGGGGCGGCTGCGCCTGCAACTGGCGCTGGCCATGCGGCACCTCGCGCGGCCGTAGCCCCGGCCGTAGCGGCCCCTGCGCCGGGCCGTCGCCGTCCCCCTGGGGGACACTGTCCGGGCGCCGTCCGTACGAGGTTCAGGAGCTTGAGGCATGAGCGTGCAGCGGTACCCCCTGTCCGGGGTCACGGTGGTCAGCCTGGAGCAGGCCGTGGCCGCGCCCTACGCCACCCGGCAGCTCGCCGACCTCGGCGCCCGTGTGATCAAGGTGGAGCGCCCGGGCGGCGGCGACTTCGCCCGGCGCTACGACACGACCGTGCACGGCCACTCCAGCTATTTCGTGTGGCTCAACCGCTCCAAGGAGTCCCTCACGCTGGATCTGAAGGACCCGCGGGGCCGCGAGATCCTGCACGAACTCCTCGACGGCGCCGACGTCTTCGTGCAGAACCTCGCCCCGGGCGCCGCCGGCCGGCTCGGGCTGGACTCCGCCACCGTCACCGGCCGCCGGCCCCGTCTGATCCCGTGCACGATATCCGGGTACGGCACGACCGGCCCCTGGGCCGACCGCAAGGCGTACGACCTGCTCGTGCAGTGCCAGACCGGGCTGGTGTCCCTGACGGGAACCCCGGAGGGGACCGCCCGGACCGGGATCTCCGTCGCCGACATCGCCGCCGGGATGTACGCCTACAGCGGCGTCCTCACCGCCCTGTACACCCGCGCCGTCACCGGCGAGGCCCACCCGGTGGAGGTGTCCCTGTTCGAGGCGCTCGCGGAGTGGATGGGACAGCCCGCCTACTACACCCGGCACGGCGGCGCCCAGCCCCCGCGCATCGGCACCCAGCACGCCACCATCGCCCCGTACGGGACGTACGCCGCCGCCGACGGCAAGGAGGTGCTGTTCTCCATCCAGAACGAGCGGGAGTGGGTGGCCCTGTGCACCGAGTTCCTCGGCCGGCCGGAACTGGTCGACGATCCGCGTTTCGCCACCGGCTCCGACCGCGTCGCCCACCGTGAGGAGCTCAACACCGTCGTCGCCGCCCGCTTCGCCCGCTCCGGGTCCGAGGAGATCCTGAAGGACCTGGAGAGCATCGGCATCGCCTGCGCCGGGGTCAACGACGTCGCCGCGTTCCTGGACCACCCGGTGCTGGCCGCCCGCGGCCGCTGGACCGAGGTCGCGGTGCCCGGCGCCACGGTGGAGGCGCTGCTCCCGCCGGCGGACCTCGCGGGGCTGCCCGCGCGCATGGACCCCGTACCGGCGGTGGGCGAGCACACCGAGTCGATCCTCGGCGAGCTGGGACGCACCGAGGAGGAAGTGGCGGCGCTGCGCGCGGACGGCGTCGTCTGAGCGCCTGGGCCGTGTCCGCAAAGTCCCGCCTGCCCCGCCCTCCGGGCGGACGCCGGGACTTTGCGGACACGACCTAGCGGGATTCGGCCGCCCGCGGTGCCGCCTCCTCGGCCTCCTGCCGCTTCGACACCCGCAGGCTGGTGAACGTGGTGACGGCCAGGACCAGCACGATGAAGGTCAGCGAGAACGGGATGCTGATCTCCGGGACGTGGACGCCCGACTCGTGCAGGGCGTGCAGCACCAGCTTGACGCCGATGAAGCCGAGGATGATCGACAGGCCGTAGGAGAGGTGGACCAGCTTCTTCAGCAGGCCGCCGATGAGGAAGTACAGCTGGCGCAGGCCCATCAGGGCGAAGGCGTTCGCGGTGAACACGATGTACGGGTCCTGGGTCAGGCCGTAGATGGCGGGGATGGAGTCGAGGGCGAACAGCACGTCGGTGGAGCCGATCGCGAGCATCACGACCAGCATCGGAGTCATGATCCGCTTGCCGTTCTCGGTGATGAACAGCTTCGTACCGTGGTAGCGATCGGCCACTCCGAAGCGCCGCTCCGCCAGTTTCAGCAGCTTGTTCTCCTGGTACTCCTCCTCGTGGTCCTGCTTGCGGGCGTCCTGGATCAGCTTCCAGGCGGTCCAGATCAGGAAGGCGCCGAAGAGGTAGAAGACCCAGGAGAAGGCGGAGATGATCGCCGCGCCGGCCGCGATGAAGCCGGCCCGCAGCACCAGGGCGACCAGGACACCGATCATCAGTACGCGCTGCTGGTACTGCGAGGGCACCGAGAACTTCGCCATGATCAGGACGAACACGAAGAGGTTGTCGACGCTGAGCGACTTCTCGGTGATGTAGCCGGCGAGGAACTCACCCGTGGGCCCGCTCCCACCGAAGTACCAGATCCCCGCCCCGAACAGCACGGCCAGGACGACCCACACCACCGTCCACGTCCCGGCTTCCTTGAGGGACACGTCATGGGGCTTGCGACCGACGAAGAAGTCGACGGCGACGAGCAGACACAGAGCTGCCACGGTCAGCAGCCACACGGACAGTGAGACGTTCACTCGTTACTCCTGGTGCAGGTGTGGGAATGGGACATCGTTGTCCGCCGTGGCTGATTCCCGCCAGTCCTGCCGAGTGAACAATTGGTCAAAGCTGCACGTGGAGCGCTTCCAGGACGTCCCGGTCCGTCAGCTGCTCGAAGTTCTCGTACCACAGGCCCACGGCCATGAACGCGGCCGGCCGGTGCAGGCAGATCACCTCGTCGGCCTCGGCCCGCATCAGTTCGGCCGCCTCCGGGGAGCAGACGGGCGCGGCCAGCACCACCCTTCCGGGTTCCTGGCGGCGTACGTAGCGCAGCGCGGCCCGGGCCGTGGAGCCGGTCGCCAGGCCGTCGTCCACCACGATCACCGTGTGTCCGCGCAGGTCGAGGGCGGGGCGGCCCTGCCGGTAGAGCTGCTCGCGGCGGCGCAGTTCCACGCGCTCCCGTTCGATGACGGGGGCCAGGGCGGCCTCCCCGATGCCCAGGTGCCGCAGGGCGTCCTCGTCGAGGAGCGGCACCTCGTCCCCGGCCATCGCGCCGACGCCGAGCTCCTCCTGGAAGGGTGCCCCGATCTTCCGTACGACGAGGACGTCGAGCGGGGCGTCCAGCAGCCGGGCGACCTCGCGCGCCACGGCGACCCCGCCACGCGGGAGGGCGAGGACGAGGGGGGCGGGCAGGGCCCCCTCCCCCTGCCGGGTGCGCAGGACTTCGGCCAGTCGCCCGCCGGCCTGCCGGCGGTCACGGAACTGCATGACGGTCACCTCCGCTTCCGGCACGGCGGTCGTCAGCCCGCCGCCGTCTTCAGCTGCTCCTCGCACCACTGCCGGGCCGCCTCGGTGACCTGGCCGAGTGCGCCCGGTTCTTCGAACAGGTGGGTGGCGCCGGGCACCACAAGGAGGCTGTGCGGGCTGTGCAGCCGCCGCGCGGCCTCCTCGTTGAGCCGCAGTACGTGCTGGTCACGGCCGCCCACGATCAGCAGCACCGGGGCCTCGACGGCGTCCAGGGCGACGCCCGCGAGGTCGGGCCGACCGCCGCGGGAGACGACCGCCCTCACCCGGTCGGGGCGTTCGGCGGCGGCTGTCAGCGCGGCGCCCGCGCCGGTGCTGGCACCGAACAGGACGACGGGAAGGCCCCGGGTGCCGGGCGACTGTGCCAGCCAGTCGACGGCGCCCACCAGACGGCGGCCCAGCAGGGGGATGTCGAAGCGGAGTTCGGCGGTGCGCAGGTCCAGCCGTTCCTCCTCCTCGGTGAGCAGGTCGATCAGCAGGGTGCCGAGCCCGGCGGTGCGCAGACCGGCGGCGACCTCGCGGTTGCGGGGGCTGTGCCGTGAGCTGCCGCTGCCGTGCGCGAACAGCACGACCGCCCGAGCGGCCGACGGCATCGTCAGATCGCCGGTGAGCGCGGCGCCCGCTGCTTGCACGACGACGGTCCGGGAGTTCATCGGAGGCCTCCTCTCCCCCGGTTCCCTTCGTACCTCCGGTCCGCCTACCCACGCCACGGGAGGCGTCCCACGGCCCGTATGGCGCGATCCGTGGGGTGTGTGTCGTTGACGCCACGCCGCCGTCCGGTGGAGCGTGAAGGGGTGACATCGCGCCGTATCGTCTTCGTCGTCTTCGACGGTTTCCAGCCGCTCGACCTCACCGGCCCGCACGAGGTGTTCCACGGCGCGGGCGGGGACTACGTCTGCGAGGTCGTGGCGCCCCGGGCGGGTCCGGTCGGGTCGGTCAGCGGGCTGCTCGTGCACGCCGCACACGGCGTGGCGGACCTGGACCCGGCCGGGATCGACACCCTCGTGGTGGTGGGCGGCCGGGGCGTCGACCGGGCCCGCGAGGACGCGGCGCTGGTGTCCTGGATCGCCGCCGCGGCGGCCGGGGCCCGGCGGGTCGCGTCGGTGTGCAGCGGGGTGTTCCTGCTGGCGGCCGCTGGACTGCTGGACGGGCGGCGGGTCACCACGCACTGGGCGCGGGGGGAGCAGTTGGCCCGGGAGCATCCCGGGGTGCGGGTGGACTGCGATCCGATCTTCGTCCGGGACGGGCGGGTGTGGACGTCGGCCGGAGTGACGGCGGGTATGGATCTGGCGCTCGCCCTGGTGGAGGACGACCTGGGCCGGGACGTCGCGCACGCGGTGGCCCGCCGGCTGGTGCTGTTCCTGCGCCGGCCGGGTGGCCAGTCGCAGTTCAGTCCGGCGCTGTGGTCGCGGCGGCCGGCCACGGACCCGGTGCGGGCCGCCGTCACCGCGATCCACAGCGATCCGGGCGCCCGGCACGACATCGCCGGCCTCGCCGCGCACGCCGGGCTGAGCCCGCGGCACCTCCAGCGCCGCTTCACGGCGGAACTGGGCGTGCCGCCGGCCGCGTACGTCGAGCGGGTGCGGGTCGAGGCGGCGCAGCGCGCCCTCACCGAGGGGGACGAACCGGTGGAGGCCATCGCCCGCCGTTGCGGCTTCGCCACCGCGGAGACCCTGCGCCGTACGTTCCACCGCCGGCTCGGGGTCGCGCCGTCGGAGTACCGCGCCAGGTTCCGCTCCACGGCGGAGTTCCCCGGCACCGCACATCCCGCAGAGGAAGGAAGCAACGCATGACCACATACGGCCTGCTGGTCTTCGAGGACGCCGAGGAGCTCGACTTCGCCGGGCCCTGGGAGGTCTTCACCATGTCCTCCCGGCTCCGCGGCGACGCGGACACGGCCGTGCTCGTCGCCGAGCGTCCCGGCCCGGTGCGCTGCAACAAGGGCCTGCGCGTGCTGCCCGACCACTCCCTGGACGACCATCCGCCACTTGACGTGCTGCACGTGCCGGGCGGGCGGGGCGCGCGCGAGACCGAGTTGCACAACACCGTGGTCACCGACTGGATCGGCAAGACGGCGAAGCGGGCCGCGTGGGTGCACGGCGTGTGCACCGGCACGTTCCTGCTGCACGCGGCGGGTCCTGCCCGGGGACGCCGGGTGGCCACGCACTGGAGCCAGGAGGACGCCTTGGAGGCGCGGGGCGATGTGACGGTGGTCCGGGACGTGCGCTACGTGGTGGACGGCAAGCTGATCACCAGCCAGGGCGTCTCGGCCGGGATCGACAGCGCGCTCTGGCTCGTCGGCCGGCTGCACGGCCGTGACCACGCGCGGGCCGTGCGCCGCCAGATCCAGTACGACCCGGCGCCGCCGTACCTGGCGGACGAACCCGTCTGACGGGCATACCGGGGGTGGGCCCCGCATGGGTGGGCTCTGCATGGGTGGCCCCTGCATGGGTGCGCCAGCCTCGGGCAGGTGATGTGGATGGGTGGTGACACGAGCGACGGCGGGCAGGGACGGCAGGCGGGCGAGTGCGGGCACCGGGCGGTGCCGCATCCGGGCGACATCCGGATCGAGGCGTGGGCGGCGTGCCGGGGGCACTGTCTGGCGGAGGCCGTCCTGGCGATGGTGGAGTGCTTCGCCGACGTCACCGGGGTGCGTCCCACCGCCGTGGACCAGGTGTGGCTGGCCGAGGCCAGTGACGACGACCTGCTCGCCTCCCTGCTGGACGAGGTCATCTTCCGGCTGGAGGCGTACGGCCAGGTGCCCGTGGACGTGGAGGCGGACGAGGCCGACGGCGGGCTGGACGTACGGCTGGCGGTGACCGGTGTGGCGGACGTGCCGATCACCGGGGCCGTCCCGAGGGCGGTGGCGTGGGACGAGCTGCGGATCGGGCCGGACCCCTACGGCTGGTCGTGCGCCGTACGGGTGGACGCCTGATCCCGCGGGTCCCGGTGTGCCTACCGTGGAGGTGTGGGCGACGGCGTCGTGACGCTGTTCCTGTGCGGTGACGTGATGCTCGGGCGCGGTGTCGACCAGATCCTGGCGCACCCCGGTGATCCGGCACTGCGGGAGGCGTACGTCGAGGACGCGCGGTCCTACGTCAGGCTGGCGGAGTCGGTGCACGGTCCGCTGCCCGCACCCGTCGACCCGTCCTGGCCGTGGGGCGACGCGCTGCGGGTGCTGGAGGAGGCCTTCCCGGACGCGCGGATCGTGAATCTGGAGACGTCGGTGACCTCCGGCGGCACGTTCGCCCCGGACAAGGAGATCCACTACCGGATGCACCCGGCCAACCTGCCGGCCCTGGCGGCGGTGCGGCCCGATGTGACCGTCCTCGCCAACAACCACGTCCTGGACTTCGGGCGGGCCGGCCTGCTGGAGACGCTGGACGCGCTGGCCCGGGCGGGTCTGCGCACGGCGGGTGCGGGACACGACGCCGACCGTGCGTTCACCCCCGCCGTGGTCCCGCTCCCCGATGGCCGCCGGCTGCTGGTGCTCGCCCTCGGGGCACGCTCCAGCGGCATCCCGTCCGGCTGGGCGGCGACGGCGGAGCGGCCCGGCGTGGCGTACCTGCCCGACCTCTCGCGCTCCGTGGCCGATGCCGTGGTGCGGCACCTGAAGCGGGCCGGGCGGGCCGGTGACCTCACCGTCGTCTCCGTGCACTGGGGTTCTAACTGGGGGTTCCACGTGCCCCGGGAGCAGGTCCGGTTCGCGCACGCCCTGGTGGACGGCGGTGTCGACGTCGTGCACGGGCACTCCTCGCACCACCCACGCCCGCTGGAGGTGTACCGGGACCGGCTGATCCTGTACGGCTGCGGCGACTTCATCGACGACTACGAGGGCATCTCCGGGTACGAGGAGTACCGCGACGACCTGCGGCTCGCCTTCCTCGTGTCGCTCGCCGCGGACAGCGGCCGGCTGGCGGGACTGCGCATGGTGCCGCTGCGGGCGCGGCGCCTGCGTCTGGAGCCCGCGTCCCGGGCGGACCGGATGTGGCTGCGTACGACGCTCGACCGGATCAGCGGCGGGGCGGGGTTGACGCTGGAACCCGACGGGTCGCTCGCGCTGACGGGCGTTTGAACAGGCGGCCGTCGAGGCGTTTCCGCCTCCGGCCGCAGCAGCGGCCCCGAGATCAGCTCTCGCTCTCGCTCCGGAGGGTTTCCGGGCACCCGAGGCGAGCGGGCCCGAACCGCATGCCCGTGTGGGACGGGGGTACTCCGGGCCGTATGACCGGCATCGATCTGCGCAGCAACGCGTTCAACGACCACTCCTTCATCGCGCGCCGGTACTCGTACGAGGGACCGAACGTCTCTCCGCCGCTGACCTGGAGCGGCGTACCGGACGACGCGACCGAACTGGTGCTGCTCTGCGAGGACCCCGACGCCCCGTCGGGCACCTTCGCGCACTGGGTCGTGGTCGGCATCGACCCGCACAGCGACGGCGTCGAGGCCGGGCACTGCCCGCCGGGCGGCACGGAACTCGTCAACAGCTACGGGCAGCCCGGCTGGGGCGGGCCGCACCCCCCGCCCGGCGACGACGCGCACCACTACTTCTTCCGGCTCTACGCCCTGTCCGAACCGTGCGTCCTGCCCGACGCGCCCGCCGCGAAGCAGGTGCACGAGGAGGTCGAGAAGCGCCGCCTCGCGGACGGGACGCTGGTCGGGCTGTACCAGCGCTGAGGAAGCCCTCCAGCGCCTGGTCACCGAAGGGCCGCGGCGACCAGGCCGCGGATCTCCGCCTCGGACACGCTGCCGCCGCTCACGAGGCGGTCGAAGACGAGGCCGTCCACACAGGCCAGCAGGGTGAGGGTGCGTTCCTCGGCGTCCGCCACCCCCTGGGCGGCCAGGAAGGCGTGCACGACACGGCGCCCCGCGTTCTCGCGCGGCACGAGGATCTCCCGCAGCTCGGGCTGGTGCACGCTCTCCACGGCGCAGGCGTACCGCGCCAGGGAGCGCCGACGCCCTTCCCCGGTGAGCCGCCGCTCGACGAACGCGGCGATGCCCGCCACCAGGTCCCCCGCTTCGTGAGTCACCGGTGTCGCCCGGCCGACCGTGTCCAGCTCCGCCTGGTCGAGTGCGACCAGGCGCCGGACCAGCGCCGTGAGCAGGGCCTGCCGGGTCCGGAAGTACGCCGAGGTGGTACCGGAGGGCAGATTGGCCGCGCGGTCCACGGCCCGGTGGGTCAGTCCCCTTATCCCACTCCCGGCGAGAACGTCTATGGCGGCGTCGGCGAGGACGGTACGTCGATCAGTGGGCACCCCTCCTTTCTACACCTGTAGAGACACGGTCTAGGCTTTCTACATCTGTAGAAGATTCGGCCGGTTCAGCGGCCGACCGGGGAAGGGAAACCCCATGGGGGGCGACGCGGTGGTGGTCGGCGGCGGGATCGGCGGGCTGGCGGCCGCAGTCGGACTGCGGCAGGCCGGCTGGAAGGTGACGGTCGTCGAGCGCGCGCCCGTCCTGGCCGACGTGGGTGCGGGAATCTCCCTGCACGCCAACGGCCTGCGGGCCCTGGACTTCCTGGGTGTGGGGGCGGCTGTACGGGCGGCCGCCCGGCCTCAGTACACCGGCGGCACGCGCGCTCCCCGGGGCGCCTGGCTGACGCGGATGGACGGGGCGGCGCTCGAACGCGCCCTGGGCTCGCCGATCGTCGGCATCCCCCGGGCCGTGCTGCACCGTGCGCTGCGCACGGCCCTGCCACCCGAGTGCCTGGCGGTCGGAGCGGCGGTGACGCACGTCGACCGCTCCGACCCGTACCGTCCGAGGGTCGTACTCGACGGCCGGGCGTTGGAGGCGGACCTGGTCGTGGCCGCCGACGGGGTCGACAGCCGGCTGCGGGCCCAGCTCTTCCCGGGCCACCCCGGACCCGCCCACAGTGGATCGACCGTGCTGCGCGCCATCACCGGACAGCCGGTGGACCCGCGCAGCGACTTCGCACTGACCTGGGGCAGGGGCGCCGAGTTCGGGCACATCGTGTTCGCGGACGGCCGGGCGGAGTGGCACGCCGTGCTCAACGCGCCGCCCGGAGTGCGGTACGCGGACCCGCTGGGCACGCTGCGCCGCAGGTTCGCGGAGTGGCACGACCCGATCCCGGCCCTGCTGGCCGCGACCCGGCCCGGGGACGTGCTGCACCATGACGTCCGCGAGTTGGTGACTCCTCTGCCGGCCTTCACCGTGGGCCGTGTCGTCCTGCTCGGGGACGCGGCCCACGCCATGACCCCGAACCTCGGGCAGGGCGCCTGTCAGGCGCTCGAGGACGCGGCGACCCTCGCCGCCGCGCTCGCCGGCGAACCCACCGTCGCCTCGGCGCTCGCCCGCTACGACGCCGAGCGCCGCCCGCGCAGCCAGACTGTCGCACGCGCCGCCCGCCGGGCGGGCCGGATGGGCCAGCAACTGTCGCACCCGGTGGCCGTCGCCGCGCGCAACACGGCCCTGAGGCTCGCCCCGTCGGGCGCCCTGGTCCGCGCGGTCGTGCGGCACGCGGACTGGACTCCGCCGCGGTGGGACCGGCCCGTGTCGCCGTGAACAACGTCCGGTTGTGGCGCGGGCGACGGATGGTTGTTTGCCCGGGCGGCCCGGTGCTCGTTTGGATGGCTCCCGGTCAACACCGGGTTGTCCGCGAGAGCTGGGAGTGTGCGCCGGGCATGGCGGGCGGAGGGCCGTTGGGGCGGCGGTTCGGGTGGTTGTGGGGCGCGTACGCGGTCAGTACGGCGGGCACGTGGCTCGCGTTCGACGCGTTCGCGCTGATCGCGGTGCTGGTGCTGGACGCCGGGCCCGCGCAGGTGTCGTTGCTGGCGGCGGTCGGGCCGGCGGTCGGCGCGGTGGTGTCGGTGCCGCTCGGGCCGTGGGCGGAGGGCCGCCGCAAACGGCCCGTGATGATCACGGCGGACCTGTTCCGGTGCGTGGTGCTGCTGAGCGTTCCGGTGGCCTTCTCCCTGGGCCGGCTGAGCTTCGGTCAGTTGCTGCTGGTGTCGGTGGCGGTCGCGGCGGCCGACATCACCTTCAACGCCGCGGCGGGGGCGTTCCTGAAGGAGCTGGTTCCGGGGCGGGAACTGCTCGTTGCGAACGGGCGGTTCGAGGCGACGAACTGGACGGCCAGCATGATCGGGCCGCCGCTGGGCGGGGCGGCGATCGGGCTGTTCGGGCCGGTGACCACCGTGGTGGCCGACGCGGTGAGCTATCTCCTCTCGGCGCTCGGGATCCGGGCGATCGGTGGCGAGGACAAGCGCCCGGTGCGGACCGTCCCCCCGCGGGCCCGGCCCCGGGCGGGCGACCTGCTCGACGGATGGCGCCACATCCTCGCCGATCCGGGGCTGCGCCCCTTGTTCTTCAACACGGTCCTGAACAACGCCCTGATCATGGCGGCCTCACCACCTCTCCTGGTCCTGATGGTCGATCATCTGCGGTTCGAACCGTGGCAGTACGCACTCGCCTTCGCGGTCCCCTGCACCGGCGGCCTGCTCGGCTCACGTCTGGCCCCCCGGCTCGTCACGCGGTTCGGCCGGCACCGGGTCCTGCTCACCGCCGGGGTGCTGCGGGCATGCTGGTCCCTCGGTCTGGCCTTCGTCGGCCCCGGCACGGCCGGGCTGGTGCTGGTCATGGCCGTCGAGTTCGGGCTGATCGCCTGCTGCGGCGTCTTCAACCCGGTGTTCGCCACGTACCGGCTGGAGCGGACTCCCGCTGACCGGGTCACCCGCATCCTGGCGGCCTGGTCGGCCACCGGTAGAGCCACCACCGCGGCCGTGACCGCGTTGTGGGGCCTGCTGGCGAGTACGACCGGACCTCGTGCGGCCATCGCGCTCGCCGGTGCCCTGCTCCTCGCCACTCCTCTCCTGCTCCCCCGCCGGGAACACGCACCGGTCACCGGCTCCGAGGCGGCTCCGCTGCCGCTCAAGGCGGACGGCGGCTGAACCGGGCCGCTACGGCCGGGCTCATTCGCCCGCTCCCCCCTCACTCCTCGCGCGGCCCGGGCATCTCCAGACGGGCCGCCGCGAACAGCTGCGGATATGAGCCGCCGTAGGTCGTGGCGGCGGCGAACAGCGCGTCGAGGGCTGCCCGCAGAGGGTCCGGCTCCACCGCGGCGCGGAGGGCGGTCAGGGCCTTGGCCTGCTGCGCGAAGTCCACGCTCCGCCCGCCGCTCGCGTCACCCTGGGGAGGGGGAGGAATGTCAGTGTCGCTGACGAACCGGTCCCGGGCCCGGTCGGGCACGTCGAACGGCTGCGGCAGGCCCTCCCCCCGCTCCACCGACTCCAGGGCCGTCGCGATCCGGTCGACGCCGGTCAGCCCGGCCCTCACCAAGGCCTGCCGTGCGGCCCAGCGGGCCACCCTCCGCTGGGCCTCGGGGCCGGCCGCGTCCACCGCGTCGACGAGATCCCGGTCCAGCTCCACGAGTTCCAGGGCGTCGCCGCCGACTTGGCGCAGGCTCGGGCTGGGCGGACGGCCGCCCCAGAGCAGGGCCTCCGCCTCCTCCCGTGCCGCCCGCGCCACACTTTCCCGCTCCTCGCTGCGACGCCTCTCCGCCTCGGCCTCCTCCCGTGGTGAGGGAGGCGGCGGCAGACTGCGGGCGTGCCGGTGCCAGTACTCGGCGGTGCGTGACGTCTGTCTGACGACCCGGTCCGCGCCCGGCGGGGCCGGCCAGAACTGCAGCAGGTAGTGGTCGATGGGATCTCCGCCTTCGAGGACGGAGAGCTCCTCGTCCTGCGCCCGGTCCAGGTCGCGGCCGCAGTAGCGCACGCGGTGGTCGGCCTCGGCCAGCCCGAACTCGCACAGGGGCGCGTCCGCCCACGGCCGTACGATCACGGTGGTGGAAGAGGGCCGGAAGGAAACCTCGACCACCTCCTCCCACTGCTCGTCGAGCGGCGGCTCCGTGGTGTGCACCTCGACGGTCAGGTGGACGCGCCCGGTGTGCAGACCGGTGGTCAGAAAGAGGTGGCCGGGAACAGCGGCTCCGCACAGTCCGTTGAGCTGCCCGGCGCGGGGGTGCACGTCTCCCTCACCCAGGCCGTCGGTACTGCTCTCCACGTAGAACTGGCCGTAGTGCACGTGGAGTTCGCCGTGGTACACGGTCCGCGCGCCTGAGCCTGAGGTCTGATCCGTCATGACGAGGATGCTGCCACCGGCCACTGACAACGGCCGTCGGTCGGGCGGCTGTTCGGCCGGGGCCGGGAGCGGTGTCGCCCCCGGGCCCGGCCCCTGGTCGGCTCAGACCGCTCCGGGCACGTCCTCCGTGACTCCGTTCATCGGGGAGGCGGGATCGGCGCCGTACGGGCGGGTGATGATCTCGAGGCCGTGGCCCGCCGGGTCGAGGAAGTAGACGCCTCGGCCGCCGTCGTTGCGGTTGATCCGGCGCGGGTGGTTGCCGTGCGGATCGGCCTGGATGGGGATACGGGCGGCGACGAGACGGTCGAGGGCCTCGTCGAACTCGTCCTCGGAGACGAGGAACGCGTAGTGCTGCATCGGGATGTCGGCGTCGATGGTGAGGAAGTCCAGCGTGACGCCGTTGGCGGTCGTCACCGGCAGGAAGACCCCGGCCGGAGCCCCGACCTTCAGCCCCAGGATCTCCGCGAGAAAGTGTGCGGACTTCTCCCGGTCCCGGGACAGGACGATGGTGTGGTTGAACTCGACTGACACGGTTGAATGCCTCCACGGGCATCTCCGCGGCGCCTCCATGCCTCACCCGGCCGGTGACCGGCACGCGATGCCGCGCCGTGGATCGTAGACGCGCACGATCGTGACCGTCGAGCGGTTTTCGGCCGTATCGCGGCGAGTCCGCCCCTTGGGTGAGGGGCCGTCAGGCGTGGAGCCGGAGTCGTTCGATCACCGTGGCGACGTGGGCGCGTTCCTCTGCTGGTCAGACCTTGGCGTCGGGCTGTGCAGGACTGAGGTACTGCACAGTGGTCTTCGCGCAGTGCGGTCGGAGCAGGGTCTGCAGGTCGTCGGCCGCGGTCGTGAGCAGGTGCCCGTCGCGGGTGGCGGCGACGGTCTCCAGGATGAAGGCGACGTGGTCGGAGTTCTCGGTGACGCGGGTGCGATGGGCGTCACGGTGGTTCCAGTGGCGGGTGAGCACATCGGTGCCGTCGGTGTAGATGATCTCGCCGGGCTTGGGGGTCTCGACGGTGCCGGGCTCGCCGAGCGGGGTGAAGGTCTCACTGCCCTCGGCGTGGCGGATCTCGACGTCTCCGGTGACGTGGTCGAGGTCGAAGGCGCCGGCGGGCAGGCCGTGGCGCACGGAGACGGCGTTGTAGGAGTCGACGGCCGGGTTGATCCGGGGCAGGGTGCCCTTCTTGGTGAGGCGGCGGCCCAGGGCGTCGACGCTGGGCCGGATGCGGCGCGGATTGGTGCCGAAAGAGCGGTAGGCGGCATGCCAGGCCTCGATGCGCGGGTCGCTCTCGTCGGCCGGCTGCCAGACGCCGTCGGCGAGTTGCGCCTCCAGGTCCTCCAGGGCGGCGCTGGTGGCGGGCCAGGCTTCGCGGCCGCGCAGCCCGGCGGCGGTGACGACGGCGATGAGGGTGTCCGGGTAGGCGTCGGCGACGGCGGGCCTGATACGGAAGATGGTCATCAAAGGATCCGTTTCGGGGGGCTGGGGCTGCGGGGTCAGGTGAGGGCGAGGAGGCTGAGGGCCGGCAGCAGAGCGATCACGGCACATCCCTTACCATCAATGGAACGACCACACCGTACAACGCATCGACCGACCCGAGTCAACCGAACGACCGCACGGTGCAGTGCACTGACCCACTGCAGGGAGGGACGAAGCGATGGCCGAGACCGAGGCGGCATTGCGGACGCTCGCACACAACGTCCGCGCGGCCCGTACCCGTGCCGGGCTGTCCCTGGACGAACTCGGCCGCCGCGCCAAGGTCAGCAAGGGTGCCCTGGTCGGACTGGAGAAGGCCCAGGGCAACCCGAACTTCGCGACCCTGGTCCGCCTCGCCGACACCCTTGGCGTTTCCGTCTCCGCCCTGCTGGAGGGCCGCCCCGAAGAGCGCGTCCGAGTGGTGAGCGCCGACGCCGTCATGCCCCTGTGGAAGGGAGAGCACGGCAGCGAGGCCCGGCTCATGCTGACCACGGGCGGCCCGGCGGCCACCGAGGTCTGGCGCTGGACGCTGGAGCCCGGTGAGGAGTACCCCAGCCATCCCCATCAGGCCGGTGTGACCGAGACCGTCAGCGTCACCGCCGGACGGATGGTGCTCGTGGTGGACGGCGCCGAGTACCCGGTCGAGGCGGGGCAGACAGCCACGTTCGACGGCGACACCGCCCACACCTACCGCGGCGCGGGCAACGGAACCTGTCACCTGGTCATGACCGTCCACCTTCCGCCCGGCCCCGCCTAGAGGCCCGCGAGGGCGGTCAGAACCAGTGCAGACAGTGCGGGGGGCGCTCGGCGCGGAAGAGTGCGTCAGCGAGGGCGGCTGCGCCGGGACGGTGGGCCCGGACGTGTCCGGCCCGCACGAGCGTGCTCGGGGCGGTGCCGCCGAGGTAGACGGAGCCCAGGTCGCGGATGTCCAGGGACAGGTCGGGGTCCCGGTCCGTCGGGACGCAGTCGGCCTTGCCGTCCCGGACGGTCAGCAGGTAGCGGTCGTGTTCGCCGAGGAACGGGTCGTCGATGTCCAGGACGAGCTCGCCGTCCATGAACCAGCCGCGCGCGGTCAGCGCACGCGGGACGTCCAGCAGCCGCACCCAGAGCCAGTCCATGAGGCCGCTCACCTCACCGGCGCGGAAGTCCGCCAACTGCCGGCGCAGCGGGTGATCGGGCAGGACGTGCTTGAACACGACCTCGGTGACCAGGTCGTGTCCGAGGACGAACCGGGCCAGAGCCGTGAAGACGGCGTCGTCGGTGGCGATGGTCTCATCGACCGTCAGGGTGCCGGACTCGATCGAGTAGCTGGCGTACCCGTCCGGAACACCGTCGGCGTCCCGGTGGACGGCGATGTAGCGCGGCGCCGGCGAGATCGGGGGCTGCCCCGCGCGCAAGGCCCACCAGCGGTGCGGCCGGGACAGCGAGCCGGGCTGGGCGCGGCGGTACCGGTCGTAGACCTCTTCCAGTATCTCGCCGCACTCGGCCCGACGCAGCACCTCGACCGAGCCGTTGTCCGAGCCGGCCGCTGATGCGTCGGCCGCTGGTGCGTCGGCCGCTGCGCGCGCCCGGGGAGCGGCGAACGCGGCCCTGTGGCGCGGCACCGTCAGCTGCGCCGTGCAGGTCGCCGGTCCGTAGCCGAACCGGCCGTAGATCGTGGCCTCGGAGGCCAGCAGCACGGAAAGGAACTCTCCACTGGCCCGCAGCTCGGCGAGTTGATGCCGCATCATCGCGCTGAGCACGCCCTGGCGCCGGTGCGAGGGCAGGACGCCTACGGCGGTCACCCCGGGGGCCGGGACGAGGGTCCCACCGGGCAGGGTCAGCTCGAAGGAGTGGGTGGCGGCGGTGCCGACGGGGCGCCCGTCCTCCGTCAGGGCGAGCAGGCAGCGGTCCGTTTCGAGGGCCGACCACCAGAGTCCGCCGCCCTCGACCGGGGTTTCCGGGAAGAGCCCGAACGCGGCGTGGAGCGTGTCGACGAAGACGTCGAGGTCTTTGTCGGTCGTGGGACGGATCTCCATCGCTGCTGCTGCCTCCTCGGATACGGCACCACGACTGGTGGTGTCCGGCCACAGTGCAGCGTCCAGTCGTGGCCATGGCAAGCGAATTACGGCCTGGCCCACCGCCGCAGCATCGACGGACGACCCTGACAATTGTCAGGGACCGCACAGCCCCAGGTCTCCCTACAGTTCTGAGCGTCGGCCACACCATCAGGGGGATCTCGACATGACCACTCGTCTCTTCACCAGGGCCGCGCTCGTCGGCGCCGGGGCGCTCGCTCTGCTCGGCCCGCTCACCGCGGGGACCGCCGCCGCGTCCTCGGCGGCCGAGGAGGGCAACGCCCGCGTCATGGCCGCGCCGTACGCGGTCGTGCCCTACGAGACCGTCAACGTCCGCTCGGGACCGGCCCGTTCGTACGACAAGGTCGGTTCCGTGACGGCCGGCCAGCCGCGCGGCGCCTACTGCTGGACCCGCGGCGAGACCATCAGGGACCACGGCTACACCAACAACGTGTGGGTGAAGCTCGTCGAGGGGTACGTCAGCGCCGTCTACCTCAAGGGCAACGAGTACGGCGACCTGCCCGCCTCGGCGACCTGCTGACCACCGACACGACCTCAACCCACCACACCATCGTCCTACGGGGGACACATATGAAGCGACTGATCAGCCGTACCGCCATGGGCCTGGCCGTGACCGCCCTCGCCGTCGGCGGCCTCGCCACCACCGCCCAGGCCGCTCCGGCCGCCGCGGCCAACAGCGGCGACCCGACCCTGACGGACGTCTACGTCTGGGCCACCAACGTCAACCTGCGCCAGCAGCCGACCACCGACTCCCCTCGCCTCGCGGTCCGTTCGCAGTGGTGGGCGGACGCCGTGTGCCAGAAGCAGGGCCAGACCGTGCACGACCCGGCGGTCGGCACCAACAACTGGTGGACGGCGGTGCAGGAGTTCGCCGGCAGCGACATCGCCTGGGTGAACAACCTCTACATCCGGGGCGGCGTGAAGATCGCCGGAGTGCCGGACTGCTGACCCACCGTCCTCACCACATGCCCGCGGCGGGCCACCGGACTTCAGGTGGCCCGCCGCCGGCCGGCTCAGTACCAGCCGGTCGCGACCAGGTCGTGGCCGTCACAGGAGAGCACGGCGCGCGAGACACGGCCGTTGAGGTTGTTGCCCATCTGCGTGTAGGCGTAGTTGAGGCCGGAGTCGACGGTCTCGGAGACCCAGCCGTCGACGCGGCCCACGCCGTTGTCGGAACGCTGGAGCACGGCGGCGCAGTTGGCCCGGGAGTTCTCGATCCGGGCGAACGAGCCGCACTTGTCGGAGTAGAAGTACTTCAGGGCCATGCCCTCGGCGAACTTGGTGGCCCCGACCTGCCGGAACGTGCCGGTGCAGTAGGAGGTGGTGGGGTACTGCCCCTCCATGCCGTAGGCCCCGTAGTTGCCGCCCGAGTACGGCGCGGCCTGGGCGGAGGTCGGGAGAAGCGCCAGCACAGCGGCGGCGCCTGAGGCGGCCAGCAGTGTCGTGAGCGATCGACGGCTCATGAGCCCTCTTTCGTGTCGTCGGCGAGTGTTTCCGGTCGTGCTGTGCCGACCGTAGGAGCCGTCACCGCGCTTGCGACACCTGACACTTATCAGGGTCGATCGACGCAGGCCGCCCCACTTCAGGGGGTCAGCGCTCGTACGCGGCGAGGTAGCGCAGCACCTTGTCCACGTGCGGCCGTACCCGGGCGGGGACACCGCCCTCCTCGATGATCGTGCGGTCGCTGGTGCGGTAGCCGGCCGCGACGAGCGCGGACAGGTCCTTCTTCGGGCGTCCCGCCAAGGCGGCGGTGCCGGACAGCGCGGGGAGCACCACGCGTGAGAACTCGAAGGGCACCGGCGCGCCGAGGCGCCCGGGGGCGACGGTGAGGTACTCACCCGCTCCCTCCAGGTTCTCCACCACGTACGACACGCTGCGGCTGAAGTTGGACAGCCGCCAGTAGGACGATACGCACCCCTGCGTCGCCGGGTGTACCGCGGCCGAAGTCGGCGAGGTCCCCGGGCCCCAGATGGATCAGTTCGGGACTGCCCGCCCCGTTCGCACCCCACGGTGCGGGACCGGGCAACTGCACGATGATCGTTTCCACGCGGACTCCCCCGCTGCCGACGCCCCCCGATTTGGTCGCGAGGATTGTAGGGGCGTGTTCCGCTCGGCCCGGAGGCGGCAGGCCCGCGTCAGGCGCTTGTTTTCCCACGGCCGGCGACTGTTTCCACCCGCCTGGCGACGAACACGAACTCCCGGCCCGGCCGGTCCGGGGCGTCACGCACGTCCTCCACCGCGTAGCCCTGCGCGCGCAGTTCCGCCTCGACCTCCTGACGCTCGCGGAACCGCAGTGTCGACGTCGAGGTCAGCGTCTGCCCGTCCGCGACGAACACATAGCTCTGACGGAACCTCACCAGTGGTCCGTTCACGTCGAGCAGGTCGACCCAGTACTCGACCGCGCCGACGCCCGGCACGTCCGTCACGGCGTAGGTGGCCTCGCGGTTCCACTCCTCCCAGGCACGGCGGCCCGGAACCCTGGTCTCGAACACCAGCCGGCCGCCGGGGCGCAGCGCCGCACGGGCCCCGCGCAGGGTCCTCCGCCACTCCTCGGAATCGACGATCTCCTGGGCGGCGTTGCCGGTCATGGTCGCGAGGTCGGCGGACAGCGGCGGGAGGGTCGTCGCGTCGCCGTGGATCCACCGCACCCGCTCGCCGCCCGGTTTGCCCCGGGCCACGCGCAGGGACGCCTCGGCGGGATCGACGCCGACGGACTCGATGCCCCGTTCCGCCAGCTTCAGCGCGAGCACCCCGGTGCCGCAGCCGATGTCGAGCACCCGGCGCGCCCCGGACTCCTCCGCCATGCGCAGATACGGGTCGAGGTCGACGCGGTCGGGGTCGAGCGGGTCGTAGACCGCGGCGAGCCGCGGATGCCGGAAGCACTCGTCAGCCATGCGGCCGACGGTACGGAGGGCGGCCGTGGGCGGCCACCGGTTTTCCGGTGGCGCTCTCGCCCGTCCCGGTCGTCTCCCGCGGCCTTCAGCCCAGGCAGATGACGAGCAGGCAGAGTTCCTTCGAGTTCGAGGGAGACGTCGCGGACGGAGCGGGGCTCGTCGCGGGCGGGGGCGTCGCGGGCGACGCCGGCTGCCGTGCGTCCGCGCCGTCGTCGGCGGCGGGCGGCGTCGTCCGCTCGGTCGCCTTCGACGCGGACTCGCCGGCGGTGCCGGTGACCGTGTCGGCGGTGCTCGGCACGGAGGTTTTCGGCTGCGTCGTCCGCGGCAGCTCGCGGGGCGTGGCCGCCGCGTCCGTGTGCGGGGCCGCCGGTGTGGTGCGGGGAGCGGCTTCCCGGGGCTGCTCGCGGTGCGAGGCGCGGTCGGCGTGCGGCGGGGTGGTGGGCGTGGGCGAGGACCGCGGGGTGTCCTGCCGGCTCGATGTCGGTTCGGTGTACGTCGGCGCCTCCCCGTTGGCGCCCCCCATGGTCGTGTCCTCCGGCGCCGTGGCCGCCTGCACGCCGTGCGTGGAGTTGCCGTTCATGGCGGCGACGGTCAGGCCTCCGCCGACGAGCGCGACGGCGGTCGCCACCACGGCCCGGCGCTGGTTCTTCTTCCAGCGGGCCATCTGCCGGCGTCGCGCGGCACGCCCCTGCTGCGGGGCCTCGTAGCCAGTGGTCGCCGGCGCGGCGGTGTCCGCGGCCCCGTGGCCGTCCGACGGATCCGTGTCCGGAGCCCCGGGGCCGGCGGACGACCCGGTGTACGCGAGACGGAGCTCCCGCGGGCCGGCCCGGTTCTCGTCCCAGACGCTGCGGTCGTCCCACACGTTCTCGTCACGCCGGGCACCCGGGGCGACAGGGCCGTTACGGCCGTCGGCGGCGGACGGGTCGATGTCCGGGGCGTAGGCGCCGCACCCCGGGCAGACCAAGGCGCCGTTGAGGTGCCGACGGCACGAGGAGCAGTAGTCCATGTGTGGTCTTCCCGATCTGGCCGTGCCGGCGGCTCGCCGGCCGCGGCCTGGTCACTTTCGCACGTGGGATCGAGCCGTAACGCTAACGAGACTTTGGAAGGGGAATGTGCAGCCCGTGTGACACCCCTGAGCAGATCCTCTGGAACTCGCGTGTGCCATAAGTGACTCCTGAGTAAAAGCGGCGCTGTCTGGGCATCCTCGCGCGCTGCCGCGGACGGCCCCCGCCCACCCGGCGCCTCGCCCGCACTCCGTCAACTCCCCTGATTTTCCTGCGAACTGACGCACAACCCTTTGGACCACCCGCGGGTCACACCATGCAGGAGCAACCACCTCGAAGAGTTGCAAGGGGGAAATATGAGATTCACCCGTTCCGTCCTGGCCGCGTCCGCCGTGGCCGCCCTGTCGGTGGGGACCATGACCGCCATGGCGTCGCCCGCGTCCGCCGCGCCCAACACCACTCCGCAGAAGGTCTGCGGAAGCGCGTACAAGACCGTGAACTCCGCAGCCGTCGGCACGCAGGGCACCGTGTACCTGACGTACAACGCCTCCAACGGCAAGAACTGCGTCGCGACCATCCGCAACAACCCGGGCACCGCCCGGCAGATGTCCGCGTGGATCTACGTCCCCGACACCGAGCTGGGGGACTCGGACGAGGGGAGCTACACCTCGTACGCCGGACCGACCTACGTCTACGGCAAGGGCCACTGCGTGGACTGGGGCGGCAGCATCAACAACGTGTACGTGCAGGTGTACGGCTCCAACTGTGCCGCCCTGAAGGAACAGCGGGTCACGTTCACGCGCTGACCCGGCTCTGAAACACCCTGAAACACCCTGAAACACCCCCCCTGCCGGGCCATCGCCCTCCCGCCGCCGTCGCGGGGGAAGGCGGTGGCCCGGTGCCGCGTCTCACGCCACGCCGCGTCTCTTCGTCACCTCACCTCGCCGTGCGTCCGTGGAGTTCGACGGCGAGCGGCGTCGCGGTGAACATCGAGGAGTAGGTGCCGACGCCGAGGCCGATGAGCAGGGCGAGAGCGAAGTCGCTGAGGGTGTCGCCGCCGAGTACGGCCAGGGCGGTGAGGATGAAGGCGGCGCCCATCCCGGTGTTGACCGTGCGGGGCAGGGTCTGCAGCAGTGCGCGGTCGGCGACGGTCGCGAAGGGTGCCGTGCGGTCGCGTCGGCGCAGTTCCCTGACGCGGTCGAACACGACGACGGAGTCGTTCACCGAGTAGCCGATGACGGTCAGCAGCGCGGCGAGGAAGACGCCGTCGATCGGTTTGCCGAGCCAGGCGAAGACGCCGACGAGGACCACCACGTCGTGGGCGAGTGCGGCCACCGCCGAGGTGCCGAACAGCCAGCGGAAACGTGCCGCGAGGTAGAGCAGTTGCGCTCCGAGGGCGACGGCGAGCGCGACGAGGGCGCTCCGGCGCAGCTCCTTGCCGAGGCTGGGGCCGATGGCCTCGTCGCGAAGCTTGTCGGCGTGGCCGGTCAGGCTGGTGACGGTCCTGGTGACGGTGGCCGCCTGCGCGTCGGTCAGCCGGTCGGTGCGGACGGTGAGCCGGTCCTCGCCGGAGCTCTGGACGACGGCGCGGGGGAAGCCGGCGTCGGCGAGGGCGCCGCGGGCACGGTCGGGGTCGACGGGGGTGCCGGTGGTGTACTCGATGAGGCGGCCCCCGGTGAACTCGACGCCGAAGCCCAGGCCGCGCACGGCGATCCCGGAGGCCGCCAGCACCAGGACCGTGGCGGAGACGGCCAGCCAGCGCCTGGGCCGGCGCATCGGACGGAGGCCAGCTCGCGTGAGGCGGTCGCGGAGGGCACCGGTGTGGGCGATGCCCGTCAGACGGGGCCGCGTGCGCAGCCGGCGCCGCGAGGCGGCGAGGTCGGCGAGTGCGCGGGTGATGACCAGGGCGCTGAGCATGGACGCGAGGACGCCGATGCCCAGGGTGACGCCGAAGCCGCGTACGGGGCCGGAGGCGAGGAGGAACAGCAGGCCGGCGGCGATGAGGGTGGTGATGTTGGAGTCGGCGATCGCGCTCAGGGCGCCGCGGAACCCCGCCGTCAGCGAGGAGCGCGGGCTGGGCCGGTCACGGGCGGCGTACACTTCGCGGGCCCGTTCGAAGACGAGGACGTTGGCGTCCACGGCCATCCCGATGGCCAGCACGAAACCGGCGAGACCCGGCAGGGTGAGGGTGGCGCCGAGAGCGGCCAGCGCGGCGTAGGAGATCAGGCCGTAGCAAGCCAGTGCCACGGCTGCCAGAGCACCCATGAGCCGGTAGACCACGATGATGAACAGCGCGGTGATTGCGGTGCCCACGGCGGCGGCGCGGGCGCTCGCCGTGATGGCCTCGGCGCCCAGCGTGGGGCCGACGGTGCGCTGCTCCACCGTTTCCACGGGTACGGGCAGGGCGCCACCGTTGATGAGCAGGGCCAGCTGCTCGGCTTCTGCGGCGTCGAAGGATCCGGTGATCTGTGTGGAGCCGCCGCTGATGCCGGAGCCGCAGCCCACCGCCGGGTCGACCTGAGGCGACGAGATGATCTTGTCGTCCAGGACGATGGCGACCCGCCGGGCCGGGTCCCCCATCGGTTGGCAGGCGGCCCGGCCGGTCAGACGGGCCCAGCCGTCGCGGCCGGATCCCGCGAAGTCGACGGCGACCTGCCATCCGGCGCCGCCCTGCTGGTCGAACCGGGCGGCGGCCTCCTTGACGTCCTTGCCGGTCAGCGAGGCCGCCCCCAGACGCAGGTGCCGGCCGGACTCGTCGGACAGCACCTGCTCACCGGGCCGTTTCGGCAGCGGTTCGGCGGTGTCGCCGGTGGCGCCGGCGGTTGCGACGACCTGGTGGAAGGTGAGCCGGGCGGTGCGGCCGAGCACATCGGCGGCCTCGGCCGGCTCCTGCACACCGGGCAGTTCGACGACGATGCGGTCGCTGCCGGACCGGGCGAGGGTGGGTTCGGCGACGCCGAGCGCGTCGACCCGTCCGCGCAGCACCTCCAGGGTGCGGTCGGTGGCCTCGGCGCCGGCGTCGGCGGGGTCGGTGGGGCGGGTCTCCAGCACGATCTGGGTGCCGCCGCGCAGATCGAGTCCGAGGTGGACGGGCACGGTGAGGGCGACGTACAGCGCGAGGGCGACAGCGGCGAGGGCGAGCAGCGCTCGGATGCGCAGGGCGCGGGTCAAGGCGGGCCTCCGGCAGGCACACCGCGGCCAGGGAAGTGGCCGCGGTCAAAGGAAGGAGAGGGGGAAGGGAGGGGTGCTCAGGTGCCTGGAGGTGAAGGGGGTGCCCGGCCCGGGGGACGGTCAGCCGGGTGCGACGGGGCGGGCGGGCTCACGGCCTGCCGGGGCGTGCGTGCGGACGGGTCCGGGCCGGAAGGACCACAGGGTGCATCGAGGGCGGCGGCGTGTGCCGGCCGCTCGCCGGGGACATCGCGAGGGCTTCGGAGCAGGACGGTGCCGACAGCCGAGTGCCCGTCGTCCGCGTACGGCGTACCACCGGCCGAGACGGAGGCGGGCGCGGTGCGGCCACTGAGGTCACCACTGCCCTGCACGGGGCCCAGCAGGGCGGCGAGGACGGTGATCAGCACGGCGATCACCACTGCTGGACCGGATGCCCTCTCTTTCACACAGGTCTCTTTCACGAGGAACGAGCGCGTCAGGGTTCGATGAGGCCGGCCCGGATCGCGTAGCGGGTGAGTTCCAGACGGTCGCGCAGACCGAGCTTGTGCAGCAGGTTCGCGCGGTGCCGGTGGACGGTCTTGATGCTGATGAAGAGCAGCTCGGCGATCTCCTTGGACGAGTGGCCCTCGGCGACGAGCTTGAGCACCTCCTCCTCCCGGGGCGTGAGGACCTGCTCGGGCGGCTCCTCGCCGTGGCGGACCCGGTCGAGGTAGTTACGGATGAGCGCGGTGACGGCACCGGGGTACAGGAACGGCTCGTCACGCATGGCGGCCCGGCAGGCGGCGACCAGGTCCCGGTCGGCCACGGACTTCAGCACGTATCCGCTGGCACCGGCCTTCAGCGACTGGAAGAAGTACTGCTCGTTGTCGTGCATGGTCAGGATCAGCACGCGCAGGTCCGGCTTGAGCGCGGTCAGTTCACGGGCGGCCTGGATGCCGGTCATCCGGGGCATGGCGATGTCCAGCACCGCGAGGTCGACCTCCGTGCCGCGCGCCAGGGCGATGGCCTCGGCGCCGTCCCCGGCCTCGGCGACGACCTGAAGATCCGGCTCCCGGTCGAGGATGAGCCGCACCCCGCGCCGCACCAGTGCGTGGTCGTCGGCGAGCAGGATACGGATCGCGTGCGTGTCGGTCGTGGTCATGACTGCTTCCTGGGGACGGGCACGGTCAGCCGCACCTGCGTACCGGTGTGCGGCCGGGAGGTGACATCCAGCGTGGCCCCGAGGAGCAGGGCGCGCTCGCGCATGCCCCGGATTCCCGCGCCTTCCCGCGCGATCCCGGTACCGCGGCCGTCGTCCTCGACGGCCAGCACGACCGTGCTGTCGGTGTGGCGCAGGCTCACTTCGACCCGGCCGGCCTCGGCGTGGCGGGCCGCGTTGGTCAGGGCCTCCTGGGCGACGCGGTACAGGACCAGCTCGGTCTGCTCGTCCAGCGCGGGCAGACCGGAGTCGAAGCGGCGCACCAGGCGCAGTTCGGTGTGGGTGGCGAACTCGGTGGTCAGCGAGGTCAGGGCGCTGACCAGACCGAGGTCGTCCAGCACGCCGGGCCGCAGTCTGCGCACCAGGCGGCGCACCTCGTCCAGGCTCTCCCGGGTGATCTCCTGGGCCTGGTGCAGCTCACCACGCAGCGGTTCCTCCGCCTCGTCCGCGGCCCGCTTCAGCCCGAGCAGGATGGCGGTCATGCTCTGGCCGACCTCGTCGTGGAGCTCCTGGGCGATGCGGCGCCGTTCGGCCTCCTGCGCGAGCAGCACGCGGGCGCTGCTGGCGGCCCGTTCCTGCTCCAGCCGCTCCAGCATGGCGTTGAAGGTGCGGATCAGCTCGGCGATCCCGCCGCTGCCGTGCTCCGGCAGCCGCTGCCCGGGGCGGAGCAGGTCGACGGTGGTCATCAGCTTCGTGAGCCGGGCCAACGGGGCCAGCCCGATCCGCAGCAGGGCCGCGTTGGCGATCAACATGACCACCAGACCGGCCACCAGGATGACCGCCTCCGTCAGCAGGACCGGCACGGACACGGTCACGGGAGCCCACAGCAACAGCGCGGTCGCGGCCCCCAGCACCACCGCGTTCAAGGCGAAGATCCGCCAGAACAGGGACACCGGGACGACACCTTCCTCTTCGTGATGAGCCGCGGCCGCGACTGCGGACCGGCCTGCCCCCAGCCTGCCCGCCTCCCACCGGTCCCGTCGATGGGCTCCAATGCCCATTTCCGCCGCTGACTGCCCCGCCGCCGCGGGCCCGCGCCGGGCCGCAGATGGGTATTGCGCCCGATGGGTTTTCCCCCGCGCATCGGCCACGGTGAAGACATGAACGCACCCCGCACCGAGACCCGGACCGCCCGCCTCACGGCACACGAGGCCCGCCAGCGCCTGGAACACGAGCGCAGCACCCGGCTGACCCAGCTGAAGGCCATCGACGAGGCCGGGCCGGACGCGACCGAGCAGCTGATGTCGGCGCAGAGGGACACGATCGAGCGGGTCCTCAAGGAGATCGACGCCGCCTTCACCCGCGTCCAGGACCACAGCTACGGCGTCTGCCAGGGCTGCTCCACACGCATCCCCGTCGAGCGCCTGGAGATCCTGCCCTACACGCGCTTCTGCGTGCCCTGCCAGCGCAACACCGCCTGACCGAGGGGTGACGTGGTGAACCAGATCACCGGCGACCGCGACGCGGCACTGTCGGCCGAGGACCTCGCCGCGCTGCGGGAGAACCTGCACGAGCAGCGCCTGTTCCGCCAGGAACAGCTCCAGCAGCTGGCGGCCGCAGCGGCACCCCGCGCCCAGGCGCTGCTCGACCGGCAGGCCACCTCCCAGACCGAGGTCCGGGTCCAGCTCGCCGCCTCGGCCCGCATGGTCCTCGTGGACGTCGAAGCCGCCCTGACCCGCATGGACCAGGGGCGCTACGGCGCCTGCGAGCTGTGCCGCGGCCCCATCGACCGCGCACGGCTGATGATCGTGCCGCAGGCCCGCTACTGCGCGCGCTGCCAGCACGTCAGGCAGAGCGGACCGCTCACATGACTTCGATGCTGATGATGCAGGTGTCGTCGTCGGTGTCGGACTTGCTGTAGGTGAGCAGGTGGTCGAGCCGCTGGTCGAGGGTGGCCTTCGTGGCGCTCGCGGTCACCAGGAGGTGGTTCAGGGACTCCTCCATCGAGCGGTCCCTGCGCTCCACCAGTCCGTCGGTGTACATCAGCAGGGTGTCGCCCAGTTCCAGCTGCATGTCCGCCTCCTCGTAGGTGACGTCCGAGACCGCTCCGAGCAGCAGCCCCTTGAGCAGCGGCATGGTCGTCGCCTGCCCCTCTCGCACCAGCACCGGCGGCAGGTGCCCGGCGCGCGCCCAGCGCAGAACGCGGCGCGAGGGGTCGTACAGCGCGCAGACCGCGGTGGCCGTCACCGAGTCCGAGAGGTGGTGGGCGACGTTGTTCAGCCAGGACAGCAGCTGGGCCGGGCCCGCTCCGGTGACGGCCAGTCCGCGCAGGGCGTTGCGCAGCACGACCATGCTGGTGGCCGCCTCGATGCCGTGTCCGGCGACGTCTCCCACGCTCAGCAGGATGTGCTTCGAGGGCAGGACCACGGCGTCGTACCAGTCGCCGCCCACCAGGTGATCGGTCTCGGCGGGCCGGTAGCGCACGGCCGTGCGCAGCCCCGGCGCGTCCAGGGGAGCAGCCGTGACCGGCATGATGGCCTGTTGCAGTTGCAGGGTCAGCCGGTTGCGCTCAGCGGCCTGCTGTTCGGAGTAGGCGAGCTGGTCGCGGGTGGCGGCGAGGGCGACCTCCGTCCAGTGCTGGGCCGACACGTCCTGGTAGGCGCCGCGCACCGCGAGCAGGCTCTCGTCGACGTCCACGACCGGTTCGGCCACCACGCGCATGTACCGGGTCACCCCGTCGGGCCGCTGGAGGCGGAAGGCGGCCGACGCCGGCTTGCGGTGGTGCAGGACGGTCCGCAGGAAGCGGCCGATGGTGACGGCGTCGTCCGGGTGGGCGTGGGATCGCAGTTCCTCGACGGGCACGGGCCCGGCGGTCTCCTCCCGTCCGTAGAGGGAGAACAGCTGGCTGTTCCAGGTGATTTCGCCGGTGACGAAGTTCTCCTCGAAACCCCCGATGCGGCCGAGGCGTTGCGCGTGTTCGAGCAGGTTGGCCAGGCGGGCGACCTCGTCCTCGATCCGCCAGATCAGCAGCACGCTGTTACCGTGCCGGGTGATGCTGACCTCGGCGACGGACGACAACGGCACCTGGTCCACCAGCGCGGTGAGGGTCATACGGCCGGCCCGGAAGGGCTCGCCCGTGGCGTAGACCCGCTCCACGTGGTGGAACAGGCCGTTCTCGTCGGCCGCCATCGGGTACGCCTCCAGCAGCAGCGCGCCGCTGACGGCGCTGCGGGAGCGCCCCGCGGGGTCGCGGAAGCGGTGGTTGGCGTGGTGGATGCGGAAGTCGGTGAGCTGCCCGGAGCCGTCCACCTGGGGAAGGAGCACCAGCGCGGGGTCGTGCAGCGTGTCGGCCAGGTCCACCAGTTCCGACAGCGCGTTCGTCACCGCGGGGCCGTCGAGCGACGAGTGAGCGGAGGAGGAGTGGATCTCCAAGGTGTGCGCGCAGAGTTCCGCGAGGGCCTCCAACTGGCGTACGACCGCGGGCGGCTGGGCGGCCAGCGGGCCCGGCCAGCAGATCTCCAGGACGCCGTGGATCCGTCCGCCGACGCCGGTGGGGACGGCCACCCTTCCCCCGTCGGGGTAGTGGGTGCCGCCGATGGACGGCGGGCCGGCCACCGCCAGGGACTCGATCCACTCCGGCCTGCGCTCGGTCAGCGCGGTGCGGGCGACGGTCGCCACCCCCGGCGGCACATAGCGCCAGCGCCCCGCCTCGCCCGCGGGGAACCCGGAACTGCCCGCGAGGCTCAGGGAGCCGTCGGCACCGGCCGCCCAGATCGCGACTCCGGTCGCCCCCAGTGGTTCCAGTGCGTGCTGCAGCAGGGAGTCGGCGACCGCCTGGGTGTCCCCGGCGGCCAGCGCGCCGCTTTCCGCCGTCCGCAGCCGTACGGCGGCGGACGCCGTCTGTGACGTGGTGGGTGAGGTGCCGTGGACGGTCGTCACGAAGTCGACCGCGACGTCGGTCAGGCGGTCGCGTGCCGCCTGGTTGATGATGTCGGCGGCCAGTTCCAGGGGGGTCATCTCCGACTGGGCGGTGAGTTCGGCGAGTTGCCTGGCGGCTTCGGCGGGGCCGCAGCGCAGGCGCTCGACGAGCACGCCCTTGGCGAGATCGATCAGGGCGCGCCCGTCGGCCGCGGCCTGCGCCGCCTGTACCTCACGGCGCAGGCGCTCCACGGTGGCGGCCAGCCGGCCGACCGGAGACGTCAGCGGCCCGCCGGGCGCCCGCACGGCCGCTACGTCGTCGTCCCCGGCGGGAGCGGCGGCGGGCGACAACTCCGCCCCGGAGAGGTGCCGTTGCGGCTCGACTTCCCGGTCGGGCTCGCCGGGCAGGTCAGTGGTGCTCACGTGGGCACAGCTCCTTCTGGCCCGGACACCGGGCGGGAGACGGTGTGATGTCTGCCGGTATCGGACTCACGAGGACAACCAGCGCCGCACACAGGCCATGAGGTCGCCCGCGTCCACGGGTTTGGTCACGTAGTCGCTCGCGCCGGACGCCAGGCTCTTCTCCCGGTCGCCCGGCATGGCCTTGGCGGTGACCGCGACGATCGGCAGGTCGTGGTACTCGGGCATCTTCCTGATCTCGGCGGTCGCGGCGTAGCCGTCCATCTCGGGCATCATCACGTCCATCAGCACGAGGCGGATCTCGGGGTGCGCGGTGAGGATGTCGATGCCCTTGCGGCCGTTCTCCGCGTGCAGCACGCGCAGGCCGTGCAGTTCGAGGATGCCGCTGAGGGCGAACAGGTTGCGGGCGTCGTCGTCGACGACGAGCACCGTGTGCCCGGCCAGGGCGCTGTCGACCTCCGGCGCCGCGCTCAGGCTCTCCTCCATCCGAACGAGCGGCACCACGTCGCCGGGTTGTTCGGCGGACAGGTGCAGGGTGATCCGTTCCTTCAGTTCGTCCAGGCTGGACAGCACCTCCAGCGACCGGTTCTCCGCCCGCGCCTGCAGGGCGGCCTCCTGCGCCGCGCTCGGGCGGTGGTTGTTGTGGACGAGGAGCGGAACGGTGGCCAGCGCTGCGTCCCCGTCGACCGCCTCGAGCAGCCGCGGGCCCTCGCCGTCGGGCAGGTCCAGGCTGAGGACGACGCAGTGGCACGGCCCGGCGGCCAGGGCGGAGGCCGCCTCCTGGGCGTTCATGGCCGTGACGATCTCCACGGTGTCGCGCGGATCCCGTACGGCGCGGCTGTGGTCCAGGTCGGCGACAGCGCTCTCGGCGACCACGGAGAGCAGCCCGCGGACGCGTTCCTCGACGACCAGCAACCGCCGCTTGTGCTGCGGTGCGGCCGGGGCCGTACCCGGGCGCTGTGCCTCGGCCGGCGGCAGCGTGCCGGCGTCGCGCTGCGGCTCGTCCTGCCGTGGTACGGCCGTCTGGTCTTCGAAGTCGGTCCGGGTCACCGGAAGGTAGAGGGTGAAGGTGCTGCCCTGCCCCGGGGTGCTGTCCACGGTGACCGCCCCGCCCAGCAGGTGGGCGATCTCCCGGGTGATGGACAGGCCCAGACCGGTTCCGCCGTACTTGCGGCTCGTGGTGCCGTCCGCCTGCTGGAAGGCGCCGAAGATGGTCTCCAGTTGCTGTTCGGGGATGCCGATGCCGGTGTCCTCGACCCGGAAGGCCACCACGGGGCCGCCGCGGTGCACGGGCTTGGGTACTTCGGCGTCGGACGCCGGCTCGATGAGCAGGGTGACGCCGCCCCGCTCGGTGAACTTCACGGCGTTGGACAGCAGGTTGCGCAGGACCTGCCGCAGCCGCGCGTCGTCCGTGATCAGGTCGGCCGGTGCGCCCGGGGCGCTGGTGATGGCGAAGGTCAGGCCCTTCTGGGTGGTCATCGGCCGGAAGGTGGCCTCGACGTAGTCCAGGAGGCGGCGCAACGGGACGCGTTCGGGGGCGATGTCCATCTTCCCCGCCTCGACCTTCGACAGGTCGAGGATGTCGTTGATGAGCTGCAGCAGGTCCGAGCCCGCGGAGTGGATGATGCCCGCGTACTCCACCTGCTTCGGCGTCAGGTTGCGGGAGGGGTTCTGGGCGAGCAACTGGGCGAGGATGAGCAGGCTGTTCAGGGGCGTGCGCAGCTCGTGGCTCATGTTGGCCAGGAACTCCGACTTGTACCTCGAGGCCGACGACAGCTGCTTGGCGCGGTCCTCCAGCTCCTGGCGGGCCTGCTCGATCTGCAGGTTCTTCGCCTCGATGTCCCGGTTCTGCGTCGCCAGCAGGGTGGCCTTCTCCTCCAGCTCGGCGTTCGACAGCTGCAGTTCTTCCTGGCGGACCTGCAGTTCCTCGGAGCGGACGCGCAGTTCGTCGGCGAGTCGCTGCGACTCGCCGAGCAGTTCGTCGGTCCGGGCGTTGGCGAGGATGGTGTTGACGTTGACGCCGATGGTCTCCGTCAGCTGGCCCAGGAAGTCCTGGTGGATCTGGGTGAAGCGGCTGACCGAGGCCAGCTCGATGACGCCGAGCACCTGTTCCTCGACGGTGATGGGCAGCACCACGAGTGAGGTGGGGGTGGTGCGGCCGAGCCCGGAGGAGATGGTCACGTAGTCGGCGGGGAGTTCGTCCACCGTGATGGTGCGGCGGCTGCGTGCCGCCTGGCCGATCAGGGTGTGGCCGAGGGGGATGCGTTCCTGCCGGTCGCCGTCGGCGGGATAGCCGTAGGAGCCGATGAGCCGCAGCTCGACGCCCGTACCGGCCTCCTCGGCCAGGTAGAACGCCCCGTACTGCGCGGAGACCAGCGGCGTCAGCTCGTCCATGATGAGCTCGGCGACGACGTTCAGGTCCCGGTGGCCCTGCATCAGGGAGGAGACGCGGGCCAGGTTGGACTTCAGCCAGTCCTGTTCCTGGTTCGCCTGGGTCGTCTCCCTCAGGGACTCCACCATCGCGTTGATGTTGTCCTTGAGTTCGGCCACCTCGCCGGAGGCGTCCACCGTGATCGAACGGGTGAGGTCGCCCTCGGCGACGGCGCTGGCCACCTCGGCGATCGCCCGCACCTGCCGGGTCAGGTTGCCCGCCAGCTCGTTCACGTTCTCGGTGAGCCGCTTCCAGGTGCCCGAGACGCCCTCGACCTCGGCCTGGCCACCGAGGCGGCCCTCGCTGCCCACCTCCCGCGCGACGCGGGTGACTTCCGCCGCGAACGAGGACAGCTGGTCCACCATCGTGTTGATCGTGGTCTTGAGCTCCAGGATCTCGCCGCGCGCGTCGACGTCGATCTTCTTCGACAGGTCACCGTTGGCGACGGCCGTGGTGACCAGCGCGATGTTGCGGACCTGGCCGGTCAGGTTGGAGGCCATCACGTTGACGTTGTCGGTGAGGTCCTTCCACGTGCCGGCGACGTTCGGCACGTGGGCCTGGCCGCCGAGGCGTCCCTCGGTGCCGACCTCGCGGGCCACGCGGGTCACCTCGTCGGCGAAGGCGGACAGGGTGTCGACCATCGTGTTGATGGTTCCCGCCAGGGCGGCCACCTCGCCCTTGGCCTCCACGGTGATCTTCTGGGAGAGGTCGCCCCGGGCCACGGCGGTGGCGACCTGGGCGATGGAACGGACCTGGCCGGTCAGGTTGGAGGCCATCACGTTGACGTTGTCAGTGAGGTCCTTCCAGGTGCCCGACACACCGCGGACATGCGCCTGGCCGCCGAGGTTGCCCTCGGTGCCGACCTCCCGGGACACCCTGGTGACCTCGTCGGCGAAGGACGACAGCTGGTCGACCATCGTGTTGATGGTCTCCTTCAGCTCCAGGATCTCGCCCCGGGCGTCGACGCGGATCTTCTGCGACAGATCGCCCTGGGCGACGGCCGTGGTCACCTCGGCGATCGAGCGGACCTGCGCGGTCAGGTTGTCGGCCATGATGTTGACCGATTCCGTCAGCGCCTTCCAGGTACCGGAGACGCCCTTGACGTCGGCCTGGCCGCCGAGCCGCCCCTCGGTGCCGACCTCGCGGGCCACCCGGGTGACCTCGTCCGCGAACGCCGACAGCTGGTCGACCATCGTGTTGATGGTGTTCTTCAGCTCCAGGATCTCGCCCCGGGCATCGACAGTGATCTTCTGCGACAGGTCGCCCTTGGCGACCGCGGTGGCCACCTGGGCGATGGATCGCACCTGGCCGGTCAGGTTGCCCGCCATGAAGTTCACCGAGTCGGTGAGGTCACGCCAGGTGCCGCGTACGCCCTTGACGTCGGCCTGGCCGCCGAGCCGCCCCTCGGTGCCGACCTCGCGGGCCACCCGGGTGACCTCGTCCGCGAAGCCCGACAGCTGGTCGACCATCGTGTTGATGGTGTTCTTCAGCTCCAGGATCTCGCCCCGGGCGTCCACGTCGATCTTCTGCGACAGGTCGCCCTTGGCGACCGCGGTGGCCACCTGGGCGATGTCACGGACCTGTGTGGTCAGGTTGCCGGCCATGGCGTTGACCGAGTCGGTCAGGTCGGCCCAGGTTCCGGACACTCCGGGCACCTTGGCCTGTCCGCCCAGGGTGCCCTCGGTGCCGACCTCGCGCGCCACTCGGGTCACCTCGGAGGTGAACAGCGACAACTGGTCGACCATGCCGTTGAACACGGAGGCGATCTCGCCGAGCAGGCCGCCCGCCTCTTCCGGGAGCCGGGTGCCGAAGTCCCCGTCGCGCACTGCCGTCAGCCCGGCCAGCAACCGCCGCAGCTCCGGCTCGCCCGGTACCTGACCCGGACCCTCGATCGCGGTACCCGCGCTGTCCATGCTCTCCCTCTCCCCCCGCGCCTCATCGACGCTCACTCGGACGCCCGCCTCGCCGTCGAGGTTCGACACACCGCCCCACCCACTGCACAGAAGCTCCATCATATGGCCACTCGGTGCCCGGGATTGACTCCGGCAAATATTGCCGGAAAGCAACATTCCGCCCCGAGGCAGCTTTCTCCACTCAGGGCAGCAGACCGACTTGCCCGTGGGTGCGGCGGCCCAGGAAGTCAGCGTGGCCGCGCGGACTACAGCTTTTCGAAGAAGAACTCGTGCTTGAGGAAAGAGGTGTCGTACTCGTGGCCGGGGTGGGGCGGCAGCAGCTGGGAGGCCTGGAAGAGGCGCCAGCCGTCTTCCAGTGCGGCCAGTCCCGTCGGGTACGGCGGCTCGTCGCTGTCCCCGGTCGTGGGGCGGGCCCGGCCGGTGCCGTCGTAGCGGGACCATCCCACGACGTCCGAGTCGAGAGCGGACGAGGCGAGGTAGAGCACAAGGACCTGCTGCTTCATGCGTGGCTCCTCAGGGCGGGCCGGTTGCTGACGCGTGTGACCCAGTGGTCGATGTCGAACGTGTCGTCCCCGGTCAGGGCCCGCCACAGCAGCACCCGGTTGTGGATCTCCAGGCGGGCGGTGGCCTGCTCGTACCAGGGGAAGGTGGTACCGAGCTCCGCGGAGACGGCGGGGTCGTACAGGTCGGAGGTGTCCCAGAGCCGGACCTGGGGCACGGTCGGGTTGAAGCGGATCTTGTACATGTAGCGCCGCCGCGCGGTGTCGTTGCGCCGACCGCCGTGCCAGATCCCGTGATGCACCAGGACGACGGTGCCGGCCGGGCAGGTGAGCCGGGTCTGCCCGCGCAGGTTCTGCACCCGGCCGATGTCGGTCTCGTTGACGCGGCGCAGATGGCTGCCGGGCACGCTCAGCGTCCCGCCCATACCGGTGGTGACTTCGTGGGGGTAGTACATGAGCTGGACGTCGAAGGCGTCCGGCCGTACGTCGATGATCGCGTCCGCGTGGAGGTCCTGCGCGTTGCCCTCGTGCGGTTCGCGTACGTGCACCGCGTGGTGGTCGACCGCCGGGTCCGGTCCCACCAGACTTCTCAGGGCGCCGGCCACCGCGGGGAGGGCGAGCAGGCGAGGGATGAACGTGTCCTGCGGGAAGGCCTCGGCGAGCGGAGTGCCGTAGGGGACCGCGGGGATCCCGGTGGACAGGGTCGCGATGGCCTCCTCGTTCAGTTCCGGGGGCACGACCCCGTCCAGACGCAGGAACCCCTGCGCGACGAAGCGTGCCAGCTCGACCGAGGTGAGCAGCTTTTCGGTGGTTGGCATACGACGAACGTAGGGCGTGAAGGCCTCGGTGTCGTGGGGTGCAATCGGCCGCTACTGGTAAATTCTCACCATCATGGAGAGCGTCTCGCTGCGTCTGGATCGTCCGCCCGAGGTGGTGAACGCGGGTGTCGGTGTGCACGGTGTCTCCACCGCGCACGACGTCTTCCGGCTGCCCGACCTGTGGCAGCTGCATCTGTACAGCTATGTGGGCCGGCTGTCCGTCCTCGGCACCGTGCACGCCATCCGGCCCGGACACGTCAGCCTGATCCCGCCGGACACCGAGGCGCACTTCCACTACCGCGGCAGATCGGAGCATCTCTACGCCCATCTGCGGCTTTCCGCCACCGGCGCCCGGCAGCGGGTGCCGGTGATGCAGGACACCCAGGCCGAAGGGCCGCTGCTGGCCGGCCTGTTGAGACACGCGGTCGCCGCCATGCCCGTCTCCACGGCGCGTGCCGCCGCCGAGGTCTGGACGGTGCTCTGGCACCTCGCCGAACTGGCCCGGCCCGGCTCCGAGGACCCCGGGCGGCAGCAGCCCGTCGTGGCCGCCGCGCAGGCGTACATCGAGGAGCATCTCGCCGATCCCCTGCCCGTGCCGGTCATCGCCCGCTCGGCCGGCGTCTCGCACACCCACCTGACCCGCCTGTTCCGCGCCGAGACCGGTCTGACGGTCGTCGCCTATGTCCGCCGCCGAAGGCTGGAGCGGGCCCGCCACCTGCTCCAGGCGTCCACGCTGCCCATCCCCGCCGTCGCCGCGGCAGTGGGCATCGCCGACCTGCAGGCGTTCAACAAGGCATGCCACCGCGAGCTGGGCTCGGGCCCCCGGGCCGTACGCGCCGCGCGAGTCCGGTGAGGGGCCGCACGCCGGGTCCGTGCCTTCCCCGTCTGCTGCGATCGCAGTAGCCGCAAGTGTCTGCGAACGGCCAACGACGAGAGGCCGGAGAACTGCGAGCGTGAGGGTGGGCCGTGATCGTCGGCCCCATCTCATGGCATTCCTGGAAAGGCTCGTCGATGTCCCCTCTCGCCCGCTGGTGCCACCGGCACCGGCTCGCCGTCGTCCTGGCCTGGGTGGGCCTGTTGCTCGCCCTCGGCGCCGGGGTCGGCGCCGCCGGTGACGCCTTCGGCAACAGTCCGACCTCTCAGGACACCGACTCGGCCAGGGCGACGGCTCTGCTGCAGCAGGCCTCCAGCAGTGCCGCGGGCAAGAGCGGCCGGGTCGTGTGGCAGCTGAAGGGCGGCACGGTCACCGAGCCGGTGGCCGAGCGGGCGATGACCGGGGCACTGGAGCACATCGCCGACGCACCGGGGGTCGCCGCGGTGGCCGGCCCCTACACGCCCGACGGCAAGAGCCAGGTCAGCAAGGACGGCCGGACGGCCTACGCCACGGTCGCGTTCGACCGGGACGTGACGGACGCCCAGGTCGACCACGTGAAGGAACTCGCGACCGCTCCGGAGTCGGGAAGCCTGCACATCGCGCTCAACGGGCAGGCGTTCACCGTCAACCCGGAACCCGACGCGGTCGCCGACGCCATGGGCATCGTCCTCGCCTTCATCGTGCTGCTGTTCGTCTTCCGCGCGGTCTGGGTGGCGGCGCTGCCCATCATCACGGCCGTCGTCGGCGTCGGCACCTCCGCGGTGACGGTGATCCTGCTCAGCCATGTCATCACGCTCTCCGACACCACACTGACCCTCGGTTCGCTGATCGGCCTGGGTGTGGGCATCGACTACGCCCTGTTCGTCGTCAACCGGCACCGCGCCAACCTGATGGCGGGGATGGGCGTCGCCGAGTCCACGGCCAAGGCCCTCAACACCTCCGGCCGGGCCGTGGTCTTCGCCGGGCTGACCGTCGTCGTGGCGCTGCTGGGCATGCTCACCCTGAACGTCGGCATCATCAACGGCATGGCCATCGGCGCGGCCGTCACCGTCGTCCTGACCGTGCTGGCCGCCATCACCCTGCTGCCCGCACTGCTCGGCATGATCGGGCCGCGTGTCCTCAGCCGCACCGAGCGCCGCGACATGGCCGCGCGGGTGAGCCAGCAGTCCTCGAACCGCCCCGGACTGTGGGGCCGGTGGGCCGAGCGTGTCCAGGCCCGGCCCAAGACCCTCGGTGTCGTCGCCCTGGCCGTGCTCGCGGCGCTCGCGTTCCCGACGCTGTCGCTGCGTCTGGGCGCGTCCGACGACGGCAACCTGCCCACGACCTCGACGAACCGTCAGGCGTACGACATGGTCGCGGAGGGATTCGGCCCCGGTTTCAACGGCCCCCTCGTCCTTGCCGTCCAGGCCCCCACCGCCGCCGACCAGGCCGCCGAGGCGAAGCTGGTCACCTCCCTCGAACAGGTCGACGGTGTCGCCAGTGCCGCCGCGGCACCGAGGAAGGAGGGGCAGACGGTCGGAGTGATATCCGTCGTCCCGACCACCTCCCCCCAGTCGGCTGCCACCTCCGACCTGATCCACCACCTGCGTGACGACGTGATCCCCGAGGCGGAGCGGGGCACGTCGATGAAGGTCTACGTGGGCGGTGTCACCGCGAGCAACGACGACTTCGCGTCGGTGCTGATGGGCAAGCTGCCGGTGTTCGTGCTGGTGATCGCCGCCCTCGGCTTCCTGCTCCTGACCGTCGCCTTCCGCAGTCTGCTCATCCCCGCCGTGGGCGCCGTGCTCAACATCCTCAGCATCGGGGTGGCCTTCGGCGCGATCGTGGTCGTCTTCCAGTACGGCTTCGGCGCGGGACTGCTCGGGCTCGGTGCCGCGGGGCCGATCGAGTCGTTCGTGCCGATCCTGGTCGTCGGCATCATGTTCGGGCTCTCCATGGACTATCAGGTCTTCCTGGTCAGCCGGATGCGCGAGGAATGGGCCCACACCGGGGACAGCCGGCGCGCGGTCCGGGTCGGACAGGCCGAGACCGGCAAGGTGATCGCCGTCGCCGCCGCCATCATGGTCTGCGTCTTCGGCTCGTTCGTCTTCGGTGGTATGCGGGTCATATCCGAGTTCGGGGTCAGCCTCGCGGTGGCCGTCGCCGTGGACGCCCTGCTGATCCGCATGGTCGTCGTACCCGCACTCATGCACCTGTGCGGGCGGGCCAACTGGTGGCTGCCCCGCCGCCTGGACCGCGCGCTGCCCAACGTCTCCGTGGAGGGCCCCGCCGACGAGCCCGCGCACCCGCTGCCCGCCGTGCGGGAGCCGGAGACCACCGGCCTGGCCCGCTGACCGTCAGCCCCTTCCACCGGTCGGCGCTGCCTAGAGTGAGGGAATGGAACTGCCCATGGTGTGGCGACAGTGGCCGGCCCGTCATGCCCGGATCACAGACGTCCTGCCCGCGGTGCCTCTGCTCGTGATCGCCGCTGCGGCGACCGCCGCCGGTCAGGACGGCTGGCAGGAGCCTCGTTGGCATGAGGTCGTGTGGACGGCGCTGTCCTGCATACCGTTGGCCTTCCGGAGCCGCTGGCCGCTGGGGGTTGCACTCTTCACGGTGGCGGGCGACCTCACGCTGATGGCCGTCGCCCCGCACATCGCGCCGACCCCGGCGGCGAGCCTGATCGCCCTGTACACCCTGGCCCTCCTCGGCAGCCGACGCACCGCGTGGACGGTGGGGGTGGCCGCGGCCGTGGCGATCACCGGTGTCCACGCCGCCACCCATGGGGAGTCCGTGGTGGCGGGGGCCAGTCTGTTGCGGCTGGACTTCGCGATCGCTGCCATCACGCTGGGCCGCGCCGTCCGCAGCCGCCGCGACAACCTCGCCGAGGCCAGGGCACGCGCGGAACGCGCCGAGCGCATGCAGGAGCAGGAGGCCAGGCGCCGGGTCACCGAGGAACGCGTACGCATCGCGCGCGACCTGCACGACGTCGTCGCCCACCACATCACCCTGGTCAACGCCCAGGCGGGAGTGGCTCACCATCTGATGCGCGCCAACCCCGACCAGGCGTACGAGGCGCTGGCCCACATCAAGGAGAACAGCCGTGCCGCCCTGGACGAACTGCGCGCCACCGTCGGCCTGTTGCGTCAGCCTGACGACGTTCCGGGCTCGCGGGCCCCCATCCCGCGCCTGGACGATCTCGACACCCTCGTCGGCGGATTCCGCGCGAGCGGCCTGTCCGTGCGGGTGTCCCGCACCGGTACTCCCGCACCGCTGGCATCCGCCACCGAGCTGACCGCCTACCGCATCATTCAGGAAGCCCTCACCAACACCCACAAGCATGCCTCCGCGACCCGGATCGCGGTGGTCCTGGACTACGGTGCCCACGCGCTTCGGATCACCGTCACGGACGACGGACGTCCCGGCGCGCCGAAGGGCCCGGGCACCGGCCACGGACTGATCGGCATGCATGAGCGGGCCACCGCCATCGGCGGCACCGTCACCACCGGCCGACGGCCCGAGGGCGGCTTCGAGGTCGTGGCCGAACTGCCGCTCTCGCTCGCCCCCGCAACCGTCTGACACCCCGTGAGGACCCACCGTTCATGGCCATTCGCGTCCTGCTCGCCGACGACCAGGCCCTGCTCCGCGGCACGTTCCGGCTGCTCATCGACGCCCAGCCGGACATGGAGGTCGTCGCGGAAGCGTCCCACGGGGGTGAGGCGGCACGACTGGCCCGGACCGAGCGGGCCGACGTCGTGGTCATGGACATCCGGATGCCCGAGGTCGACGGTATCGAGGCCACCCGGCTGATCGGTCAGGACGAGGACCTGGCCGGAGTCAAGGTCCTCGTCCTGACCACCTTCGAGGAGGACGAGCTCGTCGTCGAGGCGCTCCGGGCCGGCGCGAGCGGCTTCCTGGGCAAGGGAGTCGAACCGGCGCAACTGCTCGACGCCGTCCGGCTCGTGGCCGCCGGCGAGGCGTTGCTCTCCCCCGCGGCCACCAAGGGCCTCATCGCCCGCGTCCTCGCCCAGCCCGCCCCCGGCGACCTCGTCGACCCCCGTCGGCTGGCCACGCTGACTCCCCGGGAACGGGAAGTGCTGACCCTGGTGGGCAGCGGCCTGGCCAACGACGAGATCGCCGAGCGCCTCTTCGTCACCCCGGTCACGGTCAAGACCCACGCCAACCGGGCCATGGCCAAACTCGGCGCCCGCGACCGCGCCCAACTCGTCGTCATCGCCTACGAGACGGGCCTGGTGCGGGCGGGAGAACGGCAGGGCTGAGACGCGGGACGCTCGCGCCGGCGCCGCGGTGGCCACCCCCTGCGCGACGTCCTGACGAGTGTGGTGGTCTTCAGTCCGGCAGGGGCTGTTCGGCCCAGATCGTCTTGCCGCGGTACGTATGGCGGGTGCCCCACCCCTGGCAGAGCTGGGCGACCAGCAGCAGCCCGCGTCCGCCTTCGTCGTAGACCCGCGCCCGGCGCATGTGCGGGGCGGTGCTGCTGGCGTCGGAGACCTCGCAGATGAGATTGCGGTCGAGGATCAGGCGCAGCTGGATGGGCGGTTCGCCGTACCGGATGGCGTTGGTGACCAACTCGCTCACGACCAGTTCGGTGACGAACGCGGCCTCGGCCAGGTTCCATCGCTGGAGCTGACGGCTCACCAGGTCCCGGATCCCGGCCACCGCGGATGGGTGCTGCGGCACGTCCCAGGAGGCCACGTGGGCCGAGTCCAGGGCGTGCGTGCGGGCCACGAGCAGCGCCACGTCGTCGCCGGGCCGGGTCGGGAGCACGTCCTGCACGACCGCGTCGCAGATGGCCTCCAAAGCGGGGCCCGAGCGGTCCAGCGCCCGCAGCAGCAGGTCGATGCCGTCGTCGATGTCGCGGCCCCGGGCCTCGATGAGGCCGTCCGTGTGGAGCACGAGCAGACTGCCCGGGGGCAGCTCGACCTCGACCGCTTCGAACGGCAGGCCGCCCAGCCCCAGCGGAGGCCCGGCGGGGAGCTCGAGGACGTGAGCCTCACCGTCCGGGCGGAGCAGTACCGGTTCCGGATGGCCCGCGCGGGCCAGGGTGCAGCGCCGCGAGACCGGGTCGTAGACGGCGTACAGGCAGGTCGCGCCGATGTCGGCGGCGCCGGAGGTGTCGTCGTTCTCGGCCGAGAGCCGGTTGACCAGGTCGTCGAGGTGGGTCAGCAGCTCGTCGGGCGACAGGTCGACGTCGGCCAGGGTGCGGACGGCCGTGCGCAGCCGTCCCATGGACGCGGACGCCTGGATGCCGTGTCCCACGACGTCTCCGACGACCAGGGCGACCCGTGCGCCGGAGAGCGGAATGACGTCGAACCAGTCGCCTCCCACACCCACCTTCGCGTCGGCCGGCAGATAGCGTGAGGCGACCTCGACGGCGGACTGCCGGGGCAGTCGCTGCGGCAGGAGGCTGCTCTGCAGGGTCAGCGAGGTGTCGCGCTCACGGGTGTAGCGGCGTGCGTTGTCGATGCTCAGGGCGGCCCGCGCGGTGATCTCCTGGGCCAGCAGCAGGTCGTCCTGCTCGAAGGCTTCCGGGCGCCGGTGGCGGGAGAAGGTGGCCACGCCGAGGGTGACCCCGCGGGCGCGCATGGGTACCGCCAGGACGGAGTGGAAACCGAAGCGGTGCATGCGTTCCGCCCGGTCCGGTGCCTGCGCGGCCCACCGGTCGACCAGGGCCGGGGACAACTGGAGGATCAACGGCTGCCCCGATGCCAGGCATTCGGCGGCCGGCGAGGACCGCGGGTACGTGTCGACCGAGCCCAGCGGGACCACGGCCTCCGGGCACCCCGGCAGCACTGACTGGTTGGCAACGCGGCGCAGTTGGACCGGGCGGGGCAGCGTCGTCGCGCGCGGTTCCTGGTCGTCGTCGATGTCGGGGAGCAGGTCGACGGTGACGAAGTCGGCCAGCGCCCCGACGGCGACGTCGGCCATTTCCCGGGCGGTACGGGCCAGGTCGAGCGTGGTGCCGATGCGCACGCCGGCCTCGGCGACCACGGCGAGCCGTTGCCGGGCCAGGTGCTGATCGGTCATGTCGTGCGCGGACAGCAGGACCCCGCGCACCGTTCCCCCGGGGTCGCGCACGGGGGCGAGGGACACCGACCAGATGCTCTCGTGCTCGTCGCCGGCCAGGTGCAGGCCGGCCTGCATATGCTGCTGCTCGCCGGTCGCGACGACCTTCCGCATCAGGTCCTCGGCCCGTTCGCCCTGCGGGTGGAGCACGATCTCCGACACTCTGAGTCCGCGCATCTCCGCCTCGGAGAGTCCCATCACGCGTTCCATGTCCGCGTTGGCCCGGAGCAGCCGCAGCCCCGTATCGTAGAGCGCCATGGTGCACGGGGACTGGATCATCGACCAGCCGATCAGCACGTCCTCGTCGGACTGCGGCTGATCATGGGAGACCGGTGAGACCAGAAGCCATTCGTGGGCCTCGCCGTCGACACCGGAAGCCAGGGCACGGCGGTGGGCCAGCAGTGTCACCGGGAGGATGCGGCCGTCGCGGTGTCGCAGGGTCGCCGTGCCGTTCCACCGCTGCACCCCGATGAGGGACCGCAACGTCCCCGCGGGCGGGTCACCCGCGAGCAGCGCGGCCGCGGGCCTGCCGATGACCGCCGAGGCCGGGTGGCCCACCAGCCGTTGCGCACCTTCGCTCCACCCGATCACCATGCCGTGGGCGTCCACGACGGCACGGGCTGTGGCCGCTTCGTCAAGGGGCGGCACCTGCCGCAGTGCCGCCCCTTCGTCTCCGGTGGTTTCCGGTGGCGTCATATCGCTCATCCGCCTCCAGAACCCACCTTCCCAAAACTTCTCCATTTCATTCTAATAATGTGAAATGGCAATAATTCTTCACGCTGCCGTCCCGAGGGGCGGAGGTCACCGCGTCCACACAGGTCAGGCCCAGGCCGTGACCGGCACGAACGAGCTGTCCCGGCGGAAGAGGTCGGTTCCGTCAGAGCGTTCCACGCGGAGCTGGTAGGCGTAGTGGCGCAGGTAGTGCCCCGGATAGTTGTGCGACTCGAAGCGGACGGCATCCGAGGCCGTGCCGGCCCGGAGGAAGAACGTGGCGTCCCGGGCGAAGGTGCTCGTGCCGTCGTTCGGGTCGAAGCGGGCGCGGAAGTCCCAGTGGCGCAGGTAGTTGCCGGCCGCGTCGCGGAAGGAGCAGCCGCTCGTGTCGGCCAGGCCGGCGACGACCGTGAAGGTGGCGGCCTGCTTCTCGGCGGTGGTGCCGGCGCCGCTGACCACGGGCAGGTCGAGGAGCCCGGACCGCTGCTGCCAGTAGCGGGTCGAGTAGTTGGCCGACCGGAAGGAGCGGGTGACGCCGCGGGCCAGGCCCGGGCCGCCGGAGACCGTCTCCTTGACCACCGTGAAGTGCCGTGCGGTGCCGGAGATCCCAGGCAGCGCTGCCGGTGCGGACCAGGTGGCGAAGGTGTCGCGGCTGTCGCTGTAGTAGTAGTTCCCGTCGCCGTAGCCGTCGAAGAAGATCCGCCAGCCGCCGTTGTCGAGCTGCACCAGCGCGGGGCCCTCGCGGTAGCTGCCCCAGCCCGCCCAGTCGCCGGTCCTGCGGATCGTGTACGGGCCGTCGAGGTTCGAGGCGGTGGCGTACTCGATGTACTTCGTCGTCTCGTTCTTCGGGAAGGCGTGGTACGTCGAGCCGATCTTCACGATGAACGTGTCGATGTGGTTGGCGCCGATGCCCGACAGCGCGACCGGTGAGCTCCACGCCGTGAGGGCGGAGTTCGTGGCCCTCAGCCGGTACGGGGTGAAGATCCACTCGTCGTTCGTGGTGGAGCAGGACACGATGACGTTGACGCTGCCGTCGCTGTCGACGAACCACTCGGGCGCCCAGGCGCGCGAGAGGTTCGCCAGGGGGATGGTGTGGTCGTGGAGGAACGTCCAGGTGACGCGGTCGGAGCTGCGGGCGAAGCCGATGGTCGTGCTGGGGTCCTGCCAGGTGTGCGTGGTGTAGGTGACGTAGTAGGAGCCGTCGGTGTGTCTGAGGATGCTCGCGTCGCGGATCCGGCCCGTGGGTGGTGTGTAGGCGGAGGAGCGCAGCAGCCGGAAGTCGGTGGCGTCGTCCGACTGGTACACGTTGACGGTGCCGTCGTCGCTGTTGAGGAACGGCACGATCGTGTAGCGGGTGGCCGAGCCGTTCGGGGGTGCGGCGGCCAGGGAGCTGCCGAGGAGCCCGGGCGCTTCGCCGAGCAGCGCCGCCGAGGCGGGCAGGGCGGCCAGGGCGCGCAGCAGGGTGCGGCGGGGCGGGGCGGCGGGGTGTGGGGTCACGGCGTCTCCCTGAGACACGCGGGATCGACATACCGAACAAGGTTCGGAAACTCGATCAGCTGTGGGGGCTCAGAAGGTAAGGGTGCGCCGGAGGGGCGTCAATGGTTTGAACGAGCGCGGATGGGCCCAGTGGGGAATAAGTGACCTGTGGGTGAATTTCACTCGTGCCGCCGGCGTTCCCGTCGCCGGCCACCGGACGTTACCGTTCGGTAGACAATTGATCCGGAGGTGTCCGTATGACGCTCGACCGTGCCGAAGGCCTGGCGGAGACCGCCCGTGCGCTGGCAGCCGGGGAGGTGACGTCCCGGGAGCTGGTCGAGCGGACCCTGGCGCGGATCGAGGCGACACAGGGCAGCATCAACGCCTTCCGGATCGTCCGGGCGGAGGCGGCGCTCGCCGAGGCCGAGGCGGCCGACCGGGACCTGGCCGCGGGGACACGCAAGCCGCTGCTGGGGGTGCCCGTGGCGGTGAAGGACGACATGGACGTGGCCGGTGAGCCGACCGCGTTCGGCTGCTGCGGGGAGTTCCCGCCGGTCACCGAGGACGGCGAGGCGGTGCGGCGGCTGCGCGCGGCCGGCGCCGTGATCGTCGGCAAGACCAACACCTGCGAGTTCGGGCAGTGGCCCTTCACCGAGGGGCCCGCGTTCGGCGCGACCCGCAATCCGTGGAACACGGAGCACACACCCGGCGGTTCCTCGGGCGGCTCGGCCGCCGCGGTCGCCGCCGGTGTGGTGCCGGCCGCACTGGGCTCGGACGGGGCCGGCTCGGTGCGGATCCCGGCCGCGTGGACCCATCTGGTCGGTATCAAGCCGCAGCGCGGCCGCATCTCCACCTGGCCGCGCGGCGAGTCCTTCCAGGGCATCACCGTCAACGGCACCCTGGCCCGCACGGTCGCCGACGCGGCCCTGCTGCTGGACGCGGCGAGCGGCAACCACGCGGAGGATCCGCACCGGCCCCCCGCCGTCGACGTGCTGTCGGCCGTCGGCCGCGACCCCGGCCGGCTGCGCATCGCGCTCTCCCTCAAGCCGCCGTTCACCGCCGTTCCCGCCCGGCTGCTGCCGGAGGTGCGGACCCGGGTCGTCGCACTCGCCGAGCGGCTGGCGGCGCTGGGGCACACGGTCGAGGAGGCGGATCCGCCGTACGGGCAGATCGGGCTGACCTTCGTACCGCGCGCGACGGCCGGGATCGCCGAGCGGGTGGACGAGGCGCCCTTCCCGGCGCTGCTGGACCGGCGCACCCGGGACGCGGCCCGGCTGGGCCGGCTGCTCGGCGGGGCGCCGCTGCGGGCGGCCCGCCGGGCGGAAACCGTGCTGCACCGCCGGATCGGCGGGTTCTTCACCTCCTACGACGTCGTCCTCGCGCCCACGACCGCCGCTCCCCCGCCCCGGATCGGCGCCCTGCTCGAACTCAGCGGTTTCGCCACCGACCGCGCGATGATCGCCGCCTGCCCCTACGCCTGGCCGTGGAACGTGCTGGGCTGGCCGGGCGTCAACGTGCCCGCCGGTTTCACGGCGGACGGTCTGCCGGTCGGCGCGCAGTTGCTCGGCCCGGCCGACAGCGAACCGCTCCTGGTGCAGGTGGCCGCGCAGTTGGAGGCGGAGCTGCGCTGGTCCGAGATGTGGCCCGAGCCGCCGGTCACGGCCCGTTCCGCCGTCGCCTGAGCGACCGTACGCTGTCCTCCATGGCGGACGCGTCGATGGTGGGGCTCATGGGGCGGGTCACCGGAACGGTCGGGCCCGGGCTGGTCGGCGAGGTGATCGTCCGGGTGCGCGGCGGGGCCGAGCACTTCCTCGCCCACCCCGCCACCGCGACGGACCGGATCGATCCGGGCACGGTCGTGATGGTGGTCGAGTACCTGCCCCCACGGACCGTCTACGTCACGGCGGCGTACGACAGTTGAGGCCGCCGCGGCGCAGGTGAGAGCCGCGCGCGTCAAGGTTTGGGCAAGGATGCGCGGGTGTCTGTACCCCGGCTCCGCGCAGGAGCACACTCCCCTTCGTTCGGTGCCGAGAGGGCACCATGCAGAGGGGGCGAATGCCGATGGTCGTCGGCGTCGTTGCGGGGGCGGCCGTTGCCGCCGTCCTCGTTCTGATCGGTCTGTTCAAGCTCATGTGGCGGGTCGCCGAGCCCAACGAGGCACTGATCATCTCGGGTTCCAAGCACCGCACCGAAGGCATCGAGGAGGGCATGGGGTTCCGTATCGTCACCGGGCGGGGCACGCTCGTGCTGCCCGGAGTGCAGGCGGTGCGCAAACTGTCGCTCGACCTGAACGAGACAGAACTCCAGGTGGACTGCGTGACGCACCAGGGCATTCCGCTCAAGGTGCGCGGCGTGGTCATCTTCAAGGTGGGCGACGACTTCGTGTCGATCGCGAACGCGGCCCGCCGTTTCCTCGACCAGCAGAAGCTGATGTCGGAGCGGGTGCACAACGTCTTCGCCGGTCATCTGCGGTCCATCGTGGGCGGGCTGACGGTCGAGGACATGATCCGGGACCGGGAGAAGCTCACCGGGCAGACGCGGGCCGCGTGCGGCACCGAGATGGAGAAGCTGGGCCTGATCGTGGACTCGTTGCAGATCCACGAGATCGAGGACCCGACCGGCTACATCCAGAACCTGGCCATGCCGCACGCGGCGGCCGTGCAGCGGGACGCGCGGATCGCCCAGGCGGAGGCGAACCGGCTGGCCACCGAGGCGGAGCAGCAGTCGTTCGCCCGGATGGCGGAGGCGACCCGGGACAGCGAGATCCTCCAGGCCGGCTACCAGGCCGAGCGCGACAAGGCCGCCGCCAAGGCCCGGCAGGCCGGACCGCTCGCCGAGGCCGGGGCCCGGCAGGAGGTCGTCGTCCAGGAGACACGGGTGGCGGAGCTGGAGGCGCACCGGCGCGAGCAGCAGCTCCAGGCGGACGTCCGCAAACCCGCCGACGCTGCGGCCTACGAGAAGCGCACGCTGGCCGAGGCCGATCGCGACGCGCGGATCTCGGCGGCCCAGGCCCGGGCGAAGGAGACGGAGCTGGCGGCGGCCGCCGAGGCGACCCGGGTCAAGACGGCCGCCGGGGCCGAAGCCGAGGCGACCACCGCACGGGGCGCCGCGGCGGCGCAGGCCACCCGGGCCACGGGTGAGGCCGAGGCGGCGGCAGCGCAGGCCAGGGGGCTGGCCGAGGCCGAGGCGGCCAGGGCCAAGGGGCTCGCGGCGGCGGAGGCCATCAAGGCCCGGGCCGCCGCACTCGCCGACAACCAGGAGGCCGTCGTCGCCCAGCAACTCGCCGAGAACTGGCCGGAGATCGTCAAGGCCGGCGCCTCCGCGTTCGGCAACGTCGACAACATGGTGCTGCTCAACGGCGCCGACGGCATGGCGGACATGTTCACCAAGGCCCTCACCATGGGCGGCACCGGGCTGGGTCTCGCCCGCCAGTTGCTCGCGTCGATGGAGCGCACCGGGCAGACGCCGAAGGAGACCTCGCCGCTCAACGGGCTGGCCCAGAAGGTGCCGATGGACGACAAGTGACCCTTCACGCACAGCTCACGGGGGCAACCTCTAGGGTGCCCCCGTGAGCACGATGACCGACGGACACGTCCCGGGCCGGCACGGCCCCACCGCCACCACCGAGGCCGACCCCCGCGCGGTCGGCCGGGTGCGCACCGAGTACTCCCCCGCCCATGACGGTGACCCCGACCCCGGGGAGATCGTCTGGACGTGGGTGCCCTACGAGGAGAACGACGGACGGGGCAAGGACCGGCCCGTGCTCGTGGTCGCCCGGGAGGCCGCCGGGACGTTCCTGGCCGTGCAGCTCTCCAGCAAGGCGCACGACGGGGACCGCGAGTGGGTGGCCATCGGCGGCGGACCCTGGGACCGGTCGGGCCGCGACTCCTGGGTCGCGGTGGACCGCATCCTGCGCCTGCACGAGCAGGGCATGCGCCGGGAGGCCTGCGCCCTGGACCGCGGGCGGTTCAACCTGGTCAGGCACCGGCTGCACGAGCGCTACGGCTGGACCTGACCGCCTCCTCGGGATCGTCGCGGACGCCGCGTCACGAGGCGTCCGGCGCCTTGCCGCCGGCAGCCGTGGGCCCCTGGTCGCCTCCAGCACGCGCTCGGCCCGGGTGACCAGGACTCAGGGCAGTCGGCGGCGGAGGCGGAGTTCAGGTCACCCGGACGGCGGACACCGGCACGGGTTCCGGCCCATGCGTGCGGGCGCCCTTGCGTGTCGCCCGCAGCCCTGCCGCGACCGGCAGCCCGCACCCGGCCCGCGCCGGACGTGCCCCGGCGGCGGGGACCGGCTCGGTCCTGTCAACGACCGCGTCCCCACCGAGTTTGTCCAGGCGTTCACCACCATCCTGGCCACGGCGTACGAGCAGGGGCCGGA
>NZ_JBEXQJ010000015.1:0-169265 GCF_040612515.1 Streptomyces sp. NPDC006372 | reverse complement strand
GTTGACCGCGAAGGCCTCACCGTTACGCATCCCGCAGCCGCTCATCAGGTCGGCGACCAGCAGGAAACTGTCGTCGCCGGCGGCGCGTATCTGCCCCAGCTGCTCCGGTGAGGGGATCACCACCCGCTTGGGGTCGTACTGAGGCGGCTTGACCCCGGCCACCGGATTGTCGTCGAACAGCCCCAGCCGGTTCGCGTCCAGCAGGATCGCTTTCAGCTTGTCGAACGCATTCGCCTGCGCAGCCAGGCCCACCCCGTTGCGCTCCAGGGCCTGGAGGAACCCTTCGACGACCTTGTGGTCAAAGGTGTTCATCCGCCGGCTGCCCAGGAGTGGCAACAGATGGATGTTCAGCAGCGACTCCAGGTGCACCACCGACGCCGGCCCCAGATCCCGCTGGGCGGCCTTCCACTGGCCCGTGTACTCCTCGAACCGCATCGCCCCGTACCTCGCGATCCGGTCCGCCTTCGCCTGCCCCCGTGGCGCGGCCTTCTTCGCGTTGTAGACCTCCGTCAAACGCGCGATCGCCTTGTCCTGGGTCGCGAACCCGGACTCCTTCACCTGCCTCCCCGCCGCCGACCGATACCGGACCTTGTACGGATGAGGACACTTCGACCACCGCGATCGCGGATGCTCACACTCCTTGAAAAACGACCCCATCCCACGAACCAACGAACTCGTCAAGATCCACGTCCTGCACAACTGGAAAGTTCCGAACGATACTGCGTGTTTCGAACCATGGCACCAGCGGTGGCATCGCCGGGGCCGCGAATCGGAGATCGCTTCAATAGCCCCGTACTCGTTGCTGCTTTACCCAGGCTTCAACCTCTGACACTTTGAATCGGATTTTGGCGTTCGCTCCTACACCAAACCGGTACATCACCAATCCCGATCGGGCGGAATTCTTGTACAACCAGGAAGTGGACACATTCAAATACTCGGCAGTTTCTTTGACATCCATGAAACGGACTGTTACAGGCGCTCGCATAATCCCCTCCGAAAATCTCTAGGCTGCAGCTGTTACTGCATCGACTCGAAAGCCACGTCTGGGGTTCGATGTATGACTGGCCTCAGGTGTTGCAACCAATACTCCGCAGCGTCGCCGGTTTGCCCAACCGGCGATCGTCGGCTATGTTGCGCTCGCGCCACACGCGCACACCGGCCCTCGACTGCGTTTTGAACCCGCGAGGCAGCCCGCCAACCGAGCCGTGCCCAGAAGTGACGGGAACTCAACTCGAGCTTGACGAGAGCCACCTGTGGCCCGGGCGACGTTCAGTGGCCGCATCAAGTAGACTCTCCCAACTCACAGGTCGCCGTTCACGACGCACCCGGTCAGGCCCGCAGACCTGTGCTCCCACCGAGCGTGGCTTTCGCTTCCACCACCGCAACTACACGCGATCACCGCCGGACAGGGACAACGCCGCCTCGATGGCTCGGCAACCCACGCGATCGGGTCGGGACCGTTTGACGGAAAGTCCGGCACGGGCTGAGGTAGGGCTCCTTCAGCAGCGTGACGTATGCCTTTGACGGCTCAATTGGGTCCCGGTAACCGCGCTGGTCTGTCGCCCAACCAGCCCAACTGGCAGTCGTGCAAGAAGATCGCAACCCCTAGTCACCGAGTAGGGGCGCGTCGGCAGCCCGGTGCGTTTCTCCATGCCCGACGGAGGAACGGACCGCGCCACGGCGGGTCATCGGAGGGGCGAAGCTAGGTGATCGCCCAGTCCAGATCGATATCCTGTCGGTGCGGGCTGGGACAAGCACTGAAGAAATAAAAGCGGCACACCGGCGGCACGGACCTGAACACCCTCGCTAACCCCTCGCGCGGGACTGCAGGGCAGGGATTGCAGCAATCTTGGCTGCATCAAGGTGGTCCCAGAAAATTCCCTTTGGCCTTCGTGGCGAAGTGCATGGAATGACCTCTTGCGGTGTGACAACCAGGTCGACGTTCACGTCATGATCCGTAACCGGGATAGGGAAGTCGATCACCTGTAGTGAGTGAACGGTGGTGACGACCAGCGTTTCTGCCCCCACGAGCCCTGCCTCCGTGAGCAGAGCAAACTCCAGGTCCGAGTAACCGGCCCCCTTACCGATACGGGCACCATCCCGATTGACGGCCACACTCCCCAGGACCACAACATCCACCGGCCGCAGGGCGTCGACCTCGACAGTAGGTGCGATCGTGGCCGCTATCTTGCTGCTTGCTGCCTCGATCGCCGGCACGTCCAAGACGGCGGGATCGAGCAGGTAGAACGGCTTGGCGGAGGCCAGCTTCGGCACGGCCATGTAGACGAGCTTGCCCTCATCCAAGGCGCGTGCTCGTACCGGCAGCTGGGCCTTGTCCGGCACGGCCTTGACGACTCCGGCCTTCTTCCAGCGCTCCAGCTCAGCCAGCCTGGCGGCGGCTTCCTCCGAGCCGCGGAAGTTGGGGATGCGGCCATGGGCGGTGTCGTCGTACACCGCGCCGGCCGCATCGAGCGCGTTCCACACCTGGGTCCGCACGAGTTGCTTGGCATCGTCTTGCATTGCGGGCACCCAGGTTCTCCTCACTCCTACGCCGTCGTCATGAGAGCGAACAGCCGGTCGTGGACGTCGGTGACGATTCGCTCGCGCCGCCAGGGCCCCAGCTCACGAGCAGCGCCGAAGACCACGTTCAGTCCTCCGCCGCCCCGTGTCTTCTCCAACTCGGTGATGGCCTCGGACAGCGTAGTCACGGCACCGTCGATTTCGCCCTGCCGGATATAGGCGAGCGTAAGGTTTCCCAGCACGATCGCGCGGGACTTCCGACGATCTTGCAGTTCGGTGGCCGTCGCCTCAAGGAACTTCTGTGCGCGCCGGTGCTGTCCCAGTGAGAGGTAGCACGACCCGGCCAAGCGGCCGAACTGAGTCGAGGACACGAGATCTGCGGCCGCGTCCATCCCGTCAGTCTGTTCCAGCTGCTGCTGGGCCCGCCCAAGAGCCTTCTCACAGTCGCTCGCCTCGCCGAGCATGGCGTGCGCCTCACCGGCGTGGAGGAGTGCCAGCCCAGTGACGGCTGGGCTGGTGGTCCGGGCGGTGTCGGCTGCCTGGAGGGCCAGGTCCAAGCCGCTCCGCGGGTCTTGGGCGCCGTAGAGCTCTACGTAGCAGGTCCTCAGGAGTGCGCGTCCTTCAAGGGTGTGATCTCGCAGGCGCCGGGCGACCACGACGCTCTCGTCGTAGAAGCCACGTGCTGTGGCGTGGTCCCGCCTCTGTGAGGCGTCCCAGACGAGTTGTCCCATGAGTGTGAGCACATCCGCTCGGAGTGCGAGGAGATCTCTCTCCGCTCGCCCACGCGGGCCATTCCGTCCCATGAGGGTGATCAGGCTGAGCTGCTCTCCTCCCTTCGCCAGCAAGCTCGCCGACGGGGCCCGATCGTAGGAGGCCGCGAGCTCGTCGTACTCACGCCGGAGCTCCGCCACAGTCGTGAGGTCGACCTGGGCAGTGCCGGAAGGCGTCGGCTTCTGAAGCGCGGGGGGCTCTTGTGCCGAGTCGGTCTCCTGCTCCAGCAGTTCGACGAGTCCAGTGACCGAGATCCCGAGTGTCTGAGCGAGGCGTGGGCGCATCCATGGCTGTGGGGAGGCCGTTCCCGCCTCCCAGCGCACGACAGTGGAGCGATCCACGCCGAGGTGTTCGGCCAAGCCCTCCTGCGTCAGGCCCATCGCTTGGCGCCGCTGGGCAAGTCTCTGCCGTCTGCGTGCCATGCCATAGCCCCCCTTCAACGTCCTAGACGTGGCAAACACCCAGGTGATGCCCGTCGATGCCACATGGATGCATCACGAGCGCATCAATTTTGCTCTGGGAACGCAGGAGTTGGCCCGCTTGTCTGGGGTTCCACATTCCACACGACAAAGGACCGTGACGGTGTTGGACCCACGTGCTGATGCCAGCGAGCGCGCCATCAGGTCAGGCCGCCATCTCGCAGCGCATGCGATCCAGAGCCTGTGCAGCGGTGTCGTGGATCTCGGGCAGGCGGCCCGTGGCCGTTCGCATGATGCGCTGAAGTTGGTGCGGAAGCCTCTGCACCACCGCCTCCTGCACCGCGACGTCCAAGGACTTCTCCGCGCCGCCGCGATCGTCGGCAAGCAGCTGCACGTGTGCGACGGTCACCAGCTCGATCACCCGCCACTGGGGCGCAACCGTCGTTGTGAGCACCGGGCTGTGCTCGACCAGCCGTATGGCCGTGTCGACCTGTCCAGTGGCGATCAGCCCCCGGAGCCGGATCTCATGCAGCGAAAAGGGATTGAACAGACTGGTGTGATCCACCGAGGTGAGGTGGTCTTCCGTCTCGCGCATCACTCGGTCGAACAGCTCTGCGTTGCCCAACGCGCCGGCCGCCCGGGCCAGCAGCGGCAAAGCGGCGGCACGGGAGTCGTTGTCCGGCGCGAGGGCAGCGGCGCGGCCCAAACGTTCTACAGCGGCACCCACGAGACGCGCCTTGCGCAGTTCGTTCCCGTGCATGCGCAGTGCGTACGACGTCAGCGCCGGCTCCTCGAAGTACTGCACGAGATCCAGACTCTTGGCGGTCCAGCGGGCCGCCGTACTCAGTCTCTCTTCCGGGAGGACGTTGCCCAGCGCGACGCCGAGCCCTACTCGGGCACGGGCGAGCAGGTGGAGGACGTCTCGCTCGGTGTGCCCGTCCTCGACACGGGCTTCGAGCCGGGCGACCAGCGGCCAGAGCTCGGAGACGGCCTCCGCTGCGTGTCCGGACTGTCTGGCGATCTCGGCGAGCCGAACGGTGGACTCGCCGAACTGCACCATGGCCCGATGGTCGGTGTCGGCCACGTCCGTGACTCCGAGGACGTGCGGCGGCAGGCGCAGGTACTCGCAGACACGGCGCCGGGACCCTACGTCGTCCAGGCTGCGCTTCCCGAGTTCAAGCGCGGAGATGTAGGTCTTGTCGTAGCCGAGGAGTTCACCGAGCTCTGTCTGGTTCAGTCCGTGTACCCGCCTGTAGAAGCGCAGGATGGGGGCCAGATCCCCTGTCGCCAGTACGAGTTCGGCCTGCGGTGTCGCCCAGTGCCACTGGGCATGCTCCGCCGACGGGCGGGATCCAACGACGTCACGGCTTGGCCCTGCCACGAGCTCTCCCCCGACCATGGCTGGCTACATCCGCTCGTAGTCGTCCAGGCCGACGGCGTCGCGGCGGTACCACGCGGCCACGGCCCGTTTGTAGCCCTCTGGCATGTTCAGAGTCGGTACTTCCTCGGCGGTGAACATGCCGAGTTGCTTGTGTTCATGGCTGACGACAGGCGGTTGATCGGGTGTGAGCACCGTGCAGCCATAGGTGACGATCAAAACCCTCCGGCCGGGGATGGGCTCGTAGATCCACACGCCTCCGTCGATCAGAGGTCCGGCTTTCACCACCCAGCCGGTCTCTTCGTGGATCTCTCGTTCCACCGCCGACTCAGGGCTGTCATCGGTGGGGACCGCGCCGGTGGGGTTCCCGATCTCCAGGCGCCCTCCGGGCAGTTCCCACTCCTCACGCTCGTTCTTGAGCAACAACACGCGGTTCCGCGCGTCGAGGGCAACGCCCTTCACGGAGACAGGCCAGAGGGGCGGCGTATACGTCATTGCTGTCCTCGTCCTGGGGTGTGTGATCCCGGCTCTCGGAACGTAGCACGGTGCGCACAGCGTGCACCTGAGCTGGGCGATTTGCCCGAGTCGACAATCAGTCGCTTTACCCGGGCCTCGGCGACTTCCCAGTCTGTCCGCACAGAAGCCGATCTAAGGAGCACGTCGATGCGCGTTGCCCTCGCTCGCTCCGCGACGCTCTTCGCGTCGCACTACGTTGACATCCGAGCACCGCACGCTCTCGATGCCTGCGCTGCCCGGCTCCAGGACACGGGCCTGGTGACCGTGGGCGGGCTCTTGTCCCGCCGGGCTGTGCTCGCCTTCGCTGAGCGGCTGATGCGGATCGCGCCGCACCCCCACAGTGGTCCCGATGGGCTCACAGCCATCTACGACACCGGAACCGATGCGCACCGCGTCGGCTTCGCCGGACTCGGTCGCGGCGAGCTGGAGGCCCACACGGAGCGCGCCGGCGTGCCCAATCCGCCGCGGCTGATGCTGCTCGTCTGCCTGCGGCCTGCCGACGACGGCGGTGAGGTGCTGCTGGCCGACGGGCACGATGTTCTCGCCAGCTTGTGCGCCGAGGGGAGGGACGCAGCGGTCGTACTCTCCAAGCCCCGGACTGCCTACTTCGGCGCGGGCGCCGGACACCCCTCGCAGGTGTTCACCGTGCATGCCGAAGGACGTGTATCCGTTCGTCTCCGGCAGGACGGCTTGGCTCGGTGGAGCCCGATCGTCCACCCTTATCTGCCGTTGGTCAGGCGCGCGATCGCAGGATGCCAGCGGCGCCTGCGCCTCGAGCCGGGCCAGGGCTACGTTCTGGACAACCAGCGCTGGCTGCACGCCCGGGCCGGCTTCTCTGGCAACCGTCTGTGCCTGCGTGCCCTTGGTGACCCGCTCGTCCCCATGCAAGAGGGCTTCACGCCGGACTCCATTGGAGTCTCCCTGCCCAGGACCAACGACGTCGTCTGACGACTTCCGATCTCACCACACATCGCCAACTGCCCCGGCCGCTGCGGCGGCCCCGAAGCCGTCCCCGAAGTCGCGGGGCCTACGGAGATCTACACGATGAAGCGCCTTCCGCGTATTGAGCAATACGGCCTGATCGGCGACATGCAGACCAGCGCCCACGTCTGCGACGACGGCTCGATCGACTGGCTGTGCCTGCCCCGCTTCGACTCGCCGGCCGTCTTCGCCGGCCTACTCGGAACGGAGAAGCACGGCACCTGGCAGATTGCTCCGGCCTCGCGTTCTCGCTCCGGTCTGGATCCGGAGCTGTCGCCGAACCGCCGCTACTGCGGTGACTCGCTCGTCCTGGAAACGGTGTGGCGCACCCCGACCGGTTCGGTCCGCGTCCTGGACTTCATGCCGCCGCGCGACGGGACACCGCAGGTGATCCGAATCGTCGAGGGCCTGGCCGGCGAAGTGCCGATGGTCTCGGCTATGCGTCCGCGGCCGGGATACGGCAGCGTCAGCCCGTGGATCCACGAGGTCGACGGCCGCATGGTCGCGGAGGCCGGCGCGGACGCTCTGTGGCTCGACACCTGCGTCGAGCAGGTGGAGAAGGACGGCGTCGTCATCAGTGGCTTCGACGTCCCCGCCGGGCAGAGCGTGGCGTTCGTGCTCAGTTGGTGCCCGTCCCACGCAGCTGCGCCTGACGTTCCCGACCCGGAGGCCGCGCTCGCCGAGACGCTCGCCTTCTGGCAGGAATGGACGCAGAAATGCACCTATGACGGGCCCTACCGCGAGCCCGTGGTCCGTTCGTTGATCGCGCTGAAGGCGATGACGTACGGGCCGAGTGGAGGGATCGTCGCGGCGCCGAGCACGTCGCTGCCCGAGGAGATCGGAGGCAACCGGAACTGGGACTACCGCTTCACCTGGTTGCGTGACGCCTCCACGACGCTCGCCGCGCTGCTGGGGACCGGGTATCGGCAGGAGGCTCAGGCATGGCGACGGTGGCTCTTACGCGCTGTGGCCGGCGATCCGGAGAACCTGCAGATCATGTACGGGCTCACCGGGGAGCGTGACCTGCGGGAACGGGAGCTGCCCTGGCTTCCCGGGTACGAGGGATCAGCCCCGGTGCGGGTCGGCAATGGGGCGGCGGACCAGCTGCAGCTCGACGTGTACGGCGAAGTCATCGAGACCCTGTACCTCGCCCACCAGAGCGGTGTGGCCCACTGCGCCGATAGCGCGGTCTTGCACCAGCGACTCATCAAGCACCTGGCGCAGCGCTGGCATGAGCCCGACGAGGGGATCTGGGAGATCCGCGGGGCACGCCGGCACTTCGTGCACTCCAAGGTGATGGCCTGGGTGGCGGTCGACCGCACCATTCGCTTGGCCGAAGCCGGTGCCCTCGACATGGATTTGGGCCCCTTGATCGAGCTGCGCGAGACGATTCACCGCGAGGTCTGCGCCGAGGGCTTCGACCCGGTGCGCAACACCTTCACCCAGTCCTACGGCTCCCAGGAACTGGATGCCGCCACGCTGCTGATCCCCCGCGTCGGCTTCCTGCCGCCCGACGACCCGCGTGTCATCGGCACCGTAGACGCGGTACGGCGTGAACTCTCCACGGCGGACGGGCTCGTGCACCGGTATCCCACCACCGGCGAGGACGCCGGAGTGGACGGCCTGGCGGGAGATGAGGGCACATTCGTCCTCTGCTCCTTCTGGCTCGTCGATGCCCTGGCCCTGACCGGCCGCCTCGACGAGGCCCACGCCCTCTTCGAACACCTCCTCGCGCTGCGCAGCGACCTCGGGCTCCTGGCCGAGGAGTACGACCCCGTCCAGCAGCGGCAGCTCGGGAACTTCCCGCAGGCGTTCAGCCACATGGGCCTGATCCAGAGCGCCCGGCTCCTTCATCTGCTGTCGACGCGGTCCTCCCGTCACCAGGGCTCGGTCGCTCTTCCGGTGCCCCGCTCGGCACCAGATCGGCGACGACAGACCCGCACTGGCCTGGCTTCGCAGCACGCCTAGCCGCCCGTCCCCCACTGATGAGGTTCCTCATGTCTGACAGCGCGTTCCCGACACGGCCGGTCGCGCCCGGCCGCCGCAGGCGGCGGCCTCCACAGATCGACGCATTCACGCTGCACCGTGTCCGTCGTGCCGTGGCGTTGCCCCTGCTGCTTCTCGCGGCGGTGCTGGGCGCTGTATTCGTCGCCTGGTCGACATCCGCTGTCGCTGCGGGCTGGCTTGTGGCCGGCTTCGTGTGCGGGCTGCTCGGAGTCGCGTTTGCAGCAGTCCGTGGGACACGAAGGGCCGCAGGGGCACTACAGGCAGCCGCGGATGAAGCCCGGGCAGCGGAGCTGGCGGCGATCTCGGGGGCAGCGGCGGCTGTCGAGCGGTCGGTGCTGCGTTCGGCTGACGAGCTGTGCCGCGGGGGGCGTCCGCCGCTGCCGGAGCGGCAGGCGCCCAGGCAGACCGGTCTGACCGCAGAGATCGACGCAGCTCTGAGTGCCCTGCAGGTGCAGGCCATTTCCGATCTGATCCGCGTGCACGACAGGTCGCAGTCGGCGGTGCTGCTGTCGATGCTGCACCAGTTCTCCAAGCGGGAACATGCCCTGGTCGGACGGGCTCTGGAGAAGCTGGACGCTCTCCAGGACCTGACCGAGGACCCCGACCAGCTGGACGCGCTGTTCAAGCTGGATCACCTGGTGACGCGGATGCGGCGCTGGGTGGAGAGCAAGGCCATGGTCGCCGGCGAGTCGCTGCGCAGCGCCCGGGAACCGGTGAGCGTGATGCACGTCCTGCGGGGCGCGAACCAGGAGATCCTGCACTACTCCCGGGTGACCGTCGCCGCGGGAACCGTGGGGGCCGAGCTGGGCCTTCCCCGGCATGTCGGACCGGACATGACGCACCTGCTGGCCGAACTCATCGAGAACGCCACGCAGTTCTCCGACCCCACCACCAAGGTGCAGGTGCGAGCCCAGCGGGTCGCGCTGGGGCTCGCGGTCGAGGTCGAGGACCGGGTCGTCATCCCCATGCGGCCCACCGACCGGGAGCGATGGAACCACCTGCTGGCGGACCCCCATCGAGTCGATGTGAGCGCGGAAGTCAGCGCGGGGCGGCTCGGCCTGCTCACGACGGCGATGATCGCCCGCCGCCACGGCATATCGGTCGAGTTGAAGGAGAACCCGACCGGCGGGACCACGGCCCTGGTGGTTGTTCCGAACAGGCTGCTGGTGGCGATGCCCGCTCCCGTAGTGCCGCCGGCTCCGCCGCAGCCGCCCGCCGCACCGGCCCCGCGGGCTGCGACGTCAACGCGCCGCAGCTCCCCAGCTCCCGCCCAGGCACGCGCGCGGCCCGTTTCAGCCGTCGTTGCTGGGAGCGCGCCGCCCTTGCCGCAGCGTGTCGTACGCGAGCCGTCGCAGATGCCTGCAACATCCCGGCCCATGCTCTCGACAAAGGGTCCCCGCTATGACCTGGCCGGCGCGTTCCAGGGCGGGATCAAGGCCGCCCGCGCTCACGACAGCACCGATGCCTCCGGTCCGTCCACAGCGCCGCCCCCTCACCCGTAGCCCCCACCCATGATCGGCCCCGACGCCGGTGCCGGCCTGTATCCGCAGGAGCACATGCTGATGACCCATGACACGCCCCACCTCGACAGCGACACCATGACGGCCGCATCCGGGAAGGACGCGAAGAAGCAGCTGGCCGGGCTGCTGAAGAACTTCGTCGATAACGTCCCCAGGGTCACGCACGCCCTGCTGATCTCACGCGACGGACTGAGCCTAGTGGACAGCGAGATCCACAAGGACTGGGCCGACAAGTGGGCAGCGACCCTGGGCTCACTGGCCTCCCTGAGCGAGAACATCCCCGGACCGGGTGGTGGCCGGGCCGCACTGCGACTGGCTCTGATCGAACGCGGCGACGCCCTGATCTTCGTGTCGATCGCCGGTACCAGCGCGGCCTTCCCGAACCAGCCGGGCAACACGGCGGGCATGGTCGACACCGTGCTGGCCGTGATCGCCGAGCCTGCTGCCGACGCGGGAACCGTGGGCTTCGAGATGGGTCAGCTGGTGGACCGCTTCGCCCCCTACATGGTCGCGCCTGTGCGCAGCGCATGATGACCAGGCCCAGCAGGCACGATCCAGATCCACGACCGGCTGACCCTGCACCGGCGTTCGTACGCCCCTACCTCGTGACCGGGGGCCGGGCACGCCCCAGGCACTGGCTGAGCCCGGAGACCCTGCTGGAGGCCGGGGAGGGCAGGCCCGGACCGAGGCTGGCCGAGGAGCACCGGCAGATCGCTCAACTGTGCCGGCAGCGGCGCCGGTCGGTGGCCGAGCTGGCCGGCACGACACGCCTCCCGCTCACCGCGGCCCGCGTTTTGATCTCGGACCTCATCGACGCCCGTGTCCTGACACTCGCCCTCACCAACCCCTACGCAGTCTCCGACTCCCCGACCGGGGACCGCCCCTCCCCGCAGCTCTTGGAGGCACTTCGTGCCGGTCTCGAACGACTCGCCGGCTGACCCGGCCACCACCGCCCAGAGCGGTGCCGCCATCAGGAGCGCTGGCGGCCCGGCCGTGCTGAAGATCCTCATCGCGGGGGGATTCGGCGTCGGCAAGACGACCACCGTGGGCGCGATCAGCGAGATCGAGCCGGTCTCCACCGAGGAGTACCTGACCCAGGCCAGCGCCCCCACCGACAGCCTGGACGGAGTGGAGACAAAGAAGACCACCACGGTCGCCTTCGACTTTGGCCGTATCAGCTTCGGTGCGCCGATACCGATGGAACTGATGTTGTTCGGCACTCCCGGCCAGGACCGGTTCGTCGAAAGCCTCTGGTACGACCTCGCCCGCGGGGCCGTCGGTGCGGTCGTAATGGCCGACACCCGCCGCCTGGAGACCAGCTTCGACGCGGTCACCTTCTGCGAGCGAGCCCGCCTGCCGTTCATCGTGGCCGTCAACGAGTTCGACGACGCCCACCGCTATCCGGTCCACGACGTCCGGCAGGCCATCGCCCTCGCCCCACACGTCCCTGTCGTGGCCTTCGACGCCCGAGTGTCCACCTCGGTCGCCACGGTGCTGCTGCGACTCGTCGACCACGCCCTGACCCAGACCACGCCCAGTCCCGTCAAACGGTCCGACCCCACTCTCCTGGACGCCCGATGACACACCACACCCACACCCCCCAAACCCCTGCGCTGACCCGCCGCGTGCGCGACGTACAGGCCGCACCCACCGCAGGCCAGGCGATCAGCGTGAGGCCCGGCACCCTTCACACGGGCCAGGAGCTGATCAGCGCTGCCATGGCCGAGGAACTCGCCGAACAGAAGGCCCGCGAGGAACTGATCCAGCACCTCGGGATTCCCACCGGCCCCGACGATCTGATGGACCAGTTTGCCGACCGCCTCGCCGAGGCGACGGGCATGCTCTACGGATTCGTCAATGTCTTCCGCGGCGAGCAGACGTTCATCGGCCTGCACAACCCGCCACCGGAGAGCGGCCACCTCATCCTCGGCCGCACCATGGACCGCGAGCACGGCTGGTGCCCCGCCGTCGTCAAACGCAGGAAGGGACTTCCCCTGCCCGACGTGCACGCCTCCCCCCGCTTCTCCGGCAACGCCGTGGTCGACGCGGTGGGCATCCGCTCCTACTTCGGCGCCCCGCTCATCCACGCCGAGACCGGGATCACGCTGGGCACCGTGTGCACGATCGACCCCGAGGCCCGCCCCCGCACCGACGCCCGACGACTGCTCGGCGCGGTCAAGGACACGGGCGCCGAAGTCCTGCACGCCCTCACATCCGGTGCCTCCGTGCGCTGAGTACTGGCCTCGCCCCCCACCCGGTATCCCGTGACCGGGGCCGGCCGCACCCGCCTTGCGACCCCACAGGGACAGGGAGACGACCATGCCCACCACCATGAGCCCGCCACCCGCGCTTCATCCGTATCTCACTGCCTCCCATGAGCAACTTTGGCGCGAGGCAGATCAGTTCGCTGCTGGTGAAGTCGCACTGCGTGTTGCTGCAATGGAAGCCGCCCCGCACAAGGTGGAGGACGAGCTGGCGCGACTCATGGCCGCTCGAGGCTGGTTCGGGGTGACCATCCCCAAGAAGTACGGAGGGATGGAGGCCGGGCACGTCGCCAAGACTGTGCTGATTCACCGCCTCGCCTGCGTCTCGGCGGCTGCGGCGGCCATCCTGCAAGCCACGCTGATTCCCGTCGGCGCGGTCGACCACTGGGGCACGGTCGAGCAGAAGGAACGCTGGCTATCGCAGGTAGCTGACGGGACGGTGCTGACGTCCATCGCAGTCACCGAACAGGACGCCGGTGGCCACATCGGCGGCATCGAGACCGTCGCCGAACGGTCCGGGGAAGACTGGGTGCTCACCGGCGAGAAGGTCCACATCGGTAACAGTCACCTCGCAGGGCTCCACGTCGTCGTCGCGCGCACCGCTCCTTCCGGCGTCTCCGCGTCCCAGGCTCTGACCGCGTTCCTGGTGGAATCCGACCGCCCCGGGCTCTCCGTCTCCGGCCACCTCCCCGGCCTCGGGCTGCACGGCTTCTCCGCCGGCCGCCTCAACCTCGACCGCGTCCGTGTCCCCGGCAACAACGTGGTCGGGGAGATCGGTCAAGGGCTGAGCGTGGCCCAGAGCAGCAGCATCCTGTACGGGCGGCCCAACCTTGCCGCTATAAGCCTCGGGATCCACGAGGCCGTCGTGGGCACCACAACGGCCTACCTCAAGCGCCGTCCCCGCTACCGAGGCACTCTGTCCGACCTGCCTGTCCTGCGTGACCGTATCGGTGACATGCAGGCCCGCCTGTGCGCCGCACGGATCCTGGCCTACCAGTCCGTGCACCTCCTCGACCAGGGCCTGCCCTGCGACGCCGACCTGGTCAACGCCAAGTACCTCGGCCACCAGTGGGCGATGCGATCCGCGCAGGACGCCATGGAACTCCACGGCGCCCAGGCACTCGACGGTGACTACGTCCTCCAGCGGCTGTGGCGCGACATCCAGCACACCTACCCACCGGCCGGAACAGGCGAAGTCCAACGCATACGTCTCGCCGACGCGGCGCTGAGCGAAGACCGCATCCAGTGGTCCGAACGCCTCGCCGCCAACGCCGCCCGGGCGAGCCCCGACCCCACCGCTGTATGACCTCCCGTGTGCGCCGCACACGGGCTCGCGCCGCCGGCCCTTGTCCCCCGCGAGGGCCGGCGGCACCCACTACTGCGTCCATCAGGGCATCCGAGGAAGAAGCGACCGTGAACCCCGCCATCGCCGACCCACTGAACCCCGAACATCCCCCTACTTTGGGGGAATTGAAGCCGATCCTCGAAGGCGCGCTGCGAGACGCTCACTTCGCTGCACGAGTCGACCTGAGAGGCGTCGGCTCCGTCCTGGATCTGACGGTCCTGAGCCACAAGGCACCGTTCGACAGAACCCTCGATGCAGCCAACGCATGGATGGCCAGCGTCGGCATCGGCGGCACCGCCACCTTCAACGATTTCCACGACATCGTCGTCACGCTGTCCACGGCCGCCGAGGTACATAAGCTCACCACCGCCCTGCTGGAGCCGCACATCCGAGCCCACGCCGTGGCCGACGAGCTGTCTGGCCTTCTTGAGGCCCACCACCTGAGCAGCAGCATAGAGCTGCAGGGCACGCATGCCGTGGAAGTGGTTCTGGCCGGCGACGAGTTGGAGGCAGTCGCCGGGTTCGCGGCCAAGCTCGACGCGCCCGCGATCGAGGCCGGCCTCGCACTGCACCGGCCTCGCGGGATGCGCCGACTCGCCGAACGGCTCCAGTGGCTGGTGACCGGCGCCCTGGGGAGCGCTGTCTGCGCGACCGCAACGCCTGGATGTGCCCACGACCCGGACCACATCACACTCCACCTGACCATCGACCAGGCGCAGCGCCTGACGCAACGCCTCCCCTGTCCTACGCAGGACAACCCGATCGCCACCTGTCCTGTCCGGTCAGCCTCCCGGGGTATCTCATGACCCCGCCAGCCGGCACGGGTGCTCCCGCCCGCGGACCCGAACCTCACGACGGCAGGCCGCGCTACCGCCAGCTGCGGTCCTCCCTGGTCTCGCTGCAGCGGGCCACCACTCAGTTCACGGGTCAGACACGCACGGGGTCCGACCGCGATCGCGAGACAGTCTGGAACACGGTGGAGGTCTGGCTTCCGCTGGCCGCACAGCGGTTACGGGAAGCGGAACACTCGCCCTCACAGCAGGCTCACTGGCGGGCGATGATCAGTGCCGCCAGCCGCCCCGACCCCACCTGTCTGCCCGGATCTGACCTGGTCCTACTCGTCTCTGCCGCACGCCGCCTGATGCGCGCCCTGATGGAGGCTGAGCGCCCCGGACCGAGCGTGAGCGCCATCGCCGACTCGGTGCGACGTGCGATCACCGACGGCGCCCACCCGCCCGGGAGCCTGCTGGGAGCACGCCGCATCGCCACTCAGATCGGTGCGCCCACCGTGGAACGGGTCGACCTGGCGCTACAGGACCTTCAGCGCGAGGGCCTGCTCAACATCAGTCCCTCCAAACGAGTCCGAGTAGTCGGGCGCGCTCAGCGAGCGGAGCGCCCTGAGCAGATCGCCGAGTGGTTGCGATACCTCATCCAGTCCGGGGTCTACCCGCCGTATACCGTCCTGCCGCCGCTACAGCCGTTGGCAAGGAGCCTGGTCTCCTCCACTCCCGACGTCACCGAAGCCCTCCGCCTGTTGGCGAAACAGCACATCCTGTTGATCCGCCGCGGCCACCGCGCCCTCGTCCTCCCCGATCCGCCCTTCCCCACCGTCGCCCCACCCGATCTTGACAATCTGATCCTCGCGCTGACGCGCCGCGCCACCCCCGACGAGCAGCTGACCGCCACGGACGTCCTGGCAGCGTGCACCCAGACCCACTCCTGGTGGGCTAGTCGCACCATGCCACCGCCTGACAAGGCCGACGTCCTCATCGCCACGTTGACCGCCGCCGTGACACGCCTCGTATCGCGGGCCGCAGAACACCACTGCCAGGACCCGGAAGTTCGGACCGTCCTGCGACGAGCTGCCGTTACCGCGCTCAAGGAACGCCCCTCGGACAGGTGGGAGCAGATCTGGCGCACAGCCTGTCTGGGCACCCTCGTCCGCGATCTCTACCAACTCGAACCTTTGTCCACGCAGCCGCCGGAGCCCGACACCTGCGCCGCCGGCACTCGCCTGAACACCTCTGCACCTGAAAGGACCGTTGCAGTATGAAACTCACTACCGCCATCCTCGCTGCCGGCGCCGCCGTCTCGCTCACCACCGCCGTGGTCGGAGCCGCCCGGCTCAGGCAGAACGCGCGACACCAGGCCGACCGGAACGAGGCGGTCCTCGCCCGCAACCAGCTCGACTGGCTGGTGCAGATGTCCACCAACCCCGACCTCGCCAAGCTCTGGACGCCCGAGGACATGGACGTCGAGGAGTACATGCAGCTGCTCAATGCCAACCAGCAGATCTGCACTCTCAGCCTGCGGGACCGGCTTGGCTTCGTTCGCCATGGACAACTGCCGTTCTACGCCGCGCAGCTGATGGACAGCGACGTCTGCCGGCGTTACTGGAACCGATTCGGCGACCTCCGCGCCCAGGAGGCCGAGGGCGACGAGCGCGCCGAACACTTCACCCGAGTGCTGGACCAGGCCGCAAAGCACCGCCTGGAGGTCCAGCCCTCAGCAGCCTGACGGGCTCGCCTACCCCAGCCGCCACGGCTCAGGCGACTTCGCCGGCCGCCGCCGTCTGGGTACAAGCTCCGGGGCTCGAAGGGAGCCCCGGTGTCCCGAACCATCCATCACCCCTAGGAGGCATGCGTGACCGCCATCCAGACCGAGAGGCCGGCCGCTCCCGCGCAGGCGGACCTCGTGAAGACCGACGAGGACCCGTTCGGGCTCGACATCACCTTCATCGAGGGCACGCCAGCGACCGAGACAGTCCTGATGTGCAGCACGGGCGACACCTGCGGCAGCTCCTGCCCCAGCGCCTGCACCACCTCGTAAGCCGGGCCACCCCGGCAACGCGGGCCGGACGGGGCTCTCCCCGTCCGCCCCGCCCCGCCCGCCACGCAGAAGTTGGAGGAGAGCCCTGATGACACGGCAACGGCCCAGCCTGTACGAGGCTGCGGGACAGGCCATGCTGCGCGCCGCGGTGCACACGACCGAGCCCGCCATGCCGCCCTGGCCGACGACCCCGGCACCCGTGGACGAGTGGCGCGCGTGGCTGGGCACGGTGTGGTCCGACACCGACTTCCGCCGGACCGTGTCGCAGGCGAGCCCTCACCTGGCGGACCAGGTGCAGGCCATCATCGACGGCCGCACACCGAAGGTGCGCCGGATGCGCCGGGCGGCGCTGTCCACCGCCCGCTACGCGATCCGCTACGCCCAACGCTCCACCCCCTATGGCCTGTTCGCCGGCGTCGCCCCGCTCGGCTTCGACCAGGCCACGTCCGTCCACATCGGCGACAAGCACCAGGCCGTGGCCCGCCCCGAGCCGATCGGACTCGAGGAGATGCTCAGCACCTGGGAGAGCGACGCCGCGCGCATGGCCGACGTCGAGGTCTGCGTCAACACCCTGATCCGGCAGCGCGACCAGCACATCCACGTGCCCTCCGAGGGCGACGCCGAGTTCCGCCTCACCCTCAGCCCCGCACTGCGTCTTGTACTCGACCTGGCCCGATCACCGATCACCTACCGCTACTTGTCCGACAAGCTGGCCGCGGAATTCCCCGCCGTGAGCGGCACCGCGCGCAACCGGCTGCTCGGTGACCTGCTGCGGGTGCGGCTGTTGCGCTCCTCCCTGCGCGCGCCCGCCATCATCGCCAACCCCACCGACGTCTTACCGCCCACGGAGCGCGCTCAGGCAGCCGGCCTGCGGACAGCGTGTGACCTGCGGCTGGACGCCGACGTGCGGCTGCCCGAGCAGGTGCTGACCGAAGCGGGGACCGCGGCGACCGTCTTGACCCGCCTGGTCACCCATCAGAGCGGGACTCCGACCTGGCGTCGGTGGATCGAGCAGTTCTCCGAGCGCTACGGCGAGAACACCGCCGTGCCGGTGGAAACGGTGACGGACCCTGACCGGGGCGTGGGCTTCCCAGCAGGGTTCGTCACGGCGAGCGAACCGCCCCGGCCGATGTCCCGGCGCGACCGCCTGCTGCTGGAGCTGGCCGGCACGGCCGCCGCCGAAGGCAGCCGCACCGTCGCCGTGACCGGGGCGATGATCGAGGAACTGGAAGCAGCGGCCGGCGACAAGGCCCAGGATCCGGCGCCCCACCTCGAACTGGCCGCACAGGTCCACGCCGCCTCTGTTCCGGCCCTGGACCGAGGCGACTTCCGGCTGCGTGTTCTGACCGTCTCCCGCTCGGCCGGTTCGATGACCGGACGGTTCTGGCACCTCTTCCCCGGCACCGAGGCAACGTACGCACACCTGCCCACCATCGATGCGGAGGCGGAGCTGGCACAGCTGTCCTTCCACGCAGGACGTGTGCCGGCCGACCTGCTCACCCGCGCGCCCCAGGCCCTGCCCCGCGTCGTCAGCGTCGGCGAATTCCGCCGCCCCGCCCCGCACGTCCTCTTCCCCCGCGACCTGTCGGTCACCGTCGCCGACGGCCGCCCCCAGCTGGTGGACTCCGCGACGGGCAAGCCGCTGGAGCTGCTGGCCCCCACCGCCATCAACTTCCTGTGGAACAACTACACCCCGCCGATGGCCCGCTTCCTCGGCGAGATCAGCCGGGCCGCATCCCCGCAGGTGACCTGGTTCGACTGGGGCGCCGCCTGGACCCTGCCCTTCACCCCGGCCCTCACCTACCGACGCACCATCCTCACCGCCGCCCGGTGGAAGATACGCAGCCGCACGCTGCCCGCCCGCACCGCACCACTCCAGCAGTGGGCAGACCAACTCCACGCCTGGCGTGCCCGGTTCCGGGTGCCGGAGCGGGTCCTGCTCGCCGAGGACGACCAGCAGCTGCCCCTCGACCTCACCCGCGACGTCGACCTGGACCTCCTGCGCGCGCACCTGGACGCCAGCCCCTTCGGCATCGCCACCCTGCACGACGCGCCCCCGCCGGACGCCGACGGGTGGATCGGCGGCCGGGCCCACAGCATCGTCGTCCCCCTGGCCAGGCGCTCATGACCACGACGACCGTGCCCCGTACGCAGGACCTGTCCGAAGGCGCCCTGGGGATGGCCCTGCTCGACATCGAGCGCCGTGACCTGGCCACCGCCCGCCGCCACCTCGCCCAGGCCACCGTCCGAGGGGTGAGCACCGGCAGCAACGCCAGCCTCTTCCACGGCGCACCCGCCCTGGAGTTCGTCCTCGCCCGCGCCCACGGGGCTGGCGACGACGTCCGCGCGGCCGTCGACCGCGTCGTGGACGCCCGGCTCGCCGCCGCCCACCGCCGTCAGGCGGCCGGCGCGCTGCCCCACCTCGCCGAATGGGACCTCATCCGCGGCTTGACCGGACTCGCCGCACTGCTGCTGTCCCGCCGCCCGATCGCGCCCCGGCTGCCCGACCTGCTCGCCTGCCTCGTCGCGCTCGCCCACCCCGCCCGCAGTGAAGGCCGGATCCTGCCCGGGTGGTGGTCGCCGGTCGGCCCCGACGGGAAGACGATGGCCGGCGGCCACGGCAACAACGGCATGGCCCACGGCATAGCGGGGCCACTGGCCGTGCTCTCCCTCGCCCTGCGCGCCGGAGTCAGCGTCCCCGGGCAGGAGGAGGCCGTCGGCACATTCGCCACCTGGCTCGACCGGCACGGCGCCCACTACTGGTCCACCGCAGCACACCTGGAGGCCGACCAGCCGCCCGCAGCGGAACCGGCCCGCCAGTCCTGGTGCTACGGCCAGCCCGGCATCGCCCGCGCCCAGCAGCTCGCCGCGCTCGCTCTCGGCGACACCGCCCGGCGCCAAGCGGCCGAGGACATCGTCGAGACCATCCTGACCGACCCGCTGCGGCTCGCCCGCATCGCCGACTCGACCCTCTGCCACGGCTGGGCCGGCCTGCTGACCCTCACCCGCGCGGTCGCCGCCGACAGCCCCGCCCCCGCACGCTTCACCCCGATCGTCCAGGACCTGCACCGACGGCTGGCCGCCGACTGGGAGCGCCTGCCCAAACCCGGATTCATGGAAGGCCGCGCCGGAGCCCAACTCGCCCTGAACGCCACCGACACCACCGGCTGGACCCGCGTCCTCCTGCTCACCTGATCCTCTCCCCGCCGCCTCGCAAGGAGTTTTCTGCCCATGACCTTCGACGACGAGAACCTGCCGATCCCCCCGGACACGTCCTGGTGGCACGCCTCCGTGGCCTTCCCCGACCAGCACGCGGACGCCGCCCGGGCCCTGGCGACCGCGCTGTCCGGGCGCCGCTTCCACTTCCTGCGCAAGGACGCCGGCGTGCGTCTGCGCACCGAACAGCCCGCCACCGGCCTGCTGGACCAGCTCGTCGCCGCCCGCGTGATCACCGGCTGGACGGGCGGGATCTACGAGCCGGAGATCCATGCCTTCGGCGGCCCCGAGGGCATGGAGGTCGCGCACGACGTGTTCTGCGCTGACAGCCCGGCCGCGCTCGCCGAGGCTGGCGCCCCCGGCGCCCGTGAGCGCAGCGTGATGCTGCTGTCCGCCATGATCCGCGAGGCGGGACTGGACCCGTTCGAAGCCGGAGATGCATGGGCCCGGTGGGCTGCCCTGCGGCCTCCCGTCGCCCCGCCCCAGGGGCCCGCGCTGGAGAGAGCCGTCTCCGCGATGCGGCGGCTGATGAACGCGGACGCTTCGCTGCGCCCAGACGCGGAAGCGGGCTGGGTCGAGCGCGTCGCCGCGTTTGAGGACGCCGGCCGCCGCCTGCGCCGGCTCGCCGCTGACGGCCGACTGATACGCGGAATCCGGGGCGTCATCGCCCATCACGCGATCTTCGCGTTCAACCGCGCAGGCGTGCCTGCCGAAGCGCAGGCCGCCACCGCGTGGCTCGGCCGTCACGTCGCCTTCTCCACCGGAGAAGGAGCTGACGTGTCCACCCGCAAGTCCGCCCCGGCGGACCCTAGCCTCCCTCGAATGGAGACCACCATGACACCCGTCACCGACCCCAACCAGCTGCGCGAATCCCTCGCCCAGCGGCTCGTCGACAGCGGCCACCTGCGCAGCAAGGCGGCCATCGACGCCTTCCGCACCACCGACCGGCACGCCTTCCTGCCCGGCGTCGACCTGGAGAGCGCGTACAAAGAGGACGCGGTCCCGATCAAGCACGACGAGCACGGGGAGATGATCTCCTGCATCTCCGCGCCGTCCATCGTCGCCACCCAGCTCGAACAGCTCGGCGCCCAGCCCGGCCACAAGGTCCTGGAAGCCGGAGCCGCCACCGGCTACAACGCCGCCCTCCTCGGCAAGATCGTCTCCCCCGGCGGGCAGGTGTGGACCCTCGACGTCGACCAGGACCTCGTCGCCGGCGCGAGCCAGCACCTCGCCGAGGCAGGCGTCGACAACGCCACCGCGGTGATGGCCGACGGCGCGGCCGGGCTGCCCGAGCACGCCCCCTACGACCGGATCATCTTCACCGTCGGCGCCGGCGACGTCCCCGTGAAGATCCTCGACCAGCTCGCCCCCGGCGGGCGCCTGGTCCTGCCGATGCGCATCCGCGGCAGCATCTCCCGCTCCTTCGCCTTCGAACGCGACGGCGACACGTGGAAGACCGTCTCCTGTGAGATGGCCACCTTCATCCCCCTGCGCAAGGGCGTCTGCGACGACGTGTACACCCTCGTGCCGATGGCCGGCGAGGGCAACGTGCGCCTGGAGACGTTCAGCGAGCAGGACGTCGACCGCGAGGCGCTGCGCTCCGTTCTCGACCAGCAGCAGACCAAGCTCTACACCGGGGTGAAGTTCCGGCAGGGCTCGGCGTGGGAGTGGCTGTACCTGTACCTGGCCTGCGTGCTGCCCAACGGCCTCTCCCGCCTGCCGGGCCAGCGCCCCGGATTCACCCCGCACTTCGGGTGGGGCTCCATGGCCGCCCTCGACGCCGGGTCGCTCGCGTACCTGACCATCCGCGAGGGCGAGGACGAGAAGGGCCGGTACTGGGAGGTCGGCGTGATCGGCCACGGCGAGGGCGGCGCCGACCTCGCCGAGCGCGTCGTGAGCGAGATCCGCGCCTGGGACGCGACCGGCGGCAACGACGCCCCCGAGCCGGGCTTCCGGATGGCCGTCGCGGACTCGCGTGACCGGCTGACGGCGGACGACGCCCGCTTCGTCGTCGACAAGCCCTACAGCCGACTGGTCGTCGACTGGGCGCGCAAGGGCTGAGCCGATGATTCCCGCGATAGCCAGCCGCATCCCCCTGGTCCGCCGCACCAAGGCGCCCGCGCTCCCCTTGGAGGAGCGCATCAACCACCTCACCGGGCTGACCGTCGCGCCCGCAGGTGCGAGCCACCATGACCTGGTGGCCCGCGCCTGCGGGGTCCTCAACTACGCCGCGCTCATCGCCTCCGACGTCGGCCTGCCCGGCCTGGCCGAGGATCTGTGCTGGCGCCAGCACCAGGTCTTCACCGACGCCGGACGCCTCAGCGGACGGGTCGCCGTCATGTCGCTGATGCCGCTCGTCAACCTCTCCCGATTGCAGACTCGCGCCGGCCACGGCGAACTCGCCTACGGCTTGTTGTGCTGCCTCAACGACGCTGCCCGACATCGGAACAAGGCTGACATCGACGGCCGCACCGTCGACCTGTCTGCTCTGACCGGCAAGGACGAGGACCACCGCACGGTGTGCCAGGAGCTGTACGTCACCCTGCTCGTGGACGGCGCCCGCGCCCTCGCCCAGATCGGGCGGTGGACCGACGCGGCCGACGCCATGGCCCGGCATCGCGGCATTGGCAACCGGCTCCTCGACGGTCGCCAGATCAAGATCATGGCCCTGATGGAGCAGGGCCTGGACCAGCAGGCCCGCGACCTGATCGACACCACCCAGCCCACGGAGCCTTGGGAGAGAGCCATCGCCCTCCTCCTGCACGCCCACTGCCGGCCCGAAGACACCCCCGTCCCTGAACCCGACCTCGATCGCACCGTTGATGCAGCCGTCCAGCTCCTCGACCATCCCGATCCGCCGACCGCCGCCTTCCAGACCCGGACGGGCCTGTCAGCCCTGGAACTGGACCGCACCGGACGCCATGTCGCCCGCGTACTCGACTCCCTCGTCAGCGTTGCCCGACTCGACGCCTACGCCGCACGAGACGCACTGCACCACCCCGTCGCCGCGGCCGCCCTGGACGACCGGGCGACAGACGCGCTGAACGCGGTGATCGCCGCGGCCGGACTGGGATCCGGCGTCCTGTCCGCCCACCACCATGAGGCTCTGACGGGCGCGGTCGGCCACGCCGAGACAGAGCTGGAAAGGCTGCTGCAGGCCGAACCAGATCCCGGCTAGGAGGAGACGCCCGGGATGGCCCGCCGTGCTGCCCACGCTGTTTGGCGGTGTCGGCGTTTCGGCCATTTCCTGCCCGCGGCCGCTCCAAGCCAGACCAGGGATCCCGCGCCCGCGGGGTTCCCTGACGCAGGAAATAGCGGGCTCCCCAGCACGACCGAATGACGTGTGTTCGATATCGCAGCCGTGTCGTTAGACCTCACGACTCTGCCGCAGCGACCGTCCTAGGGGGAACGATGACCTCGGCCATTACGCAGGACCAGCCGCCGCAACCGCCAAAGGGGGCCGCGCCGGACGACGAACCGCAGGAGGCCGGTGTTCGAGAGGAGGAATACCTCTACCGCGACGAGTCGAGGCTCCAGGCCGGCTCACTGCTGACCTCCCGCACCATGGCGCGGCGCCTGCCCTCGCTCGTGCGGCGCTCGGTGCAGATGGCCTGGCGCGTGGACCGCGGCGCGACCATCGGCCTGCTGGTGTGCCAGATCGGGACCGGCGTCCTCGCGGCCCTCGGCCTCCTGGCCGTCACGGGCACGATCACCGCGCTGATCTCCTCGGGCGGCATCACCGAGCGGCTGTGGGACGCCGCCCCGCAGCTGGCCGTGATCGCCACCGCCACCGGCCTGCGCGCGCTGCTGGGCATCGCCGTCGTCTGGCTGACTGGCCGTCTGCGCCCGGTGCTCGGCCGGGCAGCGGAGCTGACGATGATCGAGGCCGCGCTCGGCGCGGAACTGGCCGCCAACAACAAGCCCGGCTACAACGACGCCTACGACATCGCCGACCGCGGCGCCCAGGTCACCCCCGACCTCGTCGAAGAAGCGCAGGACGTCCTCGCGGCGACCGCCACGCTCGCGGCCGGCGCCACCGTCCTGACCGTCCTGCATCCGCTGCTCCTGCCTCTGCTCTTCCTCGCGTGCCTGCCGCAGGCCGCCGCCTACGTGCGCTCCGCACGCGTGATCTACCTGGCCGGGCTGGAGACCTCCGGGCGGCGCCGGATGCTGGGCAAGCTGCGCTGGCACATGGCCTATCAGGAGTCCAGTGAGGAGATGCGCGCCTGCCTGGCCGGGCCCTTCCTGATCGGCCGGTACCGGCGGCTGGCCGCCTCGGTCAACGCGGCCGAACGCAAGGCCGCGAACACCGGTGCCTGGATGGGGCTGGCCGGAGCAGTGGCCGGCGGGATCGCCTCGACCGCGGTGTGGGCGGCGCTGCTGTGGCTCCTGGCCTCCGGGCGGTTGAGCCTGGCGGCCGGTGGCGGCGCCGTCTTCGCCCTCCAGACCGCCACCGGCTCGGTGCGCGGCATCATCAACGGTGGGGCACGCCTGGTGCGCACCGGCTGGTACGTGCAGGACTGGCAGAACTTCCTCGACAACGCCCACGGCCAGGCCATGACCGATTCCCGCGGCACCGCGCCCGTGACCGCGGCCCCGGAGCGTTTCGAGGTCCGTGACGTCACCTACCGCTACGACGGCGCCCCGAAGGACAGCCTGAGCAACGTCTCCCTGCACGTGCGGCGTGGGGAGATCGTGGCGCTGGTCGGGGAGAACGGCTCCGGCAAGACGACCCTCTCGCGCCTGCTGTGCGGGCTGCTGCTGCCCACCGAGGGCGACGTGGCCTGGGACCACGCCTCCACCGCAGACCTGGACCCGTGGGGATCGTGGGGGCACGTCGCGCTGGTGCCGCAGAAGTTCACGTACCTGCCGCTGACGATGCGCGACAACATCAGCTTCGGGCAGGGCGACACCAGCGATGCGGCCCTGCTCGCCGCATGCGAGGCGTCCGGCGCCGCGGAGATGCTGCCGGGCCTGCGTTCCGGCCTGAACACCCTGTTGACCAGCGAGTGGTTCGGCGGACAGCAGCTCTCCGGCGGGCAGTGGCAGCGCTTGGTCCTCACCCGAGCGTTCCACCGGCAGGCGGCGCTGCTGGTGATGGATGAACCCACGGCCGCCCTCGACGCCCGCGCGGAGCACCGGATCTTCGCCGGCCTGCGCGAACTGGCCAAGGACCGCGCCATCCTGCTGATCACGCACCGCCTCACCAACGTGGCCGTCGCCGACCGGATCGTGGTCCTGGACGAAGGGCGGATCGTCCAGGAGGGCACCTACACCCAGCTCACCCAGGAGCCGGGTCTCTTCCGGACCCTGTGGGAGCTGCAGCGCCGGATGAGCGGCGACACCCCCTGATCGCCCCTAGCCGTTCCGCGCTGCCCACTCGCCCGTACACCGTCTCGGAAGGCAGAGATACGTGGCCTCTCCCGTCTCCCCTTCGGATCACGTCTCACCGCGTGCCGCTCTGCCCGCAGCGCAGGACGCCGCATCCCGGCATGCGGCGTGGCTCGGCGCCGCCGCGATCATCACCGACGAGGTCGGCCGGGTCCTGCTGGTGCACCCCACCTATCGCGAGGACGACTCGTGGCTGCTGCCCGGAGGCGTCGTCGAAGCCGGCGAACACCCGCACGTCACCTGCAGGCGCGAGATCACCGAGGAACTGGGCCTGGATCTACCCCTGTCGGCCGTGCTCGCCGTCCACTCCTTCTCCCCGCACCACCCCGACCTCCAGCCCGCCACGGCATGCCCCGGCGAGATCCGGTTCGTCTTCGACGGGGGAACCCTCCGCCCCGACCAGGTGGAGGCGATCCGCCTGCCGCACGAGGAGCTGTCCGAGTACGCCTTCCTGGAGACCCGGGACGCAGTGCAGCGGCTGCGGCCCGTGGACGGGCAGATCATGCTCGCCGCCTACCGTGCCCGGCTCGGAAACACCGCCACCGCTCACCTCGCCGATGGCCGGCACATCTTCGACGTCCCGGCGCTGGACCGCCATGACGTCCACGTCCGGTACCGGCCTCTGTGGGACAGCCCTCTCAACCGCGGCCCCGTCCCCGGGCAGCTGCCCGTGCAGCAAGCCTGGGCGTGGTGCTTCATCCCCGACGGCCGGGTCGTCCTGGTGGCCGACCCCGGCCCGCGGGGCGCGCTGCCGATGCTGCCCGGCGGCACCGTGGAGACGACCGACGCGACGCCAGAGGACACCCTGCACCGCGAAGCCGCCGAGGAAGCCCAGCTCACCCTGGCCGAACCGGTGCGACTGGGCTGGGTGCTGGACGAGACCGGCAAGGTCTACGGCGGCGTGGGGCCCAACGCCCGGCTCCGCCTGGCCGCCCGGGTCACCGACATCGGGCCGACGGCCGTCGACCCCGCCACCGGCCACCCCTTCGCCCGCCTGCTCGCCACCCCCGCCCAGGCAGCCGCCCTGCTGGGCTGGGGCCCGCCCGGCGCGCGGCAAGCCCAGCTCGCGGCGGAGACGGCACGCGAGCGGTGGGGCCTGCCCACCGCTCGCTCCGCCCCCATCGAGGAGATCCCTGCGGAGGGGATGCGGCTGAGCTGACCCGAACACGCACCCCGCCTCGACTCCTCCCGCTCTACGGCCCTCTGAGGTAGCCCCATGCCGTTGTCGCACGACCACATCCGCACCACCGTCGAGACCTACCTCGCTCGCCACCCTCACGAGCGCGAGCAGCTCGGCGGCCTCCTGGACGCCCTCGAACGTCCCACCAACATCGCCAGCCGCTCCACCTTCACCGGACACGTCACCTGCGGCGCGATCGTCGTCGGCCCGCTCGGCCGCGTCCTGCACGTGCTGCACCTGGCGAGCGGGAAGGTCCTCGCCCCCGGCGGACACCCCGAGCCCGCCGACGAGTCCCTGGCAGCAGCGGCGCTGCGGGAGCTGCACGAGGAGACCGGGATCCCGCCCCAGGCCGTGGCACCGTGGCCCGGCTACGAGGCCGTGCCGTTCGACATCGACATCCACGACATCGACGCCCACCCGGGCAAAGGCGAACCCGGCCACCAGCACTTCGACCTCCGGTTCCTCTTCCGCCTGCACCCCGCAACAGATGTGCCCGTGGTACTGCAGGAAGAAGAGGTCGGCGGCATCGAGTGGCGTCCCGTGGACAGGGCGTCCTCCCCCTCACTGCGCGAGAAGCTGCTCAAGCTCGCGCCGGAGACCGAACCGGATACGGCCAACGCCTCCGCCCTGATCTACAACGACCGCGGCGAGTACCTGCTCCACCTGCGCGACTACTTCCCCGGCCGGATCTGGGAGCCGGGCATGTGGTCACTGCTGGGCGGCGGCCGAGAGCCCCAGGACGTCACCCTGGAACACACCGTGCGGCGCGAACTGGCCGAGGAAGCCGGCCTCGACATCGCCGACCTGACCCCGTTCGGCACCGAGTACGCCTCCGACGACGCCGGCGCGAGCGTGCCCATCGCCATCTACGCTGGCCGCTGGAACGGCGATCCCCGCGAACTCCGCCTGACGGAAGGGGTGATGCTGGCCTGGTTCGCCCCCGATGACCTCCACCGCCTGCGCATCGCAGACACCACCAGCGACCTCGTACGGCGCCACGCCGCCAGCCTCCCGGCCAACGCTTCCAGCACTGCGTCGCAGAGCGGGCTCGCGTCGCACGAGGAGCGTCGCCCAGCTTCGCCGCACGGCACGGTCCTCAACGTCATCGGCGTCCACCTCTACCTGGAGCGGCCCGACGGGACGGTGTTGCTCGGGCTGCGCCACCCCGACTCCGAGTTCGCGCCGTCCACCTGGCACGTCCTGGCCGGCCACTGCGAGCAGGAGAGCGCCATCACCTGCCTGATCAGGGAGGCACGGGAGGAAGCCGGCCTGCGCATCGAGCGCCAGGACGTCGAACTCGTCCACGTCGTCCACCACATCGACAAGGCCGGGGACCGGCCCCGCATGGGCCTGTTCTTCCGCGCTCGCACCTGGAGCGGCGATCCGGAACTACGCGAGCCGGACAAGTGCACCCAGTGGAAGTTCTGGGATCCCGCCGCGCTGCCCGACAACCTCGTTTCCTACACCCGCCAAGCCATCGCAAAGATCCAGAACGGGGACCTGTACAGCGAGACGGGCTGGCGCGCATGACCGGCACTCCGAGCGGCGCACACCGTCGTGTGTCCACTGCAACTGCGGCCGGCCGTGAGGACACCCGTCTGGTGGTGATCCGCGGCAACTCGGCGTCAGGCAAGTCAAGCGTGGCCCAGGGCCTGCGAGATCACTACGGCCGCGGTATCGCGATCGTGGGCCAGGACGTGATCCGCCGGAACGTGCTCAGGGAACACGACACCGCGCGCGGCGCCAACATCGCCCTGCTGGGCAGGATCGCACGCGAAGCACTGAACGCCGGCTTTCACGTGGTGCTTGAAGGGCTCCTGTACGCCGACCGCTACAGCCACTTGATCACGTCTCTGGTGCGGGACCACCGCGGTGTCTCCTGCTGCTACTACCTGGACGTGCCGCTGGAATCGACGTTTGTCCGACACGCGTCGAAGGCGGATGCCGCGTACCTGACGCAAGTCACCAACAACCACCTGGCCTCCTGGTACCGCGAGCTGGATCTGCTGCCCGGCGGTCTGGAGACCGTGATCCCGGCCGACAGCACGCTGCAGGAGACCGTCGCGCGAATCGTGGGCGAAACCGACCTGGCCTCTGCCTCCCCCATCCCGTCACCGCAGTGCAAGCCGTCGCAGGGAGACTCGATGAACCCTCTGGTGTTGATGTCCGATCCGCGGGTCGCCGCGATCCCGGTGCGCGAGTGCGGGGAGCCGCTCATCGACGTGCGTGACCACAGCTTCCGCGTCGATCCCCGCAAGCAAGATCTATTGGGCGCGTTCGCCCACGTCCGCGAGGGCGTCCTGACCCGGCTGGAGCACGCCCGCTCGCTCCTGCCCGCTGGCATCGACCTGCTGTTCATCGAGGGCTACCGGCAGCTGGCCCTACAGCAGCACTACTTCACCGAGTACCGGGACGAGCTGGCCTCCGCTCACCCCGGCTGGACAGCTGAGCAGCTGCACCAGGCCGCCAGCCGGTACGTGTCGCCGCCGGAGATCGCGCCCCACTCCGCGGGCGCGGCCGTGGACGTAACCCTCGTCGACCAGGACGGCCACGAACTCGACCTCGGCACCCGCGTCAATGCCTCCCCCGAGGAGAGCGACGGCGCCTGCTTCACTCACGCCCCGAACCTCAGTGATCACGCGCGCCACCACCGCACGCTGCTGCTCAAGGCTATGGAGAACGCAGGTTTTACCAACTATGCGACCGAGTTCTGGCACTTCTCGGTAGCGGATCGGTACGACGCGCTGATGCGGCAGGAGCCGCACGCGCGCTACGGACCGATCGAACTGCCCTAGCGAGCCGGCATCCTCGTCCACCTTCTCGCCACCCACGCCGATTCGGAACCACAGGAGCGCGGCCACCCCACCCTGGCGCGCCTGCGATCCCAAGGCCGCAACGGACGGACCGCATCGAACGGAGGAACGCATGCCTGACGACACCCAACAGGCGATCCCAGCCGTCCCGAGTCCGGCGACCGGAGGGGAACCACAAGAGCACCACATGCACCTGCTCGGGCGGTACTACCGCCAAGTGGAAGCAGGCCGCAAGACGATCGAAGTGAGGGTGGCCACCCCGCAGAAGCGCGCCGTCGCAGTCGGTGACACGGTCGTCTTCCACGACCGGGACACCGGGCGGGAACTCGACGTCATCGTTAAGCGGATCACCCCGTACCACTCCTTCGAGGATCTGCTCAGCTCGGAGGACACCGTGCGCATCGACCCGGACGGGCCGCCCGGAGAGCTGCTCGCCAACCTCCGCGGCATCTACTCGCCGGCCAAGGAAGCCCTCGGCGTTCTCGCCCTCGCGTTCGACCACCGCCCGGCCCGGCCCGGCCGCCCCATGCCTATGACGCCCACGCAGTACGCGCAGACCGTCCCCCACCACACGGTGTACGGCTGCCTGTACATCCGCGACGAGAACGACCGGCCGGTCCAACTGCGCTCGGTCTACGGCTCGAGACTCTGGCAGTTCCCGGGTGGCAACCTGGACGCCCCGGGCGAGGACCCGCTGCAGACCGCACGGCGCGAGGCGGTCGAGGAGACGGGCCTCGAACTCGGCCTGGAAACGCCGAAGCTGCTCCTGACGCACTTCCTGCACGCCGGGCCGCGCCTGCCGCTGAACAAGGTGGGGCTCATCTTCGACGGAGGCTGGCTGACCGCCAGCCATCTCGGCCGGATCCGTTCGATCCCGCGGAGCACGACATGTGGGCCGTCCACGACCTCGCCACCTGGCAGGAGCTGATGGCTCCGCTCGCCTTCGCCCGCCTCGACGCCATCGAACGAGCCCGGCGCGGCGAGGGCCCCGCCTACCTGATCACGCACACCTGATCCCCGACACCCCCACCCAGGAGGCAACCGTGCCCGCCGAGGACACCAACACCCGGGCCTGGCAGATCTACGGCCAGCGCCAACTGGCCCGCTCCTACACGCCTCCCATCCCCGACCGGCTCGGCTGGACGCCTTGGGAAGGGATCGGACCGGGTGCAGAAGTCCTCGGTGACGTCGCCGGCCGCCGGGTCCTGGACATCGGGTCCGGAGCCGGCCACCACGCCGTCCACCTCGTCCAGGCTCACGGAGCCCGCGTCACCGGCATCGAGTTGTCCCCGACCCAGCATGAACGCGCCGTCTCCGCCCACGCAGACGTTGACGGCGTGGAGTTCGTCCAAGCAGACGTGACCGAGTACCTGGCCGGAGCCGAGCCGTTCGACTCCGCGTACGCGATCGGGACGCTCGCCTTCATCGACCCGCCGCGCTCCGTCGAGACGCCAATGCCTTGACCGTCACGCCTGAAGCCTTGGACGACTTCTTCGCTCGGTTCGAACCGCCTACCGCCGATGAAGACGCAGTCACTTACAACGGTGACGTAGAGGTCATCCGCTCCGTTGTGCGATGACGCCCTCGGCCGTCCCTCCGAGCAGGAGCGCGAGGTGCTCGGCCATCACGAGCAGGGTCCGGTCCGAATAGGCCGGTCCTACGAGCTGCACACCGATCGGGAGGCCGTCGGCGCCGTGCGCAACAGGCATGACCAGGCTGGGCAGGCCGATGTGGCTGGTGAGGTTGGCCCAGCCGGTCTGGTCGAAGTAGCTCCGTTCGACGCCGTCGACCGTGAGAGAACGGCTCCCGGCTGGGATCGCCGCGGTGGGAGCGGCGGGCGTAATGAGGACGTCGTACTGACCGTCGGTGAAGAACCGGTGCCACGTCTGCTGGAGCCGGAGGCGCTCCTCGTTGGCGCGGAGCCAGGCGCGGTGTGTCTGCGTGCGGTGGCGGAGGATGGCGGCCCGTGGGCTCGCGTCGTCCGTGTGCAGGTCACGGGCGGCGGCGAGTTCGGCCGCGCCGGCGGCATCGTCGGTGGCGGCCGTCGTGGTGGCGTGGAGGAGCTGCTCGAAGAGGCGGAGGGATTCGGCGAAGCGGACCGACCCCGCAGTGCGGTGGACACTGGCGCCGGCGGAGGCGAGTGTCCCTTCGAGGGCGGCGACAGCGTCGGCGATGTTGCGGTCGACGGGGCAGCTCGCGTCGTCGGCCCACACCGCCACGCGGAGCTGGCCGATCGGGCGCTGCGCCGTGGGCAGCGTGACGCTCCAGGGGTTGTTCTCGTCGGGTGACGGTGTCGTCAGTGCGGCGAGGAGCAGGTCGAGGTCGCGGGGGTGGCGGGCCAGGGGGCCGGGGGTGACCATGTCGCTGCTGGTGATCCATCCCGGCGGGCGGGGGATGTGGCCGCGGGCTGGGATGAGTCCGTGGGTGGGGCGCAGGCCGTAGACGCCGCAGTAGTGGGCGGGGAGCCGCAGGGAGCCGGCGAGGTCGCTGCCGAGGTCGGCGGGGGTCAGGTGTGCGGCGACTGCTGCGGCGGGGCCTCCGGAGGAGCCGCCGGTGGTGTGCTTGGGGTCGTGCGGGTTGAGCGTGGGGCCGAACAGGGCGTTGTCGGTGTGCAGGTCCTGGCAGTACGCCGGAGTGTTGGTCTTGCCCATGATGACGGCACCTTGGTGGCGGAGCCGGGCGACCGCGTCGGCGTCGCGGGCGGGCACGTGGTCGGCGAGGTCTTCGGCGCCGCTGGTGGTGCGCAGGCCGGCCGTCTCGAAGCTGTCCTTGATCGTGAGGGGAAGGCCGTCAAGGATGCCAGTGCTCTCGTTGCGAGCGCGGCGTTCGTCGGCCGCGTGCGCGGCGGCTCGGGCCGCGCCATCGTCGCGGGTGACGACGGCGTTGATCTGGCTGGCGTCTATCTGGGCGAGGTGCAGGTCCAGCAGTTCGCGGCTTGAGATCTCGCCGCGGTCCAGTGCCTGGAGCTGGACGTGGGCGGGCTGGTGGGTGAGGTCGTTCGTCATGCGAAGACTCGCTCAAGGTGGGGGGCTCGTGCGGGCTGGCGGGGCAGGTGGCGCGCGACATCGAGGAGAGCGTCGATGTCGTCCATGGGCCCGCTGGTCTGGCGTTCGGAGTCGGCGAATTCGGTGAGCTGGTCGGGCGCCGGCCGGGTGCCTTCGGCCCGGGCGGCGATTCCGGCGAGGATTTGGTCGGCCGTGACAGCGGCGGACAGCTCCTGGCCGTGGAGTCCTCGGGCCCGGTGGTGGGCTTCGCTGGCCTCGCGGACGGCGGCGTCGAGGTACTGGCGGATCACGAACCGGCCGTCCCGGATCTCGACGGCTCGGCGGTAGAGCCGGATCGAGATGCGACGGAAGCGGCGCCGCTGGGCCGGGTCGACCCTGTCGATCGGCAGCTCGATCTCGGGTGCCTCCCTGTAGAAGGCCAGCCATAGGCGGCGCAGGCCGTAGTAGCTGCGGTACTGCTTGATCCGGTACCGGACGCTCTGGGCCTGGTCGCTGATGGTGGGCACGAGCCAGCCGATCAGCGTGAGCATGGCGCCGACATCGCCGCAGGTCCAGGCAAAGCCCTCCCATTCCGCGAGGGAGGTGTCGAAGGCGCCGGCGACCACGTTGCCGATGCGGACGGCGCTGTATCCGAGGGTGACGGTCGCGCCGAGGGCGACGATGAGCAGGCCGACACGGACGGACCCGCGAGTGCTGCGGCGGGCCAGGCGCCAGCAGGCGCGGGCGAGGAAGACTTCGCCGATGGTGTAGGCCGTGACGTACAGGGTGAGGTACGCGGCGTACCAGTCGTCGTGCGCGTAGTAGAGCGTGAAGTCGATCGGGTGCGGCGCGTTGGGCGTCAGCAGGGCGAACAGCACCAGCAGCCCGGCGATCACCGCGAAGCCGGCCCAGAGCCAGCGGCGACTGCGCCGGCGGGCTACCTCGGGCGGGGATCCCCAGTAGGTGAGGACCACCTGTTGGCAGGCCAGGAGCGCGACCACGCAGCCCTGCGCGAGGGGCACGGAGATGTTGACGGTGCCGAGCACGCGGTCGAGGTAGTTCCACATCGGCGTGATGGAGAACAGGAACGAGAGCCCTGACAGCAGGAAGACAGCGGCCAGCGCGGCGGAGGCGGGGTCGCGGCGCCGCGTGGGCACGTCCCGCAGGAGGCAGAGGAAGCCGAGCGTCGCGACGACGAGGCTGATCGGGTGGAGCAGGTCCTTCACGGCCGGGCCTCCCGTCGGCGCAGCAGCGTGTGCGTGACCCGATCCTGCACTTCGTCCCCGGAGGACTCGTCGCTGCGCAACCACCGGTCGATGATCCGGCGCTGGAGCAGCGATGCCAGGAGTTCGGTGTCTCGCTCCTCGTCCTCGTCGTACTTGGTGCGCCCCAACATCATCTGCACGGTGGCCGGGTCCACGCTGGTGATGAAGGCCGGAGCCAGCGCGGAGACCGGTCGGTTCTCGTGGTGGCCGAGCAGTAGGTGGCTGAACTCGTGGGCGATGATGTGGTCCTGGTGCAGGACGCTGGTCCACGGGTCGTAGAAAACGTGGACGGCACTCTCTGTAACGGCACATGCCCCGCACACCGAGGGCGCCTGCTCCCGGGGCTCTAGGACCACCGTCCGTCCCGTGCGGCGAGAGACCTCGTCGCTGAGGTCGCGGATATTGGTGACGTGCGGGAGCTTCAGCTCGGCCAAGAGGTCAGGCCGGCGCAGCCTACGTGCAGACCACATTGCTTTCCTTGATCATTTACTGAACTGCGGCCGTTTACGCGCCAGTTGAGGGCGGCAACCCCTCGGATTTTCGTACGCTCTCAACGATCCCCAGGACGGCATCCTTTCCATCTGCAGAGACGTCGGACAGGCGAAGAAGAACGTTCTTGATCTTCGCGTCGCGAAGCAGCGCGAGCAACTCAAGTTCCTGCACGGTCTTTTCGGCGACAGCATCGTCGAACCAATAGGCGGGATCCACACCGAAGAACCCTGCGAGCGCTTCGAGATGACGCTTCGTCGGGTTATCGCGCCGCCCGGTCCGCAAGAGCCAAAGGTACTGCCCCGACAGCTTGCCCAGCCCTCGCTTCTCCATCAGTTCGGCCACTTCAGCGTTGCTGTAAGGGCCGCGATCGGGCGGGTGCACAGTGTCGAACAGGCGGTTTAGGCGATCCATGAGCCCCCTGGGGCTCACCTGACCTTCGGTCACTCTTCCATGATCCTTTCCAGGGCGGGCTTCCTCGCAACTTCAGCCACCCTACCCCGCCATAAACACCAGTTTGACGCGCCGATCACACGTATGGAAAGTTCTTCCCCACCAGCACGTTTCCGTGTGGCGCGTACCGCCTGTTTCAGGTCGACCTGTCCGTTTCTGCCGACAGGAGTACGCCGGGCGACGTGGCGCAAGCCACATTCGCCAGCGACATAAGTCACGTCTGGCAGGCCGTATTTGATCTTCGATCGGAAAGCGCGGAGGCGACCGTGGAAACACCTCATCCACATCGCATTTCCGCTGCGGGGAATACCAGACTCCCGCTCCAATTCGGACACAATGGAACGCTCTCGGCGTACGGGGCAACCGCGGCAACGGTGCGCTTCGACGCGAGGACGGACCCCGCCAGGCCCTGTGCGGACGGCTGCGGCACACGACCGTTCGGCGACTCTCTGCAACCAGTACAGAGTTTAAGAACCAAGTCTGGATCTTGACACCGGTCCGTGCGTATGTTCGTCGTCCCCGGGCAGCCCGCCTGCGGCGACGAACGTGAGGAGACCGCGAGCACGGACCGGACCGCGAAGGTCCGCAAACAGCGACGGCGCCCGAGAGCGGTAACTCACGGACGCCGAACGCTAAGCGGCATACCCGCCCCGGCAAGGGCGGAGATTGCCCACCATCACCACGCTGAGTCCTTCCGAGGGGCGCGTCAGCGTGGCAACACTGCAAAGGGAAGTATCGCATGCCTCCTGCCCTGCGCAAAAGGCCCTTCCGCCTGGCCTGCGCGGCAGCCACCACCGCCTCGGCGCCTCAGCGCCCCGAGCCGGACCGCACGACCCTGGCCCCGGCGAGCAGCCGGACCCGCCCGCTCGTCTGGAGCGGCCGATGAGCAGCGAAGCCCGCGAGTGGGTGTGGGAGCACAGCTCCAGCCGAGGGGCCGCGCGCCTGGTCCTGCTGTCGATCGCCGACCGGGTGGCCGACGAGCAGTGCATCTCCTGGGCCTCGCTGTCCAGCCTGGCCAAGCGCACACGCGCCTCGGTCTCCACGGTGCGCGAAGCCGTCGAGCGCCTGCTCCTGTCCGGCGAGCTGGAACAGCTCCATGACCTCGTAGGCCCGCAGCGCAGCACGGTCTACCGCATGCCTCTCGCCGCCGAAGTGGTCGCCCAGGCCCAGCGCGAGCAGCAGGAGCAGGAAGACAGCGACACAGCAGCAGACGAGCCCGCGGGCCCCGCGAAGCTTCGGCTCTCGGCTCTGCGGCGGTACGGAATCCGCCCGCGTGAGGTGCCGGAATCCCTCGCGAGGGTCCGGAATCCGGCAGTACCGGAAACCGGCAGGTCGAGGCGGAAACCGGCACAGCGACGTACCGGCCACCGTCACAGCGATGTACCGGCTACCGGCACACAGAACCGTAGTGAACCTGATTTGAACCGGAGGTACAGCAGTAGTGGTGCTGCCGTCCTCCCGGCTGCCGAGTGGCAGGTCGACTCCGCCACCCACACCTGGGCCCGCCAGCAGGGACACCTCGATCGCCTCGGCGAGCAGGGCCTGCGGGCCGCCGACGCGAAGTGGCGTGCGCACCGGGCGGGCCATGCTCCGAGGGCGGCGGAAGCCTGGGCTGCCGACTGGCGCTCCTGGGTCGCCCGGGAGCACGCTCCCAGCCGACCGAACCTCTACGCCGTGCCCGGCAAGAACACCGCCGTACCGGGGGGCATGACGCGGACTGAGGCGCACACCGCCGCCCTGCTTGCCGCCCTCGACGAGCCGACCGGAACGGAGGGCTGACCGTGGACCGCCGCGAAATCGCAGCCCTGCTGGCCTACATCGGCCGACTCGACCCCCGCACCATCCGCACCGACCAAGGCGAGGCCCGCGACCAGCTCGCCCAGTGGCACGAGCTGCTCGGCGACGTGCCGATGGCCACCCCGCACGGCTGGGACGTCCGCGTCGCCGCCCGCCAGCACATCCGCACCTCGCCGTACCAGATCCTGCCCGCGGACCTGGCCCGTCCCTGGGAGAGCTACCGGCGCGACCGCCTGGCGAGGCACTCCGACCCGACACCGTCCGTCGACCCGGACGACCAGGCCGCCTGGACCGCCGAGCTGGTCGACACCCGCCGCGCCGTCGCCGCCGGTACCGCGCAGCCCGCGCAGGCCCGGGCGATCACCAGCGGTCGCGACGGAGTCGACCCGAAGCTGGAGGCGCGGTTGCGGGAGATCGGCTCCTGCATACCGCCCGCCGCCCGAGCAGCCCTCGCGCCCTATCGGCCCGCCCGCGCAGTCCGTGAGGCCGCTGTCGCGCAGGGGCTGCCCGATGCCCTGAGCGTGCGGTGCGAGTGGTGCCTGGCCCAGCCCGGCGAGCCGTGCCGCCGCCGGAGGATCGGCCCCGATGGCGGAGCCCGCGGAACCGCCCCGCGCGCCACTCCGCACCCCGGCCGTCTCGACCTCGACGCCGCCGAGCAGGCACAGCGCACCGAGCAGGCCCAGCAGCCCGCCTTGGCCTGATCCGGCGCCTCCGGCGCGTGCATTCCGTCCGCTGCACCGCCGCAACATCACCGTCCCGCACCGGCTGCGTCGCACGCCCTACGCCGCAGCTGGCACCCGACGCCGCACCCGCCGAGCACCGCCCTAGCCGGCCGGCGCGGCAGCACATCGGAGACTCGCCTTGCGCCACATCACCACCCACGACGCGCCGGCCACCGGCCTGCGCGGCATCGGAGACACCAGCTGGCACGTCCGCGGAGCGTGCCACGGCATGGACGTCGAGGACGCCGACGCCGTGTTCTTCCCCGGGCCCCGGGATCACGAGGAGATCGCGGAGGCGAAGGAGCTGTGCGGTTGGTGCCCCGTACGCCGCGAGTGCCTGGACTTCGCTCTGGAGAACGTCCTCAAGGAGGGCGTCTGGGGCGGGCTCACCGAAGCCGAGCGGCGCCCGCTGCACGACGGACTGCACCGGCGCCTGGACTACCGGCGCGTGGCGGCCTTCTTCCAGGGACGCGACGTGCACCTGACCGAGGCCGAGCGGCAGGTTGTCATCGACCACGCCTACGTCCGGGGCTGGCGGCCCGACCGGCTTGCCGCCGCCCTGCAGATCAGCCACAAGCACGCCCGCGACCTGCTCCGGCAAGCGGCCAACAAGGTCCTCGACCGCGACCGCAATTACGGCGTGCCCCGCTCCAAGAAGGAGCGGAAGAAGACCTCCAAGGCCAAGGGCACCCCCGGGCCCGCAGCTCCCGGCACTCAGCAGCCGGCAGGCCGCCCGGCAACGTCGACCCCGGCGCACGCCCCTCTCGGAAAGGCAGCATGACCCACCCCGTCTTCGCCTTCGGTGCTACTTCGGACCTCCCTCTCCTCCTCGCCGCCGTCGTGCCCGCCGCCCTTGCGCTCGTGCTAACCGCCTGGACTATCCGGCGCCGGGGAACCCGCGCGCAGAAACGTCTCGGCGGCCCGGCGGTCAAGGTCGCCGCCGTCGCTGCCCTGGGCTGCACCGCCTACAGCGCCGACACCTCGTGGCGGTTCGCGGCCGACTACCTCGACATGGCCGGCACCGCCGAGCGCGCCGGCATGTTCGCAGCCGCCGAACTCGCACTGTTCGCCACCGCGCTGATGGCACGGCAGAACCTCGCCGTCCAGGGCGCCCCCGGCCTGCCGGGCACGCTGGTCTGGGTGATCACGACTGTGCAGGTGATCCCCGCCTACGCAGAGAGCGGCCCCATCGGCGGCACGGTCCGCGCCTTCGTCGGACCGGTCATGGCGGCGATGCTGTGGCACCTGGCCATGGGCATCGAACTGCGCCTGCGCACACCCGGCGCCGCCTCGAACGGACTGATCGCCGTCCTGGGCCGGGAGGCACGCGAGCGGCTGCTGTCCCGCCTGGGCATCGCCGCGCGAGACCGCGACGCTGCGCAGATCACCCGGGACCGAGCCACCGCCCGTGCGGTCACCCTCGCCGCCCGCCTCGCCGAGCGCACACCCGAGCAGCAGCGGAACCGTCGAGGCCGGCGGCTGACGCGACGCCTGTCGAAGGCGGTCGGCAGGGCCTCGGTCGGCACCGACCCTCTCCAGCGGGCACAGCTGCTCGACCAGCTCGCCGCCCGGCGACACGCGCTCGCGCTCGCCACGGTCCCGCTCCCTTCTCCCTGGTCCCCTGCGCACAGCAGCACATCGGCGGCCACGGTGCCCGCACAGCCGACATCGAATGTGCCGGTCCCCGTCCCCGGTCCCGACGGTTCCGACGAGCCGGTCCCGGACCGAGGACCGAGGACTCCTCGGGGACCTGTCCCCGAGGAGGCGGACCCGGAAGTCAAGGTCGGCGCGGGGACCGAGGGCGACGAAACTGGAACGACCGCGGGAACCAAGCCCCCGGAAGACGGCGCGGTCCCGGGGACCGAACCCGCCGATCCAGAAGCCGTAGCGCGGGACACAGCGGCCACGAGGACCGACCTCAACAAGCGAGAAGTAGCAGCTCAGGACCCAGATTCTCATCGGGGACCGAGCCTCGCGAAGTCGGGGACCGAGAGCACCGAGGACCGAGGACCGACCGCCACCGAGTCCGGGACCGAGACCACCCAGGACCGAGGACCGACCGCCACCCAGTCCGGGACCGAGACCACCCAGGACCGAGGACACAAGGTCCCACTCCGCCGGAAGCCGGCCAGGAAGTCCCGGACGAAGAACATGGACAAGCGTGCCCGGTCCCGCTCTCCGCAGGCGGAGCGCCCGGCACGCGAGCTGGGCGAGTCCGAGCGCCAGCTTGTCCACGAAGTGCGCCCCTATGTTCCCGCCCTGCTCGAACGGGACGGCAACGGAGCGATCACCCGGGTGCAGCTGCGCGAAATCATCCGCCGCCAGGGCCTGACGGGTGTCGGTAACGACCGACTCGGCCTCGTCCTCCAGGAGCTGCGGAACGAGGACATCACGACAACGAGGAGCACCGCTCGATGAAGACCTGCCACCAGTTCAACACCGTCCGCGCGGAGTACGAGCGAGAGATCGGGTTCATGCTCGCTCACTCCGAGCGGCACGCAGGCAGGCCGGCGGCGAAGTCCAGCGCGAAGCAAGCTGCCTCGGCGAAACAGCGGATGGCTCGCGCGCTCAACAGCCACGTCGGGCGCTGCCCCGAGTGCGGCTGAACCGGCAAAACCCCAGTTCAAAGCCCGTACCCGCAAACGTGGCCCGGCTCCGTGCCGGGCCACCGCCCCGCTTTAGGAGGTACGCCGTAATTCCGCGTCCCCCTCGTTCTTCCGAGCCCACCGTCGCCGAGGCCGATGCCTGGGCGGACGTCCTGGTCCGCCAGCAACTCCTACACGCCGTCGTCCTCACACCGACCGGGCAATGGCTCCTCCAGGACCGCCCCGACGGGCCGGTCCGCGTCCTTGCCAGCCCAGCCGATGTCCTCGCGCTGGCCGCAACCATCCAGCAGCGCACCCGCTCTACGAGGCCCGAATCCCGATGACGAACGCACGCAAGAACGGCACCACCCCAGAACCTGATCCCGACTCCAACTCGGTCTCGCGGCGAGCAAGTTGGGGCGGAAGCGTAGCTTCCGCCGAACCCGCCCCCTCGGGGGCGGGAGACGACCTGCACCGGGGGGCGCAGGTCCTTGAGGCTTCGACCGGGGGCGGATCGAAGCCAGGGCAGGAGGAGAAGCAGACTGAGCCGCGTGTACGCCGACAGCGCGCTCCTCGCGCCCGCCAGCGTCCGCGCCAGTCGCCCGAGAAGAAACGCCTCCACCAGCCCAACACACGTTTCAACGATGAAGAGTTCGCCCTGATCAAGTCCGCCGCCGCCCAGTGCAATCTGTCCGTCGCCGGGTTCCTCGCCCGTTCCTCGCTCGCCGCCGCACGCGACCTCAACCGCACCAGCGCCGAGATCGCCGACGAGCGCGAAGTCATCACAGCCCTGTTCGACAGCCGACGTCGGCTCGGCTGGGCCGGCAGCAACCTCAACCAGGCAGTCAAGGCGCTCAACTCCGGTGCAGACGTTCCTCAGCTCGAAGCGGCCGTCGCCGCCGTACGGCGTGCCGCCGACGCCGCCCACGAAGCCGCCACACGGCTGATCGAGCACCACGGCTCATGATCCCCAGCGTCAACCCGTCCGGGTCGGATACCAGAGGTCTCCTCTGCTACCTCTACGAGACCGGCAAGTACGAGGATCACACCGACCCCCATCTCGTCGCCTCCTTCGACGGCATGTCCCCCGACCCCGGCCGCGACCCGAGCGCCACCCTCACAGACCTCCAGCAGCTCCTGGACCAGCCCGTGATGGCCCTCGCCAAGCACGCCCGCCCGGCCAAGCACGTGTGGCACACCTCCGTACGCGCCGACCCCGGCGACCGGATCCTGTCCGACGAGGAGTGGGCCGACATCGCCCGCCGCATCGTCGCCGCCACCGGCATCGACCCCGGCGACGGACAGCCCGGCTGCCGCTGGGCAGCCGTACGCCACGCCGATGACCACATCCACATCGTCGCCACCCTCGTCACCGAGGACGGCCACCGCCCCGACGACTTCCGCTCCGGCGCCCGCGCCCAGGCAGAAGCCCGGCTCATCGAGAAGGAACTCGGCCTCCACCAGGTCGCACCCGGCGACGGCACCGCAGCCCAACGGCCCACCAGCGCCGAACGCCACAAAGCCGAGCGGCAGGGTCGCGAGCGCACCGCCCGCGAGGAACTGCGCGAAACCGTACGACGGGCGGTGGCCGGCGCGAGGAGCGACGAGGAGTTCTTCGACCGGCTCGCCGCCGCCGGCCTCCTGATCCGCAAGCGCGCCGCTCCCTCTGGCGACCTCCTCGGATACAAGGTCGCCCTGCCCGATGACCTGAACAAGGACGGCGAGCCGGTGTTCTACCCCGGCGCACGCCTGGCCCCCGACCTGTCGCTGCCCCGCATCCGCGAGCGCTGGGCCGGCGACGCGCAGGACGTTCCGGCTGCCCGGCGGGAGGGTGCGATCCGTACGGGGCCGGGCAGTCCGGCCGCCGCACGCCGCGGGACGGCCTCGGCCGTGTGGCAGGCCGTGCTCGTCGTCGAGCACGGCGAGGACGCGGTCGCCGCCGCCCACATCGCAGCGGCCGGCGAGGTCCTGGATGCCCTCGCGAAGACCTCCGCCGCCCACACTCGCCGCGAACTGCGCGACGCTGCAACGGCTTTCGAACGGGCCTCGCGCTCTCACGTCCGCGCCGTGCGCGGGCACGATCGAGCCCTGCGGCAGGCCGCCCGCGACCTCGTCCAAGGCGGCCCGGCCCTCGGCCGCGGCGAGGACGGAGCCACCACGGCCATGGCCATCGACATGCTGTTCTTCCTCATCACCGCCGCCGCGCACTGGCACGCCAGGAAGGGGCACGCCCAGCAGGCCGAGGCCGCTACCCGGGCCGCCGCGCACCTGCGCACCGCCTACCAGGCCGCCGCCGCCCAGCCCCTAGGCGTGCTCTACCAGCACGGCCGACGCCTGAGCCGACCGATGCTCCAGCGGCAGACCGCGCTGCTGCGCGAGGCGCTGCCGGAGCTGGCCGAGCAGATCCTCGCCGAACCCGGCTGGTACGCCCTGGCGGCGACCATCGCGGAAGCCGAAGCCGCCGGCCACGACACGGCCGTCCTTCTGTCCGACGTTGCCGGCCGCCGCGAACTCGGCACCGCGGACTCCGTCAGCGACGTGCTCGTGTGGCGGATGCGGCGGACCGCCGATCTGCCCGCCGACGCCTCCCACCTGCCGGAGACCAGCGCCGCAGGGCGCCAGTCCGCAACGCGCGGGACGACCACCAGGCCCTCCGCGCCCGGCAGGCAGCTCAGCGGAGAGGACACATCACGTAAGACCCTGTGAGCCCGCCGGGTGCCTGCACGCGGACTCAGTTCATCAACGAGAGAAGGGACAGCGCCACCGCTTCGCCCGCCATCCAGAGCATGGTCGTGCGCCACATCGAACCTCGGTGGCGACCAGGTCCGATGTGGGGGCTGTCGGCATCCGTGCAGCCGCAGGACGGACGGGCGTGGCGCAGGTGGGGCGAGTCGAGCCAGTAGGCGTCGCGAAGTTGAGCGGTCGAGGGAGACGATGGCGTGTGATCGGGCACACCCCGGCATGGCCACCCCGGCACATGGAGGCACGCATCGTGGCCAACTCGTCATCTGGGCAGCCGAGAAGCCGAATACCTCTGCTGACCTGGCCGGAGGTGACTGTGGACATTGTGAATTGAAACCGCCGGGGGCGTCGGGCACGATCATGAAACGCGCAGGACGAGGTGCTGAGGTAGAGGAGGACGCCAAGGTGTTTCACCGGATACGCCGCAGGGCCGAGGAGCCGAGCGAAGCTCAGAGACAGTTCGCCGAGCTGTACGTGCAGCTGCAGGGCCAGGTCCCGCCCGGCTTCGGAGTGCCGGCACCTGAGCCGGAGTCCGCCGAGCCGGCCGCCATCGTGGACGACTTCCTCCCGCCGGAACTGCGGGTGCCGAGCCACGACCAGGTCGAAGGCAAGATGATGCCGTGGAAGCAACCCCTCGTCCTCGACGGCGAGATGGCCGCCTGCACCGAGTGCGGCGCATACCGGGACTGGCTCATCCTCTCCACCCGCGGTGAGATCTGGCTGCGCTGCAGGGCCGGACACCAGCAGCAGGAGACCCGCATCGACACCGCCTGGTACAACCGGCACTCCGGGCCGGCGGACGCGACGCACGCCACGTTCGAGGACTGCCTGCGCCACCTCGGGCACTGACCACCGCTCCTACGACCCCACCGGGCCCGCGGGCCCGCACTGACCACCCGTCGCCTAGCACCAAGGGGTCAGTTCCGTCATGCGCGTTCGCGTCGCCACCACCGTACTCGGCATCACCGCCGCCCTCCTCGCCGTGCCCGCCTGCTCCACCGACACCACCGGGTCCAAGCACCAGACCCCCTCCTCCCGCACCGGAAAGCCGGCCGACGCCGTCCAGAAGCCGGCCGCGCTCTCCTCGGCCGCGCTCGAGTCCCGCCTGCTCGACCCGCGCGACCTCGGCAGCGGCTACCTTCCCAAGCCGGAGCGTCCGGCCCAGCACGACGACGTCACCGTCATCGGCTGCCCCGCCCTGAGCGAGCTGGGCGGCGATGCGGCGACTGGCGGCACGCTCGCCTTCCCGCACAAGGCGAAGGCGGACTTCACCTACGGCGGCAGCTCCTCGGAGATCTCCGAGGAGCTGTACAGCGATAGCGTGAAGAAGCTCTCCGACGGCATCCACCGGATCTTCGACGCCATGACCGGCTGCCCGACCTATCAGGTCGTCGCAGGCGGCACCCCGGTCGACGTGACCTCGCAGAAGCTGCCCGCACCCCACGCCAGCGGTGACGAGCAGTGGAGCCAGCTCCTGACGTTCATCGCCGGGGGACGGAGCACCGTGGTCAAGCAGACCGCGATCCGCGACGGCAACCTGCTGCTGGTCATCTCCGGCTCCCCGGCCCTCGTCGACCGCCACCTCGACAAGGCCCTCGACAAGGCCACGGCAACGAGCTGACCTGCGTGCGCGTCACGCTGCTGCCTCCGACCACCGCAGGTCGGGGGCAGCAGTGCGTTACTGGCTGACGCGTTGAGCGGCGCGAGCGGCTTGGCCTGGTACCCAGGCTCGGACCTGGCCGGGCTGGAAGCAGAGCACGTTCGGGTTGTGACTGTGCGGCCCGTAGCCGCTGCAGGCGTTCACGAGCAGGTACGCGCCTGCGGGAACGTGACAGTTCCAGAACCAGGCGTCCTGCTGCCGCCCGGTGTCGCACCAGGTCACGACAGCTTTGGAGCCACGGCGGCCGTGCTGGTAGACCCGCGTCACATGGAGGAGTTGCCCCTGCCCGGAGCTTCAGTGCTGCTGAAATGCCTGCCACTGCGGCGACGATGAGAGCGATGACCGTAACGGCGCCGGGGCTGGGGTGCATCGCCGCCTCCTACATCGTTCCATCAACGGGCGGCAATCTTCCTGGGCGTCGAAGACCGGGTTACTTCACCCGAGAAGCAAGAAAGTCCGGCCCCCCAACTGGGAGGGTGCCGGACTGCGATCGTCGAGAGTTGCGCGCGGGACGTTAGAGGGCCGGCGCGCGCAGGAGGCGCTCCTGGGTGGCCTCGGGCAGTACCCGCCGCAGGACCGGTGCGGTCGAGCTGAGGGAGGCGGCGAAGGCGGCGACGAGATCGTGCGGGACGCTGGCGGCGAACGATGCCGCCCACAGACACGGTGCGCCGAGCGCGGGCTCGGCCCACGCCTGCCATCCGGCCGGTCCCGTCTCGTCGTCCTCGGCGGACAGGGCCCGCGGGTCGGCGTCCTGAATGAGGGGCGGGACCTCGCCGAGGCTGATGTGCGAGGTCAACGTCGGGTCCGTCGCCGCCGCCTCGGGTTGGTCGATGTCGCGGAACCATCCGTGGGCGGCGACAGCGTCAAGGACCAGCTCGGATCCGGCGAGCGGCACGGCAGGCTGGTCGCTAGCGTCGAGCGCGATGAGGAAGTCGACCACCGCCTCGCCGGGGACGTCACGGGTGAAGTAGGCCGACCACTGGGCGAGCGGGCTGCTCGCCTCGGCTCGGGCGGAAATCTGCCAGGCGATCGGCAGCTCGCCCAGGTGGAACGGCTCGTCCGCCAGGCCCCACTGGGCCCAGCGCAAGGCGTCGGGGCTGATGTGCAGGACGGTGCTGCGCAGGACCTGGCGGTCCTCCGGCGCCTCGTCCGGCTCGTGCCGTCCGCGGACGATCGTCAGGCTCGTCCAACCCAGGCCGGCAAGCGCGTCGGCGACGACGTCGTAGAGGCGCCCATCGTCACCGGCCAGGTGCCGGGGGCCGACCCAAAACGCGGGCTGTCCGCCACGCGGGGCGGACGAGTCGGGCAGGAAGTCGGGGTACAGGGACGCCTCCAAGGGCTCGGTGCGGGTCTAGTTGCCGCCGGCGCGGCGGCGAGGGCGGCGCGGGGGGGCCTGGACGGGGCCCTGCCACGTCAGGGCGATGGCGACCTCCGGCGGAAGGTGGCCGAGCTGTGCGGCCGGGTCCGGTCCTTCGGCGAGGTAGACGACGGTCTGGCCGGTCTCGTCGACCGACTGCAGGACCTGCGCCAAGCGGTGCGCCATCGGGGCGAAGGGGTTCATGGCCTGGCGGACCGGAGCACTCCGGTCGCAGCCGGACAACAGGTCGATGAGATCGCCGACGGTCATCTCCGGGGACGTCACAGACAGCCTCCTGGGGTTCGGGGGAAACGGGGGGCAGTGGAACGGGCCGGCCTTCGGTACGGCCAGCGCTCACAGGGCGGTCACTACGTGTCGGTGTCCGCGCTGTCAGAGGCGGCGTGAGGTCTCCAGCACACTCGCTACGGTGGCGGCGACGATGTCGGCCGGCGTCTCGGTGTCAAACGACAGTTGGTAGCCGCGGACTTTGGCGGTTCCGGTTACAGCGATCTTCCATCCCTCGCTATCCGTGCCGGGGCGGCCGAGCGGAAACCAGCCGAGGTAGAACCGGCCGTCCTTGGAGCTGACGTGCACGTCCGCGCGATCATCGACGATCAGGTGGAAGTCCTCGGCGGAGAACTGGTCCATGACCAGGGTCGGCTGACCGGGGCCGAGCTGCCACTCCCGCGGTCGCAGGGCTTCGACGGTGGTGGAGAAACCGGGGCCCGCAGGGGCTACGGTCACGGGCAATCACCTCTCTGACCTGGGGTTTCTTGCAAGGTCGTCTACGTTGACATGCCCTCGCGCCCGTTGGCCAGTCTTTCCGCGATCTTTCCTGTCTGCCCCCGGCGAACTGTCCGTTGACATCGAACTGTGGGATCTCAGGCCCCGTGGCCGAATTTCACGAACCGTGGCCGCTCAGTGGCCAGTTGGCTGCGACTGGTGGGCTACCCCGTCGCATTCGCAGCCGCCAGTCGGCGTGGCCGGGTTCCCCTTTGGCGTGATCTTCGGCGTGAAACAATGCCGGGATGGATGAGGGGGCAGCTGCCGTACTCGCGGCGCTGATCGCGGTGGCAGGCGTGGCGCTTGGCCTGTTTGGGGCCCGCTGGCAGGCACGCGGCATGCAGGAGCAGGCGAACGCAGCCATCGAAGCGGTCAAGACTCAGGGACTAGACCAAAATGCACAGTGGCGTCGGACCGTAAGGCGCGACGTCTGGGTCGCATATCTCGGCGCCGTGGATGAGTTCAGGCTGGCTGCCGGAGAGGTAGCAGGACATCTCGCTGACGAAGATTTGCCGGAGGCCGAGCTGGGACTCGAAGCGGCTCATTCTCGGTCTGTGGGCGCAACCGACGCATATCGCAAGATCGAGCTCGAAGGACCTGAGCAGATCGTCTTTAAGGGCTACGCCTTGCAGGGCGCCATGGTCCAGACGATCTTCGAGCTGGAGCAGGCACTCACCGCCGCACGAGCGATGGGAGTACTCGAAGAAGCCGGGCAGCGTGAGCAGCGCGAAGTTTCCTCCGATCAGCATCGGCCGATCGCGGCGGTTCTCAGTTCTCTACGCGAGCTGCGGGGAATGGAATCCGACGACCCGGGCAGCACGGAGTACGGACAGCGCCTCGGCCTCCAGATCCTCGCCTTGGACTTGCTATCTGCCTCTGACACCACGGCCCTCGTTTTCACGTACGCACACCAGCTGTCGCTAAGCGAGGCTGTGGAGCGCTACCCCCACGGGCGGTGACAGCGTTTCCACGAAGTGCGAACAGACTTCGTTCAAGCGGCTCGCTCGCATCTCGATGGCAGCACTTGAGCCTGGCCGCCGGTCAGGGAGCGGGTAGATCGTCGCTCAGGCGAGCGCCGGTCCGAGGATTCCGACACGACCCTGAGACTGGCGGGCCGGGACACGGCGGGAGACTCGGGCGAAACCGCAGGGCACGATGCGCTGCATCACACGAGCTGCGAGATCCTACACGAACCCAGTCGTTTTGCTGTCGAACCGAGTCGCGCCGCATCCGGCGTGCCCAGAACCACGAAACGAAGGAGGGCCGACGGCAAGCCATCGGCCCTCCGGTCAGCTACCCCACAGCACAGCAAGCCCCGCAGATCATCAGCTGCCGAGAGTCCCCATGCACGTCATGCACCGGCTCGTCGCCCGCAGCTGCGCGTTCCCCCCAGTGGCAACGGCTGGACTGCCTTCGCTGATAGGGTCCCAATCTCCGGGGGACGGATCGAGAATCCAACCCCACTTCGGGGGCCGCACCTCGTCTTCTGTCATGTGATCGCAGGCGCCCGGAACGTGTGCCTTACCACTCTGTTTGATCAGGATGGCGTTGCCGGGGAACCGCCGCCACTCCTGCCGAACACGTCCTGTCTCCGGGTACGCCTTGGGCACACTGCCGTCAGGAGGGCAGGGGCACCCCAGGCCGATGATGTTGTCGCATCGCTCGCAGCGCACCTCTCTCATGTGAACAACTCTCCTATCTGAGAGTGCGCAGCTCACGCGCGTCGGCATGGCCTCGGTGTCCTTGCAGGGACACCGAGGGATCAACCGTGTTACGGGTCTTCATTGGATTACCGCCTCGGGACGAGTGCTGTCCCGTCTCGAATGATCTGACTTCCGCCTCAAGTGGTCTGGCCCGATTCGATTGCGGTCTCAGGTGACCTGGTCCGCTGTCCGTCCGTTCCACGACCGCATTCGGGCCAGGCTGAGGGGTCAGCTACGGCGTGGTCGTGCCACCAGGGAGCGGACATGGACAGGCCCACCACGGTCCACACGGCGTCGCCGACTCCGTCGATGGCTTCCTTGGTGGCCCGCTCTTCGGTGGTCAGGACGTTGAGTTCCACCCGGAGGTCATAGGGCAGGTAGTCGAGGCCCAGGCGGCGGCCGACGTAGTCCATGACGGAACTGGCCTGCTTGACCTCTGCGTCGTTGGTGAGGCCGGCGGGCTCGAAGCGCATTCCGATGTAGTCGGTGACGAACGCCCTGAGCGGAACCCCATGCGAGCGTGGAGCCCTGCTTGGCCATACGGATCAGCACTTCGGCGGGGGCCCCGTCCTCGGTGCATGCGACGGTCAGGTACCCCTTGCCCTCGCCGACCGTGAACGACCGGGTCGTCGACTGCATGCGCCGCAGAGGACGCTGCCGGGCCGGCTCGACAGCGTCCTCCCCGCTGCGCGGTCGCCTCGTGCTGTCACCGAACCGTTCGGCCAGCAGCACCTGGTCGACCAGCTGACTGCATCGGACTGGCTCACCGAAGCCACCCTCACCGACACCCAGCTCACCGGGCAGCTGAGTGAACGCCTCCTTCCGCTCACCTGCCCCTTTCCCTAACCCGCCCGGTCAAGGCCGGAGCCCCCCAGATTGTGGGTGAACCCCTCAGTGGCTCCCGCTCCATGGACGGACCCGCGGCCGCGGTGCTCGACCGCGCCCCGGGATAAGGGGATGCCTCTGCGTGCCGTGCGCCGAGAGCGACTGCAGGTTGCTGTTCAGCTCCCGCAGGACGTCCTGGAGGGAAAACGGCCCAAAACCACATCGCGCAGTGGGCTCGCCGCTGTCACCGACTGGTGCTGCGTCATCCATGCAGGGAGCGTACGAGAGCGGGGATGCGGTGGCTGTTGAACACGCGCAGTGGACCCGCTACCACGTGGACGATCGCGGTCTGGGTGGCGGCAGCGCCCCACCGGCCAATTGGTCAGGGCATCATCCCTGGGCCAAGCCGACGTGGACGGCGTACGCGGCACTGTGGGGGCAATGGCCCGCGGCTACCTCCATTCCGCGGGCCTCGTCGTGGGGACGCTGTTACTCAGGGAGCGGCATGCCCGGTCGGGCAGGATGCGGCGTACCAGGCAGTGTGCAAATCTGGCGAAAAGGGTCTGAACGGGTGGTGTGAGGAGGAGCGGTATGGACGCCGAGAGGATGAGGCAACGGGCCAGGGAGATGGCCGGCAAACTACGGCAGAGGCACCCGGCTGAGCAGCAGAGCAAGGGGCGGCACAAGGCCGGAACTCATCGTGGCGGGCTCCTGGAGACCCAGATGAAGAAGCTGCAGGAGCGCCGTCACCGGAGCCGGTGACTCGGCAGGCAGTCGCAGGCTGGGGGGCGGGAGCTGGGCCGCTTGCAGTGACGAGAGGCGCCGCGGACTTTCCCTTTCGACCAGCGGTCCGAAGTGGTCGGGCATCTGTGGCTCGAGTCGTCATGCCTGTGACCGACCAGTGTGGGGTGCTCCAACGGTGATAGCCGCAGGGGGCTGTGGTGGACGGATGATGGTCCCGGCGCTGCCTAGAGCGGAGTCCTGCGGATACCCGAGTGTCATGGCACGGACAGTAGATGCGGACGGAAACAAGGGATCTGAGCCGGAGCCGGACGGCCATGACGCGGCCGTTGGGCCGGACGAGGAGGTGGAGGAGCGGGCTCCGGACGCGCCGACCGAGCTTCCGAAGCGATCCTGGTGGGCGGTGCTGAAGGGAACGCTGAAGGAGTTCAAGGACGACGAGCTCGCAGACCGGGCGGCTGCCCTGACCTATTACGGGGTGCTGTCCCTGTTCCCGGCGTTGCTGGTGTTGGTGTCGCTGCTGGGTATCTCGGGGCAGTCGGCGACACAGCAGGTGATGGACAACATCAACAAGCTGGCGCCGGGTTCGGCGCGCACCATCATCAGCAATGCCGTGAAGCAGTTGCAGGGCAACGGCGGTGTCGGTTCCATCATGGCGGTCGTGGGTCTGGCGCTCGCCGTGTGGTCGGCCTCGGGCTATGTCGCCGCCTTCATCCGTACCTCCAACGCCGTGTACGACATGCCGGAGGGGCGCCCGGTGTGGAAGGTGTTGCCGGTCCGGCTGGGTGTGACGGTGGCGCTGCTGGTCCTGGCGGTGATCAGCGCCCTGATCGTTGTGTTCACCGGCGCCCTGGCGCGTCAGGTGGGCACCGCGCTGGGCCTGGGGAACGCGGCGCTGACAGCATGGTCGATCGCGAAATGGCCAGTCCTGGTGGTCTTGGTCACGATCATGATCGCAATCCTGTTCTGGGCGACGCCCAACGTGAAGGGGCGCGGCTTCAAGTGGGTCACACCGGGCAGTTTTCTTGCCCTGCTGGTGTGGATGGTCGCCTCCGCCGGCTTCGCGTTCTACGTCTCCAACTTCGCCTCATACAACAAGACGTACGGCACTCTGGCGGGAGTGATCGTCTTCCTGGTGTGGCTGTGGATCAGCAACATCGCGATCCTGCTCGGCCTGGAATTCGACGCCGAGATGGCCCGCCAGCGTGCGGTCGCCGGTGGTCTGCCGGAGACGCAGGAGCCGTACGTCCCGCCCCGTGACACCCGTAAGTGGACGCAGGAGGACCGACGCCGTCTCGCCTGAGGCAACGCGCCGCCCAAAGGTCGGGCCCCACGCTGTGCGCGTGTGCATGTTCGCCGTGCGTGCTCGGGGGGCATTGCGCCTGACCGAGTAGCGTGCTTCGCAGCACCTGACCGAGCTGGTGTGCGGGAGATGCGGCTGGCGCAGGCCGAGATGAAGGAAAAGGGCAAGCGATACGGCAAGGGCGGCGGGCTGTTCGCCGGCAGCGTTGTGGGCGCGCTCACCCTGCAGGCTCTGCCGGTGTGGCACGCGGCCGTGCTCCGCCGCACTCGGTCTGGTGGGTGGCGCGCCGACGCTGGACAGTACCGCGCACCGCACCGTCGGCACGGCGGGGTGATTGTCAGAGTTTGCGGGTGTCGCGGGGCTCGACGTACGGCTCTTCGCCGGGAGGGTGGCCGCTGTCGATGGCCCGGGCGCGTTCGAGTTCGGCGTTGAACTCCAGGCCGAGCAGGATGGCGATGTTGGAGATCCACATCCAGACCAGGAAGATGATCACTGCGGCCATGCTGCCGTAGGTCTTGTTGTAGCTGCCGAAGTTCGCCACGTAAAAGGCGAACGCGGCGGAGGCGATGAGCCAGATGACGATGGCGATGAGGCTGCCGGGGCTGACCCACCGAATTTTGCGTTTGACGTTGGGGGCAGCCCAGTACAGCAGGGCGACGATCGCGGCGAAGAGCAGGACCATCACGGGCCATTTCGCGATGTTCCACACTGTGATGAAGGTGTCGCCCAGGCCGAGGACCTGGCCGGTCTTCTTGGCCAGGGTGCCGGTGAAGACCACACCGATCGCCATCGCGGCGAGCAGAACCACGACGATGAGGGTGATGACCAGCCGGGTGGGAATGGTCTTCCAGACCGGCCGGCCTTCGCCGATGTCATAGACGGCGTTGGACGCGCGCATGAACGCGGCGATGTACCCGGAAGCCGACCACAAGGCCAGCGCGATTCCGATGATCAGCGCGATGCTTGCCCCGCCCTGGTTTCCCTCCAGCTGTGTAAGGACGTTGTTGAGAATGTCGCGGGCGGCGCCGGGGGCGAGACTGCCGAGGTTGTCGATCATCGGCTTGATCGTCGCGCTGCCCAGCAGCCCCAGGAGCGACACCAGCGCGAGCAGGGCGGGGAAGATCGCCAGGATGCCGTAGTAGGTCAGGGCGGCCGCCCAGTCGGTGAGGTTGTCCTCCTTGAATTCCTTCAGGGTCCGTTTGAATACACCTCCCCATGACCCTTTGGACAGGTCGGTCGGCTTCTTAGCCGGCTCAGTCGGGAGCCCGTCCGGGCGGGAGGTCTCGTCGCGATCGTTGCGGTGGCGGTCCATGACTCACCCCTTCTGATCGGTACCGCCGCAGCAGGAGCGAAATCCGGGGCGATGCGGCGGTCGCTGGTGGTTCACATGGCGCCGGGGGGCTGCTGCCGGGCCTCGTCGGCTACCTGCTGTCCGGATTGCCGGGCCTGCTCCGTGACCTGCCCGGCCTGGTCGCTTGCTTCTTCCTTGGTGGTGCGAGCGGCTTCCGCGGCGGTGTCCTTGACCTCCTGGGCGGCCTGCTTGGCCGTCTCGGTGGCGTCCTCCTTCAGCTGCTGCGCGGACTGAATCGCCGCCTGCTTGACGGGTTCGATCGCCTCACCGGCCTTCTCGGAGAGCTGGGAGGCTGCCTGCTCCTCGGCCTGCGAGGTGGGCAGGAGCGAGGCGGCCAGCAGCCCGGCGCCGAAGGGGATCAGCCCGGCCGCCAGCGGATTGCCCTGCGTCTGCCGGACCGCCTGCTCCGGCGCGCCGCTGACCGCTTCGCCGACCTGGCCCGCGGCCTGGCGCATCGTGTCCGCGGCCTGGCCGGCGCTGTCCTGGACGGAAGCTGCGGCCTGCTGAGTGCGGCCCTTGGCGCTGTCCGTGGTTGCGGAAGCAGTGCCCATGACGCGCTCGCGCGCCCCGGAGACCGCGCCGCGGACTCGATCGGTGCGGCGGCGCACGATCCGCCCCGGGCTGGTGCGGTCGGCCAGCCGGTCGGCCTTCTTCGACAGGCGCCCTCGGGTCGCCTCGATCTCGGCTCTCACTTGGTCGGGTGACGTGCCCATTGCGCGTCCTCCTTCAGCGTCTGCACGGTCTGCTCCGGCTTCGGGGACACCTCCCGCATCCGGGAACGGCCCATCACGAACAGCACTGCCGCAATCCCCGCCCACACCGCAGTGACGATCAGGGCCGCCCATCCGATGTCCATCACATTGGCCAGGCCGAACATCGCCGCGAGCGAGGCGAACAGCGCGACCATGTAGCCGCCGAACCCGGCTCCGCCATACATTCCGGCGGCCTTGCCCGCCTTGCCGGCCTCCTCACGGATCTCGGACTTGGCCAGCTCCACCTCCTGCCGGAAGAGCGTCTGGATGTCCGAGGTCATCTCCGACAACAGCTGTCCGAGCGAAGAGTCCTGACCGCGCGGCTCCGGTGTCATCGATGACATGTCACACCTCCGGGTAGGCCCGCGGTTCCGCCTGTAGGGCCCCTTGCGGGTAGGGAGGCGGCTCCGGCTCTACAGTCCTCTCGGGCACCTCCGAGTAACCGCGGAAGTCCGGCCCCACAGCCCCCTCCGGCGGCCCTGGCGACCCAACGCCCTGATCCTGCTGTGCCCCCTGTCCGGACTGCGCCTTGCTGCCGACCTTGGCCATCCTGCCGACCGCGAACCCTGCCAGCGCCGCCCCCGCCAGGAACGCCCCCGGCCGGCGCCGTGCGAATCCCTTCAGGTCCTCGGTCATGCCTTCCACACCGTGGTCGTCCAGGTAGTCCGCCGCCCGGTGGCCGCCATCCGCAGCCTTGGACACCAGGGTGCGGGTCGGGGAGTCGTCCGGGGCGTTGCGCGCCATCTCCGCCAGATCGTCCGCCCACTGGTGCACTGTCTCGGCCGCCCGCCGCGTCTGGCCCTCCACCTCTTCGGTGACACGGCCCCGGAGGTCTCCAACGGCGCTTCCGGCCTGGCGGCGCGCCTCCCCAGCTATCGTCTTGGCCTGATCCAGCGCGGTGCCCGCCACCTCACCGGCTGCTTCCCTGGCCTGGCCCGCTGTGGCCGATGCCTGCTCCTTCGCGGTCTGTCCGGCCGCCTGTACACGCCCGGCCCCGCCCACATCGGACTCCGTACTCATGGTCCTCACCCTCTTTCCGGGGCGCAGACGGCCTCCAGGCTTCGGTGAAGGACGTGCGGGAAAATCGCTGCACCCCCACGGTTGGCATCTCTCAGCTCGGTGAGGGCCTTACCACGCCCGTGTGCTTATGTACCGAATGGGCGTTTTTGCGAGTATCCGGGCCATGACATGCGAAACAACCACTGCATGTGGGCGGGGCTGGACGCGGGCGGCCTTCGGCGCTCGATAGCCGTCATGGCGTGGGCCGCGTTGCAAGGCATGGGGTGTTGAGATCGTGGCACCGCCTGAACGCCAGAAGGATGTCACTGGGGCAGAGCTTCGTCAGTGACCTTTTGATCGGCGGTGCGTTGTTGCTGTGACGCGTGCACTTCGCTCCGGTCGCCACATGACGGGACATCGTGTGCGCGCGGCCCCGGCCCCGCCCGGCGTCGGGGCCGCCCTCGACCTACTGATCGGCCAGGACCAGCAAGTCACCACCGTCCTCCGGTTCCGTGACGGTGTGCCCCAGCTGCAGCAGCAGGCCCGACACCGCAGCCCGCACTATCGCGTGCATGCTGTCGCCCGAGGCACCAGGCTGGTCGTTCACCAGCGAAGTGAACCCGTCCGAGGCCGTCCATCTCACCAGCACCCCAGCCGCCACCTCGTCACCGCTAGTCCCGGCTCGCTGTCTTGCGCGTCCTCGTGGACGAGGTGGAAGCCAGCCTGGATCAAGGCATGCCGCACCTGCCCAAGCAGTCGGACGACACGGATGACACCGAGCCCGCCTGCCCAGATCCCGCACGATCAAGCACCCAGATGCCACGCAGTCCGCGTAGCGCCAGGGAGACGTCTCGGGGACTGCCTGGGAGCCAGCGTTAAGAGGTCGCCGTACAGGGCGAGGTGCAGCGGCGGCGAGTTCACGTTAGAGCTGGGGCTCGCCAACGAACTGCAGCCGCACCGCAGCAGCCCGCTGCATCGCGCTCGAAGAGAGCCATCGTCCGGCCGGCCGCTACCGGGCAGCCCTCGCGGTAGCGGCCGGGAACCCTTCGGATCGAATCAAGCGGCTGTGGTTGTGGAGATGGAGGGCGTGGCAGTCTGGCGGAAGAACTCGGCGTAGCGGCTGGCGAGGGTGGGCTGTGGCAGGCAGTCGGCCTGCGGGACTGTGCGCTTCACAGCCAGCCGTTGCGGCGGAAGGCTCGGTACAGCAGTCCTGCCCCCAGCGCCATCACGGCGAGCGCGCATGGGTAGCCGTAGCGCCAGTCCAGTTCGGGCATGTGGGCGAAGTTCATGCCGTAGATCCCGGCGACCATGGTGGGGATGGCGAAGATGGCGGCCCAGGCGCTGATGCGGCGCATGTCGTCGTTCTGCCACGTTCCCACCTTCGCCAGATGGGCGTCGAGGACGGAGGCAAGCAGGTCGTCCAGGGCGCGGACTTCGGTGTCGGTACGGGTGAGGTGGTCGGTGACGTCGCGGAAGTAGGGCAGGACCTGCCGTGGCCAATCGTCGCGCGCCGTGGTGAAGGGCTGCATGACAGGGACGAGTGGCTGGATGGCGTCGCGGAACTCCACGACCTCGCGTTTGACGAGTAGATCTGTTCGGTGAGGTCATCGCGTGCGGGCGAGAAGACGCACCCCTCCAGCTCCGTCAGGTCCGTGCGGACTTGGGCGGCGGCCTCGGTGTAGGCGTCGACGATCACATCGGTGACCGCGTGCAGGACGGCGACGGGCCCGAGCCGTGCCATGTCCGGCTGCTCCGCGAGGCGGCGCGCGGCCTCCACTGTGGGGTCGTTCGCACCGTGCCGTACGGTCAGTGCGAACGACGGGCCGAGGAAGATCATCACTTCTCCGGTCTCCACGTCCGCGGTCTTTTCGACGAACCAGAGCGTCTTCACCGCGACCGCCAGCACGTCGCCGTAGCGTTCCTGCTTCGGCCGCTGGTGCGCCTGGACCGCGTCCTCAATGGCCAGAGGATGCAGCTTGAGGTACTCGCCGAGCTGCTGCAGCTCTTCCTGGCGGGGCTCGTCCATGCGGATCCAGGCAAACTCATCCGGTTTCAAGGCCGCCAGGCGGTCCAGGGTGACCTGGCATCCGGCGTCCGCCTGCCGGCAGTCGATCTGCTCGTACTCACCCGTCCGCTCCTGATAGATCACGCACTCCATGCCCTTTCGGATGCTTCCGCCGCCGCATTCCATGCCTGGCAGCGCAAAAGGCCCGTCGTCGTGCGCCATCCCCACTCCAGTGGTCACCAGACCTTCACACAGGTCGGCTGCTGGCCGGGGAGCTGGTGGAAACCCGGTGAGGTGTTGTCGGCCGGAGGGATCTTTCACCGTGATCGCCGTCGCTGTGTTGCTGCTGCCTGCGCTGGGCCTGCTGCTGTATGGGATGGATCGCATTGAGGACTGGCTGCCGGGCCGGCCGAGGGCGGCCCGGCACGCCCGGGGGCGTCATCTGCGTCTGGTCCACAGCACAAGCCGGCGGCAGGGCGCTGATCGGTCACCGCGCTACCGCGATGTGGCCTGATCATTCCGGTATGGCAGCTGACCATGCGGCTACCCGCCGTGAGCGGGGTTCGGAAGCAAGCCTTGCCGAGCACTCCGAGTCCAGGCTCGGGGAGCTCGCCTCTTTCCGGCCATAGTGCTGTGGCTTTCTCCCGCCGCGGGGATGTCAGGGATTGAAGGGGGCAGGCGAACATGCGTACCCGCTCCGCCGACACCCACGGTGATACGCATGGCCTCGCCCGCGCTCCCTGGCCGAGAACCCGGCGCTGGTCCTCGCGTCGAAGACCTCGTGCAGGAGGTCAAGCGGTTGCGGGCGGAGGTCGAGCAGTTGCGGGTGGAGAGTGCGCAGCTGCAGCGTGCGGTGGCCTCTCATGCGGTCGTGGATCAGGCCATCGGGGTGCTGGTGATGACGGCGAAGATCAACCCGGAGGACGGGTTCATGGTGCTGCGTGAGATCTCGCAGCACACCAACACCAAGCTCTCCTTGATCGCCGAGCAGATCATCAAGCATGCGCAGGACGCCGCTCTGCCTGAGACGATCCTGGCCGAACTGCACGCTGCCCTCGCCCGCAGGAGGTGATCGAAGCGGCTGGGCTGGGTGGGTCAGGGCCCGTGGCGACCGGCCATGCCGGCGACCGGATCGTCGAGGAGCGCGATGCGGGCCGTGATGCGTTTTCCGACCGGCTGCCGCTGCGCCTCGAAGCCCTGAGCGACCGCCATCACGATCTCCAAGCCGTGCTGGCCCACCCGGCCGGGGTCAGCGGCCCGGGCCACCGGAAGCACCGGGTCGCTGTCCCAGACCACCACCTCGATCACCGCGCCGGTGACGCGCAGATCGAGCAGCACCGGCCCGGGTGCGTACTTGCGGGCGTTGGTGACCAGCTCACTGACCACCAGCTGCGTGAGGTCCATCGCCCGCGAGGGGACGGGGATGCCGTGGTCGGCCTGGAGCCGTGTGAGGAAATTGGCCGCGAGATGGCGGGCCTCGGCGATGCAGGCACCGTCCCCGTCCAGGGCCACGGTGGTCCGTATGGCCCACCCGTCCGGCGCCGTGCCGTCCTCGCCCACCGGCACTGATTCCACGCCGACGCCTCCACTCCCCCGCTGACACCCCCCGCGCATACCCACGTGTGCCCAGTACAGGCCCCGCGTCCCTCGGCCGGCTCCCCGGCACAAGGGCATGACCAGTAGCGTGCAGGGGCAGCACTTCGGCCGAGCGTCTTGATGTGCCAGTATCACCGACATGGCAGAGGGACACATGGCGGATACCGAACGAGCCGATCAGACACCGCGGCCGGCCGGGCTGTCGGTCGTGTCCACCGTCACCGACGGCATCCGCGTGCTGACCCTGGCCGGGGAGATCGACCACCACACCGGAGACCAGCTCAGCAAGGCGCTGGACGTCTCCGACACCGCCCAGCCTCGCATCGTGGTCGACATGCGGCAGGTCACCTTCATGGACTCCAGCGGCATCAACATCCTCATCGCCGCCTACCAGGCCGTCACCGCGGCAGGCGGCTGGCTGCGCCTGGCCGGCGCCGCCAGCTCCGTGCTGCGCACCCTGCAGCTCGTAGGTGTCGATGCCCTCATCGACTGCCGCCCCACCTTGCGTGAGGCGCTCAGCCCCTGACCGCGCGGGAACCCTGCTCCTGTCGGTGATGCTGCTTATGCCGTTCGGGCTGGAGACCCTCGCTGCCGTAAGCCGCCCGTCTTGAGGAAACACCTGACCGCGCCGCAGCGCCGCATCGGCGTCGGCGTTGGGACCAGGCATGGCCGGTGCTCTGCGGGATACCCGCAGGCTATGAGCTTGCTGACAGGGATCCGTGAGGCAGACCGGAGTCTGACCAAGCGGCTCGCTGCCAGTGCCCCACCCGGCCTTCACCGTGCGCTGTCGGCGGTGGAAGAGACCGCGGAGGGAACCAAGCTGTGGTGCGGTGCGGCCGCGGTGATGGCCTGGCTGGGCGGCTGGCGCGGCCGCAAGGCCGCCGCTGCGGGCCTAGCCGCTGTGGCCCTGGCGCAGCTGGTAGCCAACGGCGTGTGCAAGCAGCTGGCCGACCGTCCCCGGCCCCCCAGGGAGTGGTTTCCGCACGACGAGGCCGAGGACCGTCCCGATTCCTCCTCCTTTCCCTCCGGGCACACCGCCGCTGCGGTGGCATTCACCGCCGCCATCGCACCCGCCTGGCCGGCCGTCGGCGCAGCGTGCGCAGTGCCCGCCGCCATGGTCGCGGTCGAGCGGGTGCAAAGCGGAGCCCACTACCCCAGCGACGTCGCCGTCGGCGCCGCCATCGGCCTGGCCAGCGCCTGGCTCACGCGCCACGCCCCACGCCTGATCCGGGTTACTGGCTCCTTAAGCTGAGGGGGACGGCCGCATCTCCACGATCAGCAGGCCGTGCATCCGAAAGCGTGCCAGCAAGCCGAACAGATGCGCCTCGTCGATGACGTCGCCGTAGAACACCGTCTGTTTGCCGATGATCACAGCCTCCAGCTCGGTGAACGCTTCTGCGACGGCCTCCGGGACGCAGCTGTCGACGCGGAACTCGTATCCGCGTGCCGCACTTGAACCGTTCATAGCCTCAGGCTGAGCCGGGCCGGGCCCGACAGGCATCACCCGCAACGGATGAGCCCGCCCTTCCTGTGAGGCTCCGCGACTCCTTACCCGTCCGGCTGGGCTGCCGCGGCTCCGAACGCTTCCGCCGTACCGCCTTCGGCCTGCTGGGAGGAGGGGGTGTCGACGAAGCTATAGGGCGGCAGCGGGCCGTTGACACGCAGCTCGAGATGCGGGTGCTCCCGGCGGAATTCGTCGACCGCGGCCAGGAATCGCTCCGCTGAACCGCGCTCCACCAGGAAGGAGAGGTTGGCCAGCCAGCCACTGCTCTGCGGACCGGCGCTGACCGCCTTGGCCATCGGCGAAAGCGCCTGCTCAAGCAGCTCCGCGTCCCTCGGCTCGCGTGCCTGGACAGCGGCAGCGATCATCTCCCCGAGCCGGACCTTCTCTTCCTGCGTGGCGCCACCGGCCTCGCGGTTCGCTTCCGCCAGGGACCGGATGTCGTCATGGTCGGCCATGATCAGGCGGAGTACGGCCTCTTCGTCGTGGTTGGCCTTGATGTTGTACTCCGCTGTGCCGTCCAGGGCCCGTAGTCGCTCGAGGAAGTGCTCCGCGCGCTCGGCGAGCACCTCGGTCACCGTGTCGTCGTCCCCGGAGGCGCTGCCGAACCGCATCGGCAGGACCACGCCGCCCGCTCCGGCTTCGTCCAGTACCCGCTGGTGGGCCACCAGATCGCGGCGCTTGGGCCGCAGCTGATCGGGGGCGTCACTGACGATCGCGGCCAGCTCGCCCTGGCGCAGCACGCGTACCGGCTGCGGAGGGTCGCCGATGCCATCCAGGTCCTCGCGGAGGGAGGGGTGTGGGGCGCGGATGATCCCGTAGACGTAGGTGCTCATCTCTCATTCCCCTCTCCGCGCGCGGGAGACCGCTCGGCCTGACGTTCCCGGCCGTCATCGCGTGCCTGCTGGAAGGCATCCGAGATCATCTCGGCGGCGCCGGACAGGGCTCCCTTGGTCATGCCGCGGGCGCCGGACTGCGTGAGCTGTCCCGTGAGCTCGGTAAGCCCGGCCGGCTTGCGCGGCCCCGCTTCCAGGTCGAGGCGGTTGCACGCCTCGGCGAAGCGAAGGTAGGTGTCGACGCTGGCCACCACGATCCGTATGTCGATCGTGAGTAGCTCGATACCGATAAGGGAGACCCGCACGTAGGCGTCGATCACCAGCCCGCGGTCGAGAATGAGTTCCAGTACGTCGTAGAGGCCGCTGGAACCGCCCCCGCCGCCCTGCTGTGTCGCGATGGTCATCGCGACCAACCCCTTGCCGTCTGTCTCTGCGCGGTCCCGTCGGCGCTGTCCCTCGCTGCGACGCAGGCTTGCAGGTGCGAGTAGCCCCCACCATCTGAGATCAAACGCGTGTACGAGCTTGGCGATGGACGCCGTCTGATCCGGCCTGGGGAGGTAAGAGCAGCCTCCGGGACGCGTTTGTCGCTTCGCGATTCAACATGCTTGTTCCTGTTTCACACCCTTTGGGTTGGCGAGCCGGGCAGGGAGCGAGGCGCACACGAGAAGAGAGAGGGTGAGCAGACTGTGATCACCCACGAGCAGATCCCGACTGTTCTCGGCCACCCGGTCTACGACACGGACGGCAACAAGATCGGCGATGCCAGGCACGTCTTCCTCGACGACGCCACCGGCCAGCCCGAGTGGGTCAGCGTCAAGACCGGCCTGTTCGGCACCAGCGAGTCGTTCGTACCGATCCACGACGCCTCCATCGTGGAGGACCATCTGGAGGTTCCCTACCCCAAGGACACGGTCAAGGACGCCCCCAACGTCTACGTCGACGCCGGCGGCCACCTCTCCGAAGAGGAGGAGCACCGCCTGTACGAGCACTACGGCATCGACTGGGACGCGGCCTGGCAGCAGGCCAACCAGCCCGGCGCGGGCGGCTGGGCCCACACCGACACCAGCGAGACAACCGACGTGCCCCGCTCCGCGGACACCGGCGTGCGCGGCGATGACGCCATGACGCGCTCGGAGGAACGCATGCACGTCGGCACCGAGCGCCGCGAGGTGGGCCGGGCGCGGCTGCGCAAGTACGTCGTCACCGAGGAAGTGCAGCAGACCGTGCCGGTACGCCGGGAGGAGGTCCGCGTCGAACGCGAGCCGATCACGGACGAAAGCCGCGATGCCGCCCTGTCCGGGCCCGACATCAGCGAGGCCGGCACGAGGTCACCCTGCACGAGGAACGCCCCGTGACGGAGACCGAGACGGTGCCGGTGGAGCGGGTGCGCATGACGACGGAGGAGCACACGGACGAGGAGACGGTGCGCGGTCAGGTCCGCAAGGAACAGATCGACACAGAAGGCGTCGACGAAGACCGGCGCGACAGGTAACCGAGCCCGCGTCGCCTGCCCGCTGCCGCTCGGCGGACTTGAAAAGGAAGCTCCGGCAGGTCAACAGCTGCCGGACACCCAGCCCTGGGACTTCGAGACGCTACCCTCAGACAGCGGACTTCAGGCGGCCGGGAAAGGCGCGGGCGATCAACACCGGAACAGAAAGGGAGTCGGCTGTCATGACCCAGGTCGAGCAGCCCCTGACAGAAGCCGCCATCAAAGTGCGCCAAGTCAACCACTACCAGTTCAGCTGGGTGGCCGGAGAACCCGGCCAGCGCGGCACCTTCACCCTGCAGCTGGTCCTGGACGAAGGCGCCGGGGAAGAAGTCCTCACGGTCGACGCCGACGACGCCGACGTGCTGAAGGATCTGCTGGAGCACACTCAGACGGTCCAGTACGACGTCCCACGCCACACCCTGATGTTCGGCGTGACGCCCGCAGGCAGCTGACACCCAGCAACCCACTGTCCAGACCCCGCCGACAGATCGGCGCGGCTGGGCCTGGTGCGCGGAAAGGGACTGGCCCCGGGGCAGACCGTGGGCAGCTCCGCCACACCCGTGTGGTCCAGACGGTGCGGCCAGCTCCGCGAAGAACAGAGCGACACCGAAGGCATCGACGACTGAGGAACAGTAGCCGAGCCTGCGTCGCCTACACGCGCCGGCCCGCTCGGAACCTGCACGAGCGGGTCGGCGCTGCATACCCGGCAGCCCCACTACCAGGCACACGCCCACAAGCCGGCCAGGTCGCCGCCGCGACGCACCAAGACCGCACCGTGCGGGTAACCCGCGAGCCTCGGCTCAACCACCGCACCGAGCCTGTCCTGATCTTGTCCGTTCGGGGTACTCGCGCCCTCACCAAGGAGACGGGCTGCAACGCGGCCCGTCGTAGTGGACCGAAGACGGACGGGAGGTGATCGTCGTGTCGACCATGCAGCCACCTCCTGCCGGCGCCGACCTCAGGAGTACTCACAGCACCGACGAGCCGATGAGCGAACTGGTGCAGCGGGCGTCGCAGCAGCTGACGGAGCTGGTGCGCGGCGAGCTGAGGCTGGCGCAGGCGGAGATGAAGGAGAAGGGCAAGCGCTACGGCAAAGGCGGCGGACTGTTCGGCGGAGCCGGGGTAGTTGGCTTCCTGATGCTGCAGGCGCTGGTCGCCACCGCGATTGCCGCGCTGGCGGTGCCGCTGCCGGTGTGGGCCGCCGCCTTGATAGTCACAGCGGTGCTGGGTGTGATCGCCGCAGTGATGGCCATGAGTGGAAAGAAGCAGGTCGACCAGGCCGCGCCGCCCACGCCCGAGCAGACGGTCGAGAGCGTGAAGGCCGACGTGGCCGAGATCAAGGAGAGTGCAAAGCGATGACCCAGCCGCCTCACGACGAGCCCACCGCATCCAGCCCCGAGGAACTGCGCGAGCAGGTTGAGCAGACCCGCGAAGAGCTCGGGGAGACGGTCGAGGCGCTGGCGGCCAAGACAGATGTCAAGGCGCGCGCCCGGGAGAAGGCCGCCGAGGTCAAGGAACAGGCCGCCGCGAGGGCCGGCGAGTTGAAGGGACAAGCCGCCCTGAAGGCCGGGGAGGTGAAGGGGAAGGCCGCCGACCTGGCCCACCAGGCGCAGGACAGGCTGCCCGACCCAGTCAAGGACAAAGCCGCCCAAGCCGCTGGGCAGGCCAAGGCGAAGGCGGCCCAGGCCGGTCAGCTGTGGCAGGAGAAGGCGCCCGAGCCGGTGCGGCAGAAGACCGCCCAGGGGGCGCAGTTGGCGCGGGACAACCGCAACCTGCTGCTGGCGGCAGCCGGTGCGGCCGCCGTGGTGTGGCTGGTCTGCCGCCGCCGGGAGGGGTGAGTCGCGTGAAGGCATCGAAGATCGCCTACAAGCCGGTCGGTCTGGCCATGGGCGCCGTCAGCGGCATGGCCGCGGGAGCGGTGTTCAAGCAGACGTGGAAGATGCTCGGCCACGACGAGGACGCCCCGGACGCCACCGACGAAGAGCGCACCTGGCGCGAGGTGCTGCTCGCCGCCACACTGCAAGGCGCGATCTTCGCTGCGGTCAAGGCGGCCGTCGACCGTGCCGGCGCTACGGCCACCCGCCGGCTGACCGGAACCTGGCCCGGCTGACGCGCATAAAGAGACGGGAGGGCCGGTACGACACGGATACCGGCCCTCCCGCATCCGGACCAGTACCCGTACGAAGGACGCTCACAGCCATGTCCGATCAGCACGCGGCTGCCACGCTGACAGCCGCAGCAGTCATCGCCACGATCCTGGTCGCCCGGGCAGCGGTCCTCCACCAGGGCGGCCGAACACAACGTGCCCGCGCTGCTCACCCGCCGCGTCGCCGCAGCACACCCCACGCCGACAAGTACAAGGCCCCATCATCTCCAGCCGCGCTTTCCGACGACGCCTCCTCTGCCGTACGAGAGGCTGAACAGCACGTCCGCTACTGCTGGCAGCAGCTCCAATCACGGGTCGACCCGCCCGAGTGACCTGAGCGAGACAAGGAAGCCAGCATGGCGAGCGCAGCGTTGTGGTCCTGGTCGCGCCGGGCCGCATTGGCGTCGGCGACCATCAGCACGCGCAGGCCCGTGGTGGCCGCGTCCCGGGCCGAGGATTCGCAGCAGACGTTCGTGAGTGTGCCCGTGATGAGGACGGTGTTGATACCGCGCTCCGCCAGCAGTCCTGGTAGCGGCGAGCGTCCGGGGAAGAAGGCGCTGTAGGCGGTCTTCTCCACCACGAGGTCGCCTTGCCGGGCGTCGAGGGCGTGCCACAGACGCGAGCGCAGTGAGCCTTCGCCTCCTGTCGCCGCGAACGTCTGGCTGACTGTCGGTCCGTAGAACTCGCTGCTAACGCTCCCGAGTGGTGCCTCGTTCGCTGGCAGCACCCAGGCGACCGGGCCGCCAGCTGTGCGCAGTGCATCAGCTATGCGTTTGATGTTGGGCACGACGCCGCGGGCGTACGGATTCGCCTCGACGAAGAAGGACACCATGTCGATCACGATCAGCGCAGTGCGCACCGGGTCGAGGCTCTCGTACGCGTGCCGCCTGCCGCGCCTCTCCTCCTGCCGCGCGTACTCCCGGGGTTCGATCCGCCAGGCGTGGATCTTGGAGTCGGTCTGCATACATCCCTCGGTCGGCTGGCCCGTGACTGGGACGAGCATGCCCTCCGTGACCGATCAGCACGCCGACTCCGCCTCTCGGCTACGTGTCAAGCCGGGGAGCGAAGAGGGGTCGATCACTGCGGCAGCGTGACGAGGCCCGCGCGCGCTCGTGGACGACAGAGCCCCCGGATTCCAGGCTGTGGAATCCGGGGGCTCTGAGTCGTGGAGAGGTGTGGAGCGCGGGTCAGCTCTCGGTGGAGTCGTCGGTGGGACTGTCCGTGCGGCTGCGGCGTGCCAGGAGAACGCCTCCGCCCGCTGCGATGAGCACGGCCGCGCCGCCGATCAGCCACGGTGTGGCGTCGGCTCCGGTGTGGGCGAGGGAGCCCGTCGGCGCCTTCGGCGTGGAGTCCCCGACCGGGGTCGCGGCCACGGGCGAGGAGTCGGCATCCGGTGTGTCGCTGCCCGAGGCGGAGGGCGTGGCCCCTCCGGTACCGCTGCTCGGCTTGCCCGGACTGGACGGGGAGTCGGTGGGCTTGTGCGTCGGCTTGTCTGAGGGGTCGGGCTTCGGGTCGGTGGCTGTCTTGGCGTTGGTGACGGTCACGGTCACCGGGGCGCCGGGGCCCGCAGTGAACGTCTTCGTCGTCTTGTAGAGGTCGTAGCCGGCGGGGGCCTTGATTTCCTTTGCCCAGAACTGAGTCCTGCGGCTCGACACGGGCAGTTCTCCGGAGGTCGTGCCCTTGGCGCCCGTGGTCAGGGTGAGCAGCGTCGAGGTGCCGGTGCCGATGTTCACGGTCGCGCCGGGCAGGAGCTTGCCGGTCTTGTCGTCTTTGGCCTGCAGGAGGACCTTGGCGGCCTTGAACGGGTCGTTGATCGTCAGCCGGGTGGCGGTGCCGGGAGTGACGATGACGTCCTGGTCGGCGACGACCTCGTGTAGCGGGCTGCCGGAGGCCGTCTGCTTGAGCCTGTAGACGCCCGGCGCGAGGTCGGGGAAGGTCAGCTTTCCTTGGGCATCGGTCTTCCCGCGTCCGTTTTCCTGGCCGGTGGAGTCGAGCAGTAGGAACACGGCGCCGGGCAGGGGATCTCCGGCCGCATCCTTCGCAGTCATCTCGACGCTGCCCGCGTCCGGGGCCGGTGTCTCGGCAGAGGCGGCCGAGGCCGAGGGGGTCGGTTCGGAGGGCTCGGCGCTCGCGGCCGGCGCCCAGGTCAGGGTGCCGGCCGCCATGACGGCGACAGCAGCAGCGGATGGGACCAAACGTGCATGCACGAGGAAGAGGACTCCTTGGGACAGGGGACGGGGAAGGTCATCGGCTGCGGCCAGAGACCGGGGCGGGAGGTGTCGGAGGGACGGGTGTGCTGCCGTGCTGTTGCTTGCCTGTCGGGGTGGCGACGTAGAGGGCGCGGCGGGTCTGGACGGGGACGTCTTGGACGGTGCGCTGCAGCGGTTCGGTGGAGATGAGCGAGGCGGTGAAGGCCGCGACGAGCGTGGTGGGCGTACCGAACGAGAAGCGCGCCGTCCAGTGCGGCTCGCTGGGGTACCCACCCCAAGCCCGCCAGGCCAGCTCGCTGGAACCGCCGTTGGCGTAGTGGTGGCGTACACCGCCGAGTCCCTCCGGGGTGAGGAAGGTCTGGGTGCCGTCGGTCTTGACGGCGTGGTTCCAGCCGCGGGTGAGTAGCGGCGCGTACGCCTCGTACGGTGCCGTCTCGTCCTGGAACAGCCGGTCCTGGTCGCTGTACCTGTCTTCGAGATAGAGGTCGAGCAGCTCGCTGTGGACGTCGTGCAGCATTTCGGCGAGGGTGGTGGCGTCGAAGGTGATCCGCCAGGCCGGCGAGGTGAACGGGGCCTGGTGTGCGTTGATGGTCCACGTGCCCTTGCCGGGCTTGTCGGGCTGGGGGTCGAAGGTGGTCTGCAGGCGTAGGCACGGGCTGAACGCGGCGGCCGTGCCTGCTTCGGTCTGGGCGAAAGGCCAGCCCTCCTCGAAGGGGAAGGCCCACGCGGCGCGAGGGTCAACGGCGCCGGGGCCAGCGAGGTGACGAGGCAGGACCTGCACGCTCTGGGCCGGGTCGAGGTTCTCAAGGGGGTGGGTGAGCACGGGCAGGGCTCCTGCGGAGAAAGTACGGACTGCCGTATTGGAAGGCGCGGCTCAGCGAGTGCGAGCGCCGCCGCGCGCGGTCGGCGGGGCGGGAGCCGTGTGCGTGCTCCTGCTGGCGGCGCTGTTCGGCGCGGTCGCCGCCCATGCCCCCGGGAACCAGACAGCGGTGTATTGCTCGATGGCGTCGCGAAGCCCGGTGAACTCAGCTCCCTCCCACGGTGGTTGACCGGCACGGTGGTACTTGTTGAAGGTGCCGTGAGTGGAATTGTTCAGGGGCCTGTTGCTTGCCACGTCGCGGCGGTGAAAGGTGCCGTGGTCCAGGAAGCTGAGGCTGACCGCATCGATCTCGCCGCGGTCCGGGTGGACGACCGCAAGGCGTAGACCGCCGTAAGTGTCCGCGTGGATGGTGCGGGTGAAGTCGATTCGGAACCGAAGGTGCGTGCCTGGAGTCGGCACGGCGAGGTAGGTGTTGCCCACGACGGTGCTGTCGTGAAAGGGGAGGCGGAGTTCGGCGAAGAACTCAGGGGCTTGCAGGGACAAGGAGGATCTCCGGTCGGGTTAGGAGCGTGCTACCGGCGGCCGGGCAGGGCCGGGCGGCTGGTGGTGCTCCAGCGCGGGACGCTGGCCACGGGCAGCGCAGCCGGACGGCGGGAGGAGTTGGCCCGCTGCACGTCGAGTGGAGTAGGAGCCGGCGGGTCCGGCGGGAGAATCGGGGTGAGCTGGGCCATCCCCTTGATGTAGCTGGAGGTCACCTCGCGCCACCGGGGCAGGGGAGCCGGATCGGCGAGGCACTCGGTGACGGCGGTGAGCAGGGCGACCGGGGTGTCGGTGCTGGCCGTGGCGTACCAGACGGGCCGGTCGATGGACTTGCCCGCCCACAGCTGCCAGCGCGCGGCGCGCGTGGTCAGTTCGGTTTCCGGATCGAGGTCGCCGGTGGTGAACTCCATGCCAGCGAGCCCGTCCGGGGCCTGGACCGCGAAGACGCCCCAGCGCGGACGGTCGATCTCCCAGCCCTGCTTCAGAAGCGGCACGACCGCGAGGGAGGGATCGTGCTCGTCGATGCCGGAGACCGGCCGGGCAAGGTATGCATCCGGCCCCTGCTCGTACGCCGTGGCCAGGATGGTGGTGAACGCCTGGACAAACTCGGTGGGGACGCGGTCGTTGAAGCAGACGCCCCACGCCGGCGGTCCGAAGGAGTCCTTGTAGGCGTTGATGCGCCAGAGCCCGTCGTCCTCGCCTTCGGGCAGGTAGCCCAGGCGCACGCGCCGGTCGGGAGCGCTCACGTACACGTTGGAGTCCTCGTCGTACCGCAGGTCCCAGCCGAGGTCGAGCAACGGGGCGAGGGCGGGGTCGCCGGTTCCGGTGGTGGAGGCGAGGTGGCGCGGGGAGACGTAGACGTCGCCGTCGATCTCGTGGTGCGAATCGGGCTGTGGGTTCATCGGTCTGCCCTCGTGGTAACGGTGATCTCGTCGGCGGCGGTGTCGAGGCGTTCGGTGACCTCGGCGGTGGTGCGGCCGGTGACGATGTAGAACCCGGCCCGAGCGGTGAACAGGTCGCCGTCGGGCGACAGGACAAGCTCGTCGCCGATCTCGCGGATCCACTGCACTTGGCGCAGCCAGGGGGTGTGGGCGGCGAAGGGCTGGTTGATGTGCCGGGCGGTCAGGGTGCCGGAGGTATCCGGGTAGAGCATGCGGATGCCCGCGGCCCCGCTGCGGGTCGGGGTGAGGTCCGGCGCTCGGCCGCAGGCGAGGTCGGCGGTGGCCCGGGGCAGGTCGATGCCGGTGGCCAGACGGACAAGGTGGCCGATCATGTCGCCGCCGATCCTGGCATTGACCTCGATCAACCGCGGCCGACCGTCCACCAGGCGCAGCTCGACGTGCTGCACACCGTCGGTGATCCCCAGGGCCTTGACCGCAGCAGCGGCGGCCGGGGCGACCCGGGCCAGAAGCGGGTCGGCGGCATCGACGGTGTGCCCGGCCTCGTCGAAGTACGGCGCGGGGCCCAGGTGCTTGCGGGTCACGGCGACCGCCGTGGTCGCTCCGCGGTGGGTGACGCATTCGACCGAGAATTCCGGCCCGTCGAGGTACTCCTCGACCAGGACGCCGGTGTCCTCGTGACTGCGGCTCGCACCGGCCGAGGCGAACGCGAACGCGGCGGGCAGTTCTTCGGGCCGATCGACGCGGATCACGCCGATGCTGCCCGCGAAGGCTGCGGGCTTGATGACCGCCGGCAGGCCGAGGGTCATCGTTGCCAGGCTGGCCTCCAGTAGAGTCCGCGCCCTTATCGAGGCGGCCGAGGGCACGCCATGGCGGGCGAACAGAGCCCGGGCGGTGGCCTTGTTGCGACAGGCCCGCATCACCTCGACGGACGTCGAGGACAGACCGAGCGCACGGGCGAGACGGGCGGTGGGGACGAGGTGCCACTCGTCCCAGGTGACCACGCCGACAAGGTCATGCTGCTCGGCCAGCGCGCGGCCGCCGGCGAGCAGCGCTGCGGGGTCGCTCAGATCGACCACGGTGTGGTCGACGATGAACGGCTTCTCCCACGACGGCTCGGTGCCGGTGAGCAGGACGACGTCGTACGCGGCGGCCACCTGCTCCAGGCAGTAGCCGCGGTAGGTCTCGTCGCCGGGAGAAACGACGAGCACGAGAGGACGAGCGGACAAGAAGGGGTTCTCCGTATCGGTGGGCGGCGGGACGTGGGAAGAGAGGGGTGTCTCAGGCGGGACGGCGGCGGCGCAGCTCGAACGCCGCAGCCCAGTGAGGGTGTTCGCTGATCAGGCGGCGGGCGTAGAGGGCGGTGTAGTTGTTGTTCAGCCCGGCGACCCCATGAGGGAGCTGGCGGCGCAGGTCTTCGAACAGGTCCTTCAAGCTGACCCGGGTTGCGCCGGCGGCCAGGCGGCGAGCGGCCATGCGTTCCAGGGCCCGGTAGACGTGCGGGTTGTGGGCGTCGAAGGCGTGGAACTGCTCGGTGATGGTGCGACCAGTCGCGCGGTGCGATCCAAGGGCGGCAATGGACATGGAGTTCTCCACAGGCTGGGGGCGCAGCAGGGTCAGGTGCGCAGGGCGGGATCGGTTCGCAGGCGGGCGAAGGTGCAGAACAGACCGAGGGCCTGCAGCGCGGCACAGACGGTGATGACGTGGCCCAGCGCGTCGGGCGGAGTGAGCGCGGTGAGCACGCCGGCGAGGGGGAAGGGCAGCAGGAGGATGAGGATGGTCGCCGACAGGGTGCTGCCGAACTTCTCCGGAGGGATCAGGCGGGAGCGCAGGGTGCGCAGGACGACCGTCATGCCGCCTTCGCCCGCCATGAGGACCGCGACCAGGACCAGGTAGGACCGGTAGTCGGGAGCTGGGCAGCGGCGAGACAGCCGAGCGAGGCGAGGGCGGCGCAGGCGGCGCCGACCGGCCACAGGCCAAGGCGGTCGAGCGCGAACCGGCAGAGCGTGACGCTGAGGAGCGTCGCTGCGGCAGCGGCGGACCAGACGAGGCCGACTGCAGTGGTGGACTGCCCGAAGTGCTTGACGACGATCACGGGACCGGCCGCTTGAAGAAGGCCGGTGGCCAGGTTGGACAGGGTCAGCCCGGTCACGAGCCAGCCGAGCGCGGGAAGCGAGCGGATGGTGCGCCACCCGGTGAGCAGTCCGGCCCCGGACCTCCCCTTCGGCGCACGGGCCGGTGCTACGGGCGAGTGCGGAGTGCGCAGGGCAAGCAGCGCGGCAAACAACGAGAGCACGGTGATCACCGCGAGCATCAACGGCGGACCGGCAAGCAGGAGCACCCCGGCGAGCGCCGGACCGGCCAGGGTCGCCGTCTGGTCGATGCCGAGCAGGACGGCCTGGACACGGTGGGCCCGCCGTCCTGCTCGGCGGCCGGCGGCAGCGCCTGCGGTCTCGGCCGCGATATAGCTGAACTCGGTGAGCACGCCGGTCGTCGCCGCCAGCACCATCACGGTCGCGCTCGCCACGGTGCCGGATGGGTGGAGGTGGAGCAGGACCGCGCCGGCGGCGAGGGCCAGCGCCCGGCCCAGGGAGGCCAGGTGGAAGACCACCGCAGCACCGCGCCGGTCGACGACCGATCCGGCCCACCCGAACGCAGCCAGCCTCGGGATCCACTCCAGGGCGAAGGCTGCGCCCGTCAGCGCGGCGGAGCGCGTCGTGGCCAGGACGAGCAGTGGGATGCCGTAGGTGGACATCGCGAACGCCAACGCGTCCGTCGTGCGCGGCAGGTAGATGCTGCGCATCAGCCCGCCGGTGGGGCGTGCGTGCCGGGGTGTGACCGCTTCGCTCACGCGACCGGCTCAGGTTCGGACACCCTGGCCATCTGAAGGTTGTCGGCCAGCCACTGGATCAGGAGCGTGCGGAGGCAGGCCAGGCCCGCCTCCGCTCCGTCGGCGTGCTCGGTGATGAGCGATGGTGCCAACAGGGCAAGGACGTGCCGAATGCGGCTGCTGAACTCGCAGAGGGGGGCCGGGACGGCGTGACGCCGGGACCAGCGGGCCATCGCGTCGTACAGGCCGGCCAACTCCATCCCAGCCTCGGTCAGTTCCAGACCGGTGCCGGGCGCGATCCGGATGAGACCGTGGGCGCGGGCCGTGTCGGATGCGGTGCGCAGTTGGTGCGTGGAGAGGTCGGGCAGGGTGCCGGCCAGCCGTCGCGGCGGTATGGCGCCGTTGTCGTCGATCTCGGTGACCAGGCGGACCAAGGGCCGCGAGGCGAGCAGTTCGACAGCGCGCTGCGCTTCGGCAGAGGTAAAGGGGGTGCTCATCGGCGCGGGCCTCCCGCCGGGAGGGCTGCCTTCGGGCGGGCGGTCGCAGCGTGCGAGAAGAGATCCCCGTTGTGCCAGGCCGGAGGGAACTGGGGTGTCCGAGCGGGTGGGAGCGCCGTGGGGGCCGGCCGGGACGGGCTGCTGATCCACGGCCTCGGCGCGGGCTTCGCCTGCGGGTGCCCCCAGACCGGGTGGTGGGCCGCCTGGTCGAGGGGCTGCCCGGCGGCCCACGCGGACAGGGTGCTGAGCACGGGGCCCAGGCCATCGCCGGCCGCGGACAGCCGGTAGGGCCGGCCCATGCCGTCGGTGTCAACCAGGCCGTCGAAGACGAGCTGCCGCAGAGGCGGATAGATATTGGTCCAGTCGCTGCTGGGCATCACGATTCGGGCCAGAGCCCGGCCGCTGACTTCCTCACGGGACTTCAGCGCCCACAGGATGGCGGCGGCATGGCGCCGGGTGAGCAGGGTGAGGCTGTCCTCGATCTGCTCGATCGCGGCCAGCGGGCGGTCCGCCTTCTCCAGGTGTTCCTCGGCCCAGGTAACAATCATCGGCAGGACCGGCAGCAGGGCAACGCCACGTTCGGTGTGGCCGTAGGTCACGTGCCGTGCGGTGTGTTCGGTGCGTTCGACGAGTCCGGCGTCGCACAGCGCCTTGAGTTTGGGGTGGAGCTGGCCGTTCTGCAGCCAGGACACCTTGGCCGCCAGCTCTCTGTAGCGCAGCGGCGGGCCGGAGAGGGCCAAGAGGATCCTCACGCTCCAGCGCGGGGTGATCATGGCGAGGGCTTCGGTGACCCGGGCGATGTCGGCGTCGGTGTCAGGGGGCAGAGCGGTGACGGCCAAGGGAGGAACTCCTGGTGAATGAAAGGGGGGATCGCCTGCGGGTCAGCGGCCGTGCGCCGGACTTGGCGCCGCAAGAGGCGGAACCGGAGCAGGCTGCGAGGGAGCTGGCGGGACAGGCGTCGGAGCCGGGACGCGGGCCAGGCTCTGCAGGACGGCGGCGACCGATTTGGCCTGGACCTCGCGGACGGCGACGGCTTCGACGAGCCGGCGGGTCCCGTCGAGGAGGTGGGAGACCTCGTGCGGGCCGATCTGCCGTTCGGGGTGGATGAGCCGGGCGAGGTGGTCGCGGTGGAAGTCGATGCTGCGCTCGGCGAGGGCAAGGTCGTCGTGCATGCCGAGCAGGGCGCAGAGCATGCCGCGCGGCTGGTCCTGGGCGTGGGCTTCGAGGTCGGCGAGCGGTGCGCCGTACAGGTCCTCGATCCGTCCAGCTATGTCGGTGGACGTGGGGTGGGGCAATCGGGGGCTTTCACGGTCGGCGGGCCCGGGCCGCCCCGGCACGCTGGGGTGCCGGGGTGGCAGACGGGGGCAGGGTTGCGGTGGCCCTGAGCTGAGCCGTTCGTACGGGCCGGGCCTGCTGTGCGGGCGGGGGCATGGTGCGCAGCAGCTCGCCGAGGGCGGCGCGGTAGGCGTCGCGGGCCTCCAGTGCCGCGTCCAGCCACTGCGCGTCGAAGCGGAGCTTGTCCGCCGACAGTTCGCCCAGGTTGCGGTCCGGATCCATGTCGGCGTGGACGCGGTCGCGGACGCGGGCGACCTGCTCCTCGGTGAGCGCCAGGAAGGACCGCAGTCCCAGGGCCCGGGCGAGCGCGGGCGAGGCATCGTGGTCGGCAGCCGCCTCGTACAGCTCGAGGACCGGCTTACCGAAGACCTTCTGCAGGTCGGCGTCCATGGTGGTGGCCTTGTCCCGGCTCATCGGGCGGCCCTTGCCGACCGCCACGCCGTCGCCGGTGCGGTTGAACCCGCGGGCCGGTTGGGGGCGCTGGTCTGCACCGCAGGCCCGGTGCGGGGCCGAAGGCGGGCGAGGCGCTCTGCGGCGAGGTCCTTCTTCCCCGGGGCGTTCGGGTCGAGGAGCCATCGCACCACCATGGCCCGGCCGTCGCGGGCAGTGACGGCCGCGTTCACCCTGTGGGCGAGACCCATCGTCGGGTCGTCGACCTCGCTGGGCTGGGTTTGCAGCGCGGCGAGGAGGTCGTTCTCCGCGCGCTCCAGCACCGACTGAGCCTCGACGAGAAGGTTGTGCCACTTGACGACGTCGGTGGCGTCGGGATTCGCGGTCGGCGCGGCGGCGACCGCGGCCTTCAACTGGTCCATGCCCATGCCGAAGCGCGCTTCGATCCGTTCGGTGAGCACGCTCACGGCATCCGCAGAATCCTCGGACATGCCGTCGGACAATGGTGACCTCCTGTTCTGGATAGGCCGATGCGTGGGGAATATGAGGGGTCCCGTGCTCGGCGATGAGCCGCTTGCCGGGACGTGCTGAAGTGCGTTTAGTCCAGGCACAAGCGGACGTCGCGGTAGACGTACGTACCAGGGACCCAGCCCTTGACGCCGGTCGTCTTGTCCGTGATGTAGACCCAGTTGCCGCTCTTCTTGTGAACGGTGAACTTGTGGCTCTTGTAGAGCACGCCGAGCGCCGTGGACTTCGAGCTGGCCTTGGACCGGATGGTCACGGCCTTGGCGTGCACCGTGTACGGGAGCGGCGGCAGGTTGTGGCAGCTGACGGCGGGGGCGGCGGTTGCTGCGGTGGGTACGGTCGCGGCGCTGGCGGTGGTGGCGGACAGCACCGGCAGCGCGAGTGCGCCGAGCATCGCCGCGGATATGGCAATTCGGGTGGAGCGCATGCGGAAGAAGCCTCCGTGAAGGCGTGGGGAATGTGTGGAAGGGCGCCGCGGGGATTGTCCCGGCGGCTGTATAAGAGTCCGGAGAATCGCCGGTTTGGCTAACCGGCGATCGTCGACTATGTTGCGCCGCCCGCGTCGGGCTGAGCGCTCAGCGCGAACGGCCTGGCGGGCGCGGGGCAGGGGCCTTCGCCACACCGGCCGGGCGGCTGGCAGCGGCTGCAGGGCGGACCGGCGGGAGAGGGCCGGCCTCTCCGGTGAAGCGGTCGTCGCACCAATGCAGGGCCTCGTCGACCGTATCGAAGCCGCCCTCGCGCAGGGTGTGCGTCCAGGTGTCGGTGTCGACCTCTTCGACCACAACGCGGAACGGCGACGGGGCGCGTTCGTCCAGGACGCGCAGGGCCACGACGACGACCATGTCGTCCGGGTCGTCGCTGGTGTAGGAGTAGCCCATGGCGTAGTGGTCGCCGTCGCCGGCGAGGCGTCGCTCCAGTGCTCGCGTGGCCTCGTCAGCCGGCGGCGGGCCCAGCTCGGGGTCGAGGCCGATGGCATCGTGCGGGCAGCCGCGGTGGATGAGCCAGGACTGCGCCATCGCGGGCAGCGGCAGCGGGGCCTTCTCGAAGCTGAACGTTCGCTTCTCGTGGTCCCGTTGCAGATGCACGGCGAGCACCTGGGGCATGCCGGGGTGTTCCCAGGTCGCGGTGCGGTCGAACAGGACGTAGTAGCTGTGCGGACCGTCGTGATGTTCGGCGAGGGGGACGAGCATGTCCTCGTGGACGCCGACCTTGCGGTAGAAGTCGAGGTACCTCTCCTCGTCGGCGTCGAGGTCGTCCAGATCGAAGTCGACTTGGGGGATGGACTTCCGGACCGGCGCCGGTTCGGTGGGAGACAACAAGGGGCCTTTCGGTGGAGTTCAGCGCCGCTGCGCCGGAGTGGACGGCGATGTGCCGGGGCAAGCTGGGACCTTCGGCGTCTGTGTCGTGAGGGCCCGGCGGGCGGCGAAAAGCGCGGCTCTTCCGGCGTCGGTGAGCGCGACCGGCTGGCCGGCGTGTACGGGGTGGCCAGTGTCCTGGGCGACCAGGCCGGCGTCCTCCAGCCGCCGTAGCTTGGTGTGGGGGATGCGGGTGCCGGAGGCGGCTGTGACGGACATCCGGCCGGTCAGCAGGTGTTCGTAGAGCTTGGCGCCGCCGGCGATGGCGAGCAGCGCCGCCTGGTCGTCAGTCGAGAGCTGCTGCGCGTCGGGCGCGACGGACGCTGCTGCGGCTTCGGCGCAGGTGGAAGATGACGCCAGTCTGGGTCTTGGCCAGCTTCCGGTGCCGGTCCACCAGTTGGGCGTGCTCGTCGAGGACGCCGCGGTCGCGGTAGGCCCACAGGGTGTCGATGTCGTGCCCGGTGGCGGCTTCGAGGCGATGGTCGAGCGGGGAGACCGCACGCCGGGAGGGTGCCGGCGCGGGTTCAGGGGGCATAGGCGACGCTCCGTGCGTTCAGCGGGTGGGATGGTGCGCGGGGTTCGGTGCGGGACGGGGCAGACCCGGTGGCGCAGTGGGCGGCGGACCGGGCCGGGGCACGGGCGCGCGGGCGGCCAGTTGCGGGGAACGGGAGCGTGCCGCGTGGGTGCGGGCGCTCAGCGGCCGGCGAGTCATGCCCAAACGGCGGCCGACCTCGTCGTAGACGTCGTTGCCCGCGCGCGGCCGGATCGCGACGACGTGGATCTCCTTGTGGTGGGCGGACTCCGCGGGCGCCGGCCGGACGGCGTAGACGACGCGCCAGTCCTTGCGGGAGTCCACGAACAGCTTTCGACAGCCCTCCAGGTCACCGTCGAGGCGCAGCCCGAAGCGCTGCGCGTTCACGACTTCCTGCAGGTAGGCAAGGGTGAGGTCGCGTATGTCGCTGGGGGCCTGGAGGAGATCGGTCAGCGCGCGCGGATCGAAGCTCAGTCCGAAGGCGGGCTGTCCCTGTCCCGCGGTCATGACGCCGGCTCGTTCTGGTCAGCGGCTTCCGCCGTGGCCGCCGTCTCCGTCCGTACGGACGGCGGCGGACCGGGCAGGAGACGGTGTGCGGGCCGGTCGGGAGAGGTCATGCAGGCCGACAGCGGGCCGCCCGGTGTGCGGATCGCCGCGACGGCGTGGGTGAGGAAGTCTCGGTGCCACACGAACAGGCCGGAGAGCCCGGCTTCGGGGTCCTTGTGCTGCTGGTAGGCGAGCCACAAGGCATGGAGCCAGGCCACGACGTCGTCGTGCTCCTGCCACTGCAGGCACCAGGGCGCCGCGGTGGTGACCTCCGCCCCGTAGACCGGGAGGAAGAAGTCGTCGACCCAGTCGGACAGGGCGTCGAATTCGTCCTCGCGTTCCTCTCCGTCCAGTTCCAGGATCGGGCGGGGCTCCGGTGGAGCGGAGGCCGGCGGGCCGCCGAGTCCCGGCATGTCGAACGCGGCGAACGATGATCCACTCGGCGACGGGGCGGACCCGAGGTGGTCGAGCTGCTGAGCCTGATGCGCCGACTGCTCCATGAGCCGCCGCACGCTCGCCTCGATTCCCTCCAGCTGCGGATCCGGAATACGAATCGGCTCCATCTCTCCATCGTCGGCACGTTTTGCGGATTCGGGCATTGAGAAGTTCGGCCTCCTACGAGACGCGGAATGAGGGAAGTGCGGGGGCGCACTCGCGCGGCGCCGTCGGCGGATCGCACGTTCCTCCGGCGGTATTCCGCCGACGGCTACGCCTGGGAGCTGGTCGCCTTGGCGACGGGCAAGGACGCGGCTCAGGCGGTGAGAACCACGTCGTCCTGCGTGAGGGTTGCGCGGATCGTCTCGGTGAGTCGGTCGGCCGCGATCGACGCGTAGTGCTCGGTCTTCTCCACGCCGATGAAGTCCCGGCCTTCCAGCAGGGCGGCCACGCCCGTGGAGCCGGAGCCGGCGCAGAAGTCGAGGACCGTGCCGCCCTCGGGGCTGATCTTGACCAGCTCGCGCATCACCTCGACCGGCTTCTGCGTGATGTGCTGGCGCTTCGCGCCAGAGGGCTGCGAAGCCGAGTACATGCCAGGCAGATAGACGGGGTTGCGGGAGCCGTCGATCGGCCCCTTGCTGGCCCAGACGATGAACTCGCAGTTCTGGGTGAACCGGCCCTTCTGGGGCCTGGCCTGCGGCTTGTGCCAGGCCAGGACACCGCGCCACAGCCATCCGGCCGCCTGGATCGCGTCCGTCGTCGTCGGGAGCTGTCGCCAGTCGGTGAACAGCAGGGCCGTCCCGCCGGTCTTGGTGAGGCGGTGAGCCTCGGTCATGATCTGCGTCAGCCAGAACGAGTAGGACCTCTGGTCCATGTTCTCGCCGGTGAAGTCGGCCAGGTCGTTCTTGGCGTCGGCGGAGGTGTACTTCTGCTTCGCGGAGCGCGTGGTGCGCTCCTTCGCGGTCCGCCCTCCGCTGTTGTACGGCGGGTCGGTGATGACGGAGTCGACGCAGCCGTCCGGAAGGCCGGAGAGAACGGCCAGAGCGTCGCCCTGGTGAAGGGAAAAAGGCAAAGGGGAACCCCGATTCGGGTGCGGAAAGGCGGAGGGAAATAGTCGCCTCGCGCAGGAGTCCTCGCGGGCCGGAAGTGGGCATGCAGAAGCCCAGGGCGGCAGACCGAGGAGGGCGAGGGGGAGTCCAAAAACTGTAGAGGCGAAACCGCCGACGACCAAGAAGTGCCCTGTCGAGGTATCGGTTTCCGGCACCTCACGCCGACTTTTTGGTCAACCGCCGATCCGCGCCTACTGTTTTTGAACCGCCGGCGCACACCGCCGCTGGCCACTCCCCTGCCACACCTCACGGAGGTACCCCTTGCCCCGGCACACCTAGCTCACGGCCCGGCCACGCGGAGCGAGCGGCAACTCGCCCCGCACCGGCCCGTCCCGATCGCCCACCCCGGCTGCCGCGCCCTTCCGAGACGCCTCGCGCACGCGGTACGCCGGCCACCGCACCCCCAAGGACACGCTCATGATGTCTCGCTACCCACCCATGCCCGAAACCGCTGACCGGCGAGCGGTCCGCTCGGATTGAAGGGGCTCGCCGCCGGCATCGTCGTCGTCTTCCTGTCCCCGATCCTGATCGCTGGCACCGGCATGATGCTGGCCTCCTCGGCCGACGCCGTGCAGAGCAGCGGCTCCTTCAGCAGCTGCCTGAGCGACATCGACAGCGACAAGGTCGCTGAACAGGTCACCAAGATCCTCGACGGCGCCTCCGGAAAGGACGTACACGTCGAGGGCCTGGACCTGCCCGCCGAGCAGGTCCCCAACGCCCAGACGATCGTGGCCGCCGGCCTCTCCCTCGACGTCCCCAAGAAGGGACAGATCATCGCGCTCGCCACGGCGATGCAGGAGAGCCGACTGCGCAACCTCGCCTACGGCGACCGCGACTCCCTCGGCCTCTTCCAGCAGCGCCCTTCCCAGGGCTGGGGCAGCGCCGAGCAGATCCGCGACCCCACCTACGCAAGCGAGCAGTTCTACAAGCACTTGCTCAAAGTGAGCGGGTGGCAGCAGATGACCGTCACCCAAGCCGCCCAAGCCGTGCAGAAGTCCGGCCTGCCAGACGCGTACGCGCAGTGGGAAGAGCTCGCCACCGCGCTGCAGGCCGCCATCGCCAAGACCTTCCCCGGCGGCGGTGACGCGGACGGCAAGGACACAGACCAGGACAAGAAGCCGTCGACCAGTACGAGCGGCTGCGCGCCGGGCCAGGACGGTTCCGGCTTCGGCCCCATCCCCGAGGGGAGCGTCCCGAAGGGCTACTCGATCCCCAAGGACGCCCATCCGAGGGCCCGTAAGGCCATCACGTGGGCGATGCAGCAGCTCGGCACCCTTTACCAGTGGGGCGGCTCCTGCACGAACTCGCACGGCCCCGACCCCATGGGCCGCTGCGACTGCTCCAGCCTGATGCAGCAGGCGTACGCGCATGCCGGCGTCACGCTCACCCGCACCACGTACACGCAGGTCAACGAGGGCAATGCGGTCTCGCCCTCCCAACTTGAGCCCGGGGACCTGATCTTCAGCCGGGGCACCGCCGCACGGCCCGAGCATGTCGGCATGTACATGGGCAAGGGCCTCGTGATCGAGGCGCCGCGCACCACCAAGCCGGTCCGGATCACCCCGATCAAGGACTGGACGATCCTCGCCGCCCGCCGCGTCATCTGATCCCGGACAGCCCGCAGGCCCGCGAGCCGCCGTCACCAGGACCTCGCCGGCGGTCTGCCCGATAGCTGGGCTCGGTGGCCGACTCCCCATCTCTCTTGACCGCTTCGCCCGACGGCCGCCCAGCAGGACGAGCTGACGGCCCACTCCCTATCCCTCAACACCCCGGAGCATCCACGTGACAATCCACTCCCGCGTCCGGCGCGCCCTCGCGGCCAGCTCGATCGGCCTCGCAGTTGCGGCCAGCGGCCTAGCCAGCGCCTCCACGGCCCAGGCGTACGACACCGGCCACACGACGATCTCGTGCAAGGCGGTCAAGGTCCGCAAGGACCCTTCGAAGAATTCCACCGTCGTGGGCATCGCCTACCGGCACGACAAGGTCACCTATAACCAGTTCGCGTACAAGCACGCAGAGAAGACCTGGTACACCCGCGGCACGGTGACCCGGAATTCCGACGGCAAGAAGATCCGCGGATACATGATCTACGACTGCGCCAACCCGTACGAGTCGAACCCGGCGCCGAAGCCGTCGATCCCGAAGTAGAACGCCCCGGCAGCCCTCCCTGGCCCCGAGCCGAAAAAGCGGCTTCGAAGCCGCGCCCCGGCCCGAGGAGTGGCCTCTCCCCGCCTCTGCCCGACGCCGGTCCGGGCGGGGCGCCGCCGCGGCCACTTCCGCGCTCCGAGCGCGCCCCCTCCGTTTTCCCCTTTCCCGCCGGCCCTCGCCTGGCCCGCGTATGCAAGGAGCCCTGCCACACCTATGTCCGTCCCTCTCGCAGACCGCGTCATCCAGCTCGCCTACGACCCAGGAATCTCACCCAAAGGCGGCGGACTGCCCGGGCTGAGTGTGCTGAAGAACGTCGTCAACAGCATCAACATGTTCGGGATCATCGCCGTCGTCGGCGCCCTCGCCGTCTCGCTCGGCGTATGGGCCTGGGGTCACCACACCGGTGGTCACCAGGCCGAAGCCAACGGTAAGAAGGGCGCGGTCGTGGCCGCCGGCGCTGCCCTCGGGTTGGGCGCCGCGAACGGAATCGTGGCCTTCTTCTCCGGCCTGGGGTCGCAGGTCCACTGATGCGGAAACGATCCCCCTCCTTTTCGCTGTCCTCGTACGGCTCGGGCTGGTCGGCCAACCGGCGCATCGCGATCGTCACCTGCGTAGTCGCCGTCCTGCTCGCCATCGCCGGGATCGTCGCCCTGCTGACCGGCGGTGGGAACAGCCACCAGGCCCCGGACGAGGCCCGGCCTGCCCCTGCTGACAGCCCGTCCTCCTCCGAGGCCGCCCCGAAGCCTTCCTCCGGATCCGGTTCGGTGCCCAAGCCTCCGCAGATTGCCGAGCCTGTCGCCTACGCCAAGGCGGCGGCCCGGATGTTGTGGTCGTACGACACCCGCGACACCAGCCGCGACCAGCAGCTCGCCGGCATGCGCGCCTGGATGACCACGGAGACCAAGTACGCCGACTGGGCCTCGGTCTCCGGCCAGGTTCCCGATCCAGTGCTGTGGTCGCGGATGGCCGACCAGGACCAGCACGCCACCGCCAGCGTCACCGAGGGCCACTACCCGTCCGCCTTCAAGGCGGCCCTGGCCGAGGACCCGTCCGCGATCACCGAGGCGTACATCTACGTCGTCACCGTCAACGGCAAACAGACGCTCAGCTGGAAGAAGGGCGGCGGAGGGGCCGAGGAACGGGCCGTGACCCTCGCCGTCCAGTGCCGCCCGAACCACGACTGCACCCTGGCCGCCATCGCACCGAGCGTCACGCAGTGACCCGCGCCTGACACAAGAATGGAGGAGTAACTCCCCGTGGGTTTCTGTGATTTCCCCCTGGCAGACAAGCTGTGCGCCGTCGGTGACGCGGTCGACTTCGCCTCGGACCCCGCCAAGGCCATGGGCGACTGGATGGCGAAGTCCGCCGGTGAACTGGCAGCCGCCGCAGCCGACCTGGCGGCCGAGGCAGTCAACACCACCACCAAGGTCGACCTGAACGCCGGGTGGTTCCGGGACAACTACGAAATGTTGCTGCCGCTGGGCCTGGTTCTGCTGGTCGCGACGTTCTGCGCGCAGCTGGTCCGAGCCGCCGTCAGGCGCGACGGACAAGCCCTGACACAAGCGTTCACCGGCACCATGTCGGGCGTTCTGTTCGCCTTCTGCGCCATCGCCCTGACTACGGTCGCCGTCGAAGTGGTCGACGCCCTGTCCGCCGGCCTGTTCAAGACAGCGAACCTGAACATCGAGTCGGCTGTGCGCCGCATCGTGAAGGTCGGCCAGATCCCGGGCCTGTCCGCACTGGGCTGGCTCGTGGCGGCAGTCGCCGGTCTCGGCGCCGCCATCGGCGCGTTCCTCTACTGGTGCGTGATGATGGTCCGCAAGGTCGGCATCCTCGTCATGGTCACCCTGGCCGTCTTCGCCTCCGCCGGCGGTGGCTGGGAGGTCGCGCGCCGCTGGCGCAGGGGCTGGATCGAAGCCACCGCCACCCTCGTCGTCTCCAAGCTGCTGATGACCGTGATCTTCGTGCTCGGTATCGCCGCTATGGGCAAGACCGAGGCCGGCGATGGTATCGCCGCTCTGGCCGACGTTATGTCCGGCATCGTGATCATGATTCTGGTGTTGCTGTGCCCGTACGCCGTCTTCAAGTTCGTGCACTGGGCAGCCGACGGCACCGACGGCGAGTCCATCCACCGGGCCGGTGGCGCTGGGGCCCAGATGGCCAAGGCTCACGCCGAGAAGGCCGCCCGTAAGACCGCCGCCGCTGCGGCTACCGCCGGAACCGGTGGCGCTGCCGCCGGAGCAGGCGCCGCAGCGCTGGGCAGTGAGGCTGCTGCCGGAGGCGGTTTCCCTGGCGACATCGCCGCCAACCCGACCGGCGGAGGCGGCGAGGGCAAGGAGGGATCGCAGAGCGGCGGAACGGGTGCCTCGCCCGGCGGCGACGCGGTCAAGTCCGGCTTGGAGAAGGCCGTCCAGCCCGCGCCGACGAGCGTGTCCGACGACACAAGCGGCCAGGTGGGCGGCAGCCCGGGGCCTGGCGGATCCGGTGCGAGTGCCGCGTCTGGGCAGAGCGGCGGATGGCAGTCCACTCCGCCGACCACAACCCCTCCGCCGCAGGGGGCACCGCCGTCCTCCGGCACGCAGAACACCCCGTCCAGCGGGGCGAGCGGGCCCCCGCCGCCTCCGACCGGCCTCTGATTCCCTGACCGACTCCCGGGGGCGGGATGTGCACACGCCCTCCCGCCCCCGGGTTCCACCCGCGCCTCCAGGACCCGCCCCTTGACTGATCTTTCCGTCGCCCCGGTCACGGTGAAGTTCCCGCACCGGAGCCGCCGCGGCATCCTCCTCGGCCTCTCCCTGCCCCAACTCGTACTAGTCTCCTGCATGCTGGCCCTGCTGCTGATGACGGTGATCTCCACCGGGCTTCTCGGCGCCGTCGCCCTGGCACCGCTGTGGGCGGCATCCGGGGCACTCGTCGCGATCCGTCGGCACGGCCGCTCCCTGATCGACTGGGCGCCGATCGTCACCCGGTATGCGCACCGTCGCCGCACCGGCCAGACCCTCTGGCTCGCTCGGCCCGTCAACCGGCCCCGGCAGGACGGCGTCCTCCATCTGCCCGGCACCGCCGCATCCCTCAAGATGGTCACCCCCGGCGACTCCGCCAACGGCGCCGCAGCCGTCCACGACCCGCACCAGCAAACCCTGACCGCCATCGCCCGCGTCACCAGCCGCGCCTTCGCCCTCCTCGACCCCGCCACCCAGAACCACAACGTGAGCAGCTGGGGACGCGCGCTCGCGGGCATCGCCCGCACCGGGCACATCGCCACCGTGCAGGTGCTGGAACGCACCGTCCCCGACTCGGGCGACACCCTCACCCGCCACTGGACCCACAACGGGCAGCCCCAGACCCCCATCGCCGGACAGATCTACTCCGAGCTGGTCTCCTCTGCGGGCCCTGCCGCCGCCCCGCACGAGACCTACCTCGCCATCTCCCTCGACCTCAAGGCCGCCCGGCGCCTGATCAACCAGGCCGGCGGAGGGCTGCCCGGGGCGTTCACCGTCATGGAGCAGACCACCGCGTCCATCGCGCAGGCCGCCCGCAACGCAGGTCTCCAGGTCACCGGCTGGCTGAGCGCACGGGAAATCGCCGCCGTCATTCGCACCGCCTACGACCCGAAGGCCCTCGCCGCGCTCCAGCAGTGGTCCGAGACCGGCCGCGCCGAAGCCGACCCCGCAGCCGCCGGTCCCGTCGTCCAGTTCGAGGAGTACGACCGCCTCGCCACCGACAGCGCACGGCACGCGACGTACTGGGTGGAGAACTGGCCGAGGACCGAGATGGGTGCCGGGTTCCTGCACGGGCTGATGTTCACGGCCGGCGTGCGCCGCAGCCTCTCCCTTATATACGTGCCGCAGGGGCTCGAGTCCGCACTGCGGGACGTCCAGCGCAAGAAGGCCGCGATCGTCGCCGACGCCAACGAGCGCGCACGCCGCGGACAGGTCGATTCCGAAGAGGACTCCGTCGAGTACGCCGACGTCAAAACCCGCGAACGCCAGCTCATCGCCGGGCACGCGGATGTAGCACTGACCGGCCTGGTCACCGTCACCGCCGAGACCGACGCCCTCCTGGACGCCGCCTGCGCACAGATTGAGACCCACGCCGTCACCTCTGGCGTCGACCTCCGACGGCTCAACTACCAGCAGCCCGACGCCTTCGCCCTCTCCGCGCTCCCGCTCGCCCGCACCGCATTGTGAACCAACCTCGCCAGTCCGCGCCCTGGCCCACTGCACTCCGGATCACCCGCGACGGGACGCCCGTCGCCACCCTGCCTACCGGCAGGAAGGACCACCACCTTTGACCTCTCCTACGCGCCCCGACGACGCGCACCCCTACCTCCGCGCCGCGAGCGCCGGCATCCGCCACCACGCACGGACCCTAGCGCCGTCGGACGCGGACCCACCCAGGCCCGTGGACCGGCTGCACCTTGACGTGCTGCACGCCCACCTCACCGCTCTGCTCCAGCTTCTGGACCGGCTCGCCGACAACACCCGGCCCCCTCACCCGGCCGCCGGACGTCACCTGGCCACCGCCCACACCAGGCTCTGGCAGGCCACCACCGAAGTCCACGCCGCCTTCCACCTGCTACCTGGCACAACCGAGGCCAACGCCGGGACGAGCTCCTGTCATCCAGAGCGGCTTCCCGAGGGTCCGCCCCTGCTGACCATCTGCCAACGCCACCTCGCCGCCGGACACGTAGTCCGCCGCAAAACCACCCCCACCGACCTCCGCCCGCGCACCACGGCCTGCGTGCGATGAGCACCACCCGCAGAATCGAGGGCCCCCGATGAGCCACCGGCCCGCCCGTCGCGCCCGTCGCGCCTCCGCCAGCCCGCTGTTCACCCCCCACGGCACCGACCGCGCCAGCCGCAAGGCCGCCCGCCGCCAGCTCGCCGAGGCCACCGCCAAAGCCCGCGCCGAAGCCAGCGCCCACCAGAGCGAAAGCACGCCCGCCGAGCACCAGATGCCCGCCCCGCTCTACCCACCGAACGGACGCCCCGGGCCCGCCTCCTCTCGCGGAAACCGGCTGAAGCTGCCCGCCCACCGCATGACCACAGCGGTCGCGGCCGGCGCCTATCCCTTCCTCGCCGAAGGCGGACTCGGCGCCGAGGGCATCTACATCGGCCGCGACGTCCACGCCGAAGCATCATTCGTCTTCGACCCGTTCGCTCTGTACGGCAAAGTCGAGGGATTCACCAACCCCAACCTTTTGCTCGCCGGCGTGATCGGCCAGGGCAAGAGCGCCCTCGCCAAGTCCTTCGCGCTGCGATCGGTCGCCTTCGGATACCGCGTCTACGTACCGTGCGACCCGAAGGGCGAGTGGACTCCGGTGGCAGAAGCCCTCGGCGGCCGGTCCGTCGCCCTCGGGCCCGGACTGCCGGGTCGCCTGAACCCCTTGGACGCGGCCCCGCGCCCGGAGAGCGTGTCCGAGGCCGACTGGGTCGGCGAGATCCGCAAACGACGCCTGCTCCTGCTCGGCTCCCTTGCCCGCACCGTCCTGGGTCGGGACCTGATGCCCATGGAGCACACCGCCCTGGACGTCGCCCTCGACGCCGTCGTCACCCGCGCCGCCGACACGCACCGCACCCCGCTCCTCGGCGACGTCGCCGCCACCCTCAACAACCCAAGCGCGCTCGACGAGGCCGCCGGGATGATGTCGGGCCAACTCGGCGACACAGCGCGAGACCTGGCCCACGCCATGCGGCGCCTGGTCCACGGCGACCTGGCCGGCATGTTCGACGCCCCCTCCACCGTCGCCTTCGATCCGAACGCGCCGATGCTCACCATCGACCTGTCCCGCCTCGGCGGCTCCGGGGACGACACCGCCCTCGTCCTGGCAATGACCTGCGCGAGCGCCTGGATGGAATCCGCCCTCTCCGATCCCAACGGCGGCCGGCGCTGGATCGTGTACGACGAGGCATGGCGCCTGATGCGGCACGTCGGCCTGCTCCAGCGGATGCAGGCCCAGTGGAAGCTCAGCCGCGGCTTCGGCATCGCCAACCTCATGGTGATCCACCGGCTGTCCGACCTGCTCACCGCCGGCGACGCCGGATCACAAGGCCGGGCCCTAGCCGAGGGACTCCTCGCCGACTGCAGCACCCGGATCATCTACCGCCAGGAGACCGACCAGCTCCACGCCGCGGCCTCCCTGCTCGGCCTGACCTCCGTCGAGATGGACGCCATCGCGCACCTCAACCGAGGGCGTGGCCTGTGGAAAGTCGCAGGTCGGAGCTTCATTGTTCAGCACCTCCTGCACAGCCACGAACTGGCGCTCTTCGACACCGACGCCCGTATGCACTGAGGACCAAGAGGCCCGTGAAGCCCGAATTCCAACGCGCCTTGATACCGAGCGACGAGGTGCTCCAGCTAATCGGCGCGCTCAACGCGATGAAGGACAAACTACTCAACGCTGCCCAGCAGTGAGAGCTGCTGGACGAGAACGGACACGTACCGGCCACGCCTTCCTACACCGCGCTGCTCCAGCACGCCACCGACGCACAGGACCTCTCCCGCGATGTCCTCCGGCTCACTGCTGACTTCGCCCGGAGCCCACACCACACCACCCGCGCCGGCAGCACCGTTCTGAAGCATCTCGGCACGGCGGCGACCACGTCGAGCCACGCAGCCCCGCACTTCACCGAGCACCTCAGCGCGCGCCTTCCTGCGGCGCACCTCGGAATCCCTTCGTGACGCGGCCAAGGAACTCGACGACCACCACGGCTTCCAGCGCTTCCTCGCGACGCTCACCCGTCAGGAAGGCCCGCCGGCGCCTCCGCCACCCAGGCCGGGCGGTCGCCACCGCTGACCGCGCCTGCCCCGAAGCCTGATCCACCCACATCCCAAGGAATGCTCTGAACCGCCCCGCTCATTTCAGCGACGCCGACCGGGCCGAATACCAGCAGTGCCAGGCCGAGCACGACGACCTCATGGCGCAAGTCGCCGATCGTGAAGCCCAGCTGGAACACGACCTGATCGCCGCCGACGACGAGTACGAACTCGACTCCAGTCCGGTTCCGAAGCCAGAAGTCGACCTCGCTCGCCGAACGCCTCCGTCACACCGACCGGCGTCTCGCAGGAGAATCCGTGGCCGCTGACGAGGCGAACTCTACGGACGCCCGCGCGGCTCCGATCGCGCCACTTCCCGACCACCGCGACGTGAACATGCCGTGGTGGCAGGAGCTGTGGCGTCGCCACGCGCACATCACCACGCCGCTGCGAGCGCGCGGACTGCCATGCGACATCGAGTTCGGCCTCAGCGCCTACATCGTGCGCGTCTCGCTCTCCGACGACAGTTACCTGATCATCAGTCCGCCGCAGGAACCGTCCTCCGACCACCCGCCCGGAGACCCCGAGGGCTGGATCGCGACCCGCGAGCACCCCGACGACCAGACGCTGTTCGAGGTCCTCTACGACTCCGCCCCCTCCGACAACCCCGGCGCTCGCCGGCGGCCCGAAGCCCGCCACGGCGGCAGCGCCCAACCCCTGATCGAGGCGATCGACCTCCGCCTCGCCCAGCTCGGACTGCTACCGCACCCCGCTCTGCCCCACGAAAGCCCCCACGTGCACCCGGCCCAACCGACGCCCACGCCCCCGTCCCGGGACATCCCCGGCAAACCAGACCGCGACCCCGCCTACGTCTACGGCGACGCGCTGCGCGATCTGGCCGACCGGCTCAACGCAGCCGAGTCACACGCGGATGCCGCTGCCCTTTTGCATCAGATCCTGGAACCCACCGACGGCCTGCTGGCACAGCTCGGCGAGTTCTTCGAAGCAGCCGGCGAGAAAGCCAAGGAAGCCGAGGAGGACGACGGCTTCGACCTGTCCTACGACCTCGCCGACGCCGCTGCCGAGATCCGCAGCCTCGGAGAGGTCCTGCACGTGGCCGAGGACCGGATGCGGGCCCTCACCCCGCTCGCGCCCGCACCGCGGCTGCCCTCCACCCCGGCTCGTGCACCGTCCCTTCCGCCGCGAGCCCTCCCATCAGCTCCGCCGCGGCACATGCGCTGACGCCGCACCGCCGCCTCCCTCCCCTTCCCGCCGCCTACGGGGACAGCGGTCGCGCACTTCGCGTCCACGGCGTGGTCCAGCAGCTCACGGCCAAGGGCATCGGTGTGAACCGCCGCGACTCGGCCCGCCGCCAGCGCGGCCCTTCCGCCGACATCGCCGAAGACAGCACCCACGACCAGTCGTGCTCGCTGATCCCCATCCGCCCAGCAGACCCTTGGAGCCCCCTATCCGCACCGCTCGCCGTACCCTGCCGCTGTTCGTCGGCGCCGCCTGCCTCGCCCTGGCCCTCACCGGCTGCGCCGGCGAAGACGGCCCCGCCCATGCCCGGCAGACGCCCCACGCCAGCACCGCCCCGAAGCCCGTGCCCGCTCTCAGCGCCGCCCAGGCCCGCGACGTCATCACCCGCTATTCGGAGATCAACAACGAGGCCAACACCGACCGCGACCGGCGCCTGCTCGACACGGTCGAGGACGGCCCGCTGTACGCGATGTCCGTCTCGGACTACACCGAGACCGAAGGGCTGCCCGCGGCAGACCGCAAGCCGTACAAGCCGTGGTCCTACGACTCCGCGGACGCCAAGCTGTACATCCCGCGCCTGGGAGCCGGACAGAACCGCTGGTTCGCCGCCGCGCTCTCGGACCAGAAGGGCAAGGCCCCCTCGCGGTTGGCCGTGTTCGCCGAACGCCCCCAGCACAAGCGCTGGGAGATGGTCTCCGTCGTCGACCTCGACAGCCCGGACCTGCCGGACATCGCCCTCGACCACGACGGATACGCAACGGCCGTCACCGCCGACGGCAACAAGCACCTCGCTGCTGACGCCAAGCTGCTGCGCACCGCGATCTTCGACAACTTCGCCACCGGAGGCACGAACACGGGGACGAAGGTCTTCGCACCGACCAAGGCGAGCAAGCGGCAGATCGAAGTCCACGACAAGACCGGCACCCGCTTCGGGGCCCAGGGCACCACCGTCTTCACCGGCGCCGCCAACCGCTACACGGACGCCTACGCCCTCAAGACCACCGACGGCGGCGCGCTGATCCTCTTCTCCCACACGCACACCCAGACCGACGCCGTGGCGCACTCCGGCCTGCAGATCAATCCCGGCAAGGACGACCGGGCCTGGCTCCACGACGTGCCCCGCACCTCCATCCGCTACACGTTCGTGTGCAACGACGCCGCCACCGTCCCCGCGAGGGCCGAGCCCTCCCGCCTGATCGGCTACACCTGCGCGCGTACCGACGCCTCCGGCCCTCCGGTCCCGTCCTGGTCCGACCGCGCGTAGACGCACCCGCGCGCCACCGTGACGGCCGCCGCACCTCCCCCGCACCCCGCGCGCTCCGGAGAATCCCCTGTCCACACGCTCCTTCATCGCCCGCCCCACCCGCGGTACGGGATACACGGGCATCCACATCCAGCTCGACGGCGTACCCAGCCACCACCTCCCCTTGCTCCTGGCCGCCTACCAGTACAAGTTCGGACGCAACATCGAGGCCATGTCACGGCACCTCATCGACGACGTCGCCGTCGGCTGGGACGAACTCGGCACCGATCTCCTCGACGACGCCCCGCCCGCACTCGTGACCGCGCTGACCGGCGGCGAACACAGGCCCAGCCGAACCCTCGACCACCTGATCGCCCCGGACGGCTCACCCCCGGTACGCATGTCGGTCACCGACACGACCGCCGACGAGCAGGACATGCAGTGGGGGTACGTCCTGCACAAGGAGGGCGTCGAGGTGATCAGCCTCCTGCACGAGGACATCGGCCCAATCGTGAGCTGGTCCACCGACCCGCGCACCGCCTTCAACGACCACCCGGCGGCCTGGTCCTCCCTCGATTCCCCCGCCAGCCATGCGGGCATCGCGCGGCAGGCAGCCCCAGAGCGCTCCTGCCACAGCCCCGGCGAAGGTCGGCGCCCCGCGCCCCGCCGTCCGACGCTAGTTCCCTCTCGTCTTCCCGGAGCCTTCTCTGCCCCCGTACACCACACCCCTGATCACCGTCGTCATCGCAAGCCGCCCCGCGCGCCCAGCGCGCCCCCCCATACGCGAGGGCCTGTCCGATGTTCACACCCGCCGATCGGACAGGCCCTGGTCCCTCTGTCGGAGCCCGGTGGAGCCGGGAAGCCATCGAGTTGGCCTCATGAGCTCCGTGGACAACGGACAGCTTCAAGCCCTGTCCATGACTTGATTTCGTAGGCCCACGACGGGCCTGTCGGCAGCCGCGTCACGGGCCGCGCGAGGGCGACATCCACGGGCCACTCCACCCCATCAGCCTGCGTCTTCGGGACACCGGCCGCCTGCTGGCGTACTCCCGGACTGCCCAGCAGGCGGCCCGGGCGGCATGGCCGCTGCGGTACAGCCGCACGGCGCGAGCCCGGCCGAGCAGCGCGACCGGGCCCTGAAGTGGTCTGTGGTGTTCTCGATTTTCTGCTGAACGTCTCGCCGAACCGCCCGGCTGTCATCACCCACACGGGTGGCTGTAGCTGAGCGCATCACTTGGCGAGCTGAGCGTTCAGTTTTCAGTCCTTTCTCATCAGCGATGCGAGGTGCTCGCCGAAGCCTTCCTGGTCAGCGACCCGCGCCCTGCGCCTGTACGAGCAGACGACGCACTGCCCGAAGCCGACCCGTCCCCACATGTCCAAGCCCTGGACACAGAAGGTCTCGTGCCCACACACCGGGCACTCTTCGAAGTCGTGGCCGTCAGGGTTGTGCTTGGGGTGGTATTCGTTGGGGTTCTCGGCCGACTCCGCACGGCGCTTGGCCTCTTCATCACCGATGAGTTCTAGCAGAGCGCGCGCCTGATCGGCCGAGCGCGCGTCGTCGTCCTGGGCCCGTTCGGCGTCGCGGTCAGACTGGGTCTCGAGGAGCGTTCTCAGGGTGGGGTGGTGGTCGAGGGCAAGCAGGGCTTGGACGTGACGGCGCTGCAAGCCCCCCGTTCCGCTTCCATGGCGGGCCTGACCGCTGACATCGAGCGCATCGGTCAGGAGGTCAACGTCGATCCGGGTGTCCCAGAAGCCTTCGGGCACACGGTCTTCCTTCTCCCACTGGGAGCGGACGTCGGCGTCGCGATCGGGTATAACGCACAGGCCCGTCGTCGGGTCGGACGGAATCTTCTCGGCGATCACCTTCAACAGGGTCCTCGCAAAGTGCACACGGCCCTTGTCATTCGCTTCCTCCCCTGGCCACTCTGCTGCGACGATCGCGGCCAGGGCGTTGGACAGGGCCTGGTCGTAGATTCCTTCGTGCCCGGGCTCGGTTTCCGCGGACAGGTCGACGCTGGTGACCTCGGAAAATGGGTCCGCGTCATTCTCCTGCCGGAGCGCGTTGAGCATCATCACCGCGCACTGGCCGAAATATTCGGCCCGGCGGTCGTTCGGAAGTTCATTGCCCGGCTGCATGTGCACATCATCCTCCGGACACGGGAACGAGGACTACCGGTTTGACCCGACGGCGCACGAGCACAGCCTGATCGGACGGACCCAACACGAGCGGCGCCGCACACACCGTGACCAGCGCCCGGAGCAGCACACAGCTGCACCGGCGGGCTCAACTCGCCAACCGAGGCGCTCAGTCACAGGGCGCCCGCTCACACCACGGCGGCCTCCTTCTCCTGCTGCGCGCGGATCCGTTGCCTTCTTGACCTGGAGGGGCCGATCTTTCACACCTGCGCCGAAGTGGTGGAGTGGGAGGATCTCACGATGGTTCCGGTCACGGTGGCCACATGGTCCCGGTCGCGGCCGGGGTTCATCGTGTAGATCTCACAGCGGCAGACGGCTTGGCGGCCGGTGGTGTGCAGCACGGTGGCCCGGGCGATGAGCAGGCTGCCGCGGGCCGGGCGCAGGAAGTTGATGTTCAGCCCGGCTGTGACCATGCCCTTGCCCAGCTTGGTGGTCGCTGCGAAGGCGAGGGCGTTGTCCGCTGCATAGGCGATGACTCCGCCGTGGACCGATCCGTGCTGCTGGTGCAGGCGCTCGGTGACGTCGATGGTGATTTCGACGTCGGACTCCGTGTAAGCGGTGAGGCGTGCCCCGATGAGCCGGCTGAACGGCTGTGAGGCGAGCGCCTGTTGCGCGTTCTCCAGCGTGTAGCCGGCCGTGGTCACTTCTCGGCCGTCCTGCCGAGTCCGAAGATCCGCTCGGCGTGGCCGTGGAGGTAGAGGTCTTTGGCCGTGTCGCCCAGTTCGAGTTGGTCGAGGTCGGCGAGGGCTTTGTCGGCCGTGATCATGGGGTAGTTGGTGCCGAACAGGACTTTGTGGCGGTCGCTGCGCAGGTAGGAGACTAGTTCGGGCGGGATCCGCTTGCTGGTGTAGGCCGAGGTGTCGATGTACACGTTCTCGTGCTTGCGGGCCACGGCGATCATCTCCTCCGTCCATGGGTAGCCGATGTGCCCGGCCACGATGGTCAGTTCGGGGAAGTCGAGCGCGACGGTGTCCAGGTAGGGGATCGGGCGGCCGGTCTCGGAGGTCCGCAGCGGCCCGGTGTGGCCGACCTGGGTGCAAAAGGGGATGCCGAGTTCGACGCACTCGGCGTACAGCGGGTAGTAGCGGCGGTCGTCCGGCGGCCAGCCCCACAGCCACGGCACGACCCGCAGCGCTTTGAAGCCCGATTCGCGGACGCAGCGGCGCAGTTCGCGCACGGCTTCCATGGGCTTGCGCAGGTCGACGGAGGCCATGCCGGCCAGGCGGTCGGGGGCGTGAGCGACGAAGGCGGCGACCTCGTCGTTGGAGATGAGGGCGCCTTCCGGGCCGTACCAGGCGCTGAGCAGGGAAAGGTCCACGCCGCCCGCGTCCATCATGCTGATGGTGAGGTCGACGGGCAGTTCCTCGGTGAGCTCTTCAGCACCGGTCCAGCGGCGCAAGGAGGCGAACATCTCGTGCTGGATGAAACGCAGGGTGGGGTGCTGGGCCCACACGTCGATGACGGTCATCGCAGGGCGCCGTCCTTTCTGAGGTTGGTGATTTCATCGGTGGTCAGGCCCCAGTCCGCGAGCGCGGTGTCGGTGTGCTCGCCGGGGCGGGGTGAGGGGGAGGCGATGGCGGCGGGGGTGCGCGACAGGCGCGGGGCGGGCGACGGCTGGAGTTGGCCGTTCACTTCGGTGAAGGTGCCTCGGGCGAAGTTGTGTGGATGCAGGTGTGCTTCGAACGGGCTGAGTACTGGGGTGACGCACGCGTCCGTGCCGTCGAAGACCGCGGCCCACTCGTCTCGTGTGCGGGTCGCGAAGACCGAGGCCAGCCGCGCTTTGACGGCCGGCCACGCGGCACGGTCGTGCTGGGCGGGGAGGTCTCCCGCAGCGAGGCCGAGGCCGGCGAGGGTCTGTGCCCAGAACTGTGGCTCGATGGCGCCGACGGCGACGAACCGGCCGTCGGCGCAGGTGTAGGTGGTGTAGAAGGGGGCGGAGCCGTCGAAGAGATTACCGCCGCGCCGCACCTTCCACAGTCCCTGGTCGCGCAGCCCGTGCAGGATTGAGGTGATCAGCGCGGCGCCCTCGGTCATCGCGGCGTCCACCACCTGGCCGCGCCCGGAACTGTGCCGTTCCCACAGGGCGGCCAGGATGCCGACGGCCAGCAGCATGCCTCCGCCACCGAAGTCCGCGACATAGTTCAGCGGCGGCAGCGGGGGCCCGTCCGCCGGCCCGAGGGGCTCCAAGGCACCCGACAATGCCAGGTAGTTGATGTCATGCCCGGCTCGCTCCGCGAGGGGTCCTGACTGGCCGTAGCCGGTGAGGCGGGCGTAGACCAGGCGCGGGTTGCGGGCCAGGCACGTGTCTGGGCCGATGCCGAGTCGTTCGCACACGCCGGGTCGGAAGCCCTCGACGAGGACGTCGGCGCGTTCCACGAGCCGCAGTACCGCCTCGGCTCCGCCTGGCTGCTTGAGGTCGAGTGCGGCCGAGCGGCGGCCTCGGGCCAGGGGGGCCTGGGCGGCGCCGTCCGGGGCCGGGGTGTCGGTGCGGTCGATGCGGAGCACTTCGGCTCCGAGGTCGGACAGCAGGGTGCAGGCGAAGGGCGCGGGGGCGAGGCCGGCGAGTTCCAGAACCCGTACGCCGCGCAGTGGGCCGGTCGTGGTCATGGCGTGGCTCCTGTCCTGCTTCACAGGTCCATGGACCGGCTGATGATTTCCTTCATGATCTCCGAGGTACCGCCGTAGATCCGCTGGATGCGGGCGTCGGCGTAGCGTCGGCAGATCGGGTACTCGCGCATGTAGCCGTATCCGCCGAACATCTGCAGGCAGTCGTCGACGACCTCGCCCTGCAGTTCCGTGGCCACCAGCTTGGCCTCGGCGGCCTGGTCGGCGGTGAGCCGCCCGGCGTTGTGCGCCAGGACGCAGGAGTCGACGAACGCCTGGGCGCAGGAGATCTTCGCGCGCATCGCGGCGAGCCGGAACCGGGTGTCCTGGAACTTCGTCAGGGGGCGGCCGAAGGCGGTGCGTTCCTTGACGTAGGCGACGGTCTCGCGCAGTGCGGCCTGGCACTCGGCGACGGCGCCCATGGCGACCACGAGGCGTTCCAGGGCGAACTGCCCCATCATCAGCATGAAGCCCTGGTCCGGTTCGCCAAGGACGTTGCCCGCCGGGATCCGCACCTCGTCGAAGAACAGCTCGGCGGTGTCCCAGGTGCGCAGGCCGAGCTTGTCGAGCTTGCGGCCCGTGCGGAAGCCGGGTGTGCCGGATTCGACGAGGAACAGTCCGATGGAGTGTCCCTCGCCGGTGCGGGCGGCGACGATGACGAGGTCGGCGTTGATGCCGCTGGAGATGAAGGTCTTGGCGCCGTTGATCACCCATTCGTCCCCGTCGCGCGTCGCGCGGGTGCGGATGCCGGCCACGTCGGAGCCGGTGCCGGGCTCGGTGATCGCGATGGCGACCACACCCTCCCCCGACACCGCGCGGGTCAGGTGGCGGCTTTTCTGCTCCTCGGTTCCGAAGGCGGCCAGGTAGGGAGCGACAATGCCGGAGTGCAGCGGCACCGCGAAGCCGGACTCGGCGGCGAACGCCAGCTCCTCGATCATGATCTGCTCGTACCGCAGATCGTTTAGACCCAGACCGCCGTAGGCGGGGTCGGCCCACGGGCAGAGCAGGTTCTGCTTGCCCGCGAGGCGCCAGACGTCCTTGCCGACGATCTCGTCCCGCTCCCACGCCGCCTGACGCGGCAGGACCTCGTGCTGGATGAAACCGCGCCACGCGCTCCGGTACGCCTCGTGATCCTCGTCGAAGTAGCCGTCTCTGATCATGGCGCGACGGTAGGCCGGGCGAGGGCCCAGACGTCATGACCGCAGCGCTCACAACCATTGACTTCCGCGTCGCCTACGATCGGCGGTCATGGCCGCACCACCCGCACAGCAGAGCCTCCCACCCTCATCGATTCCCGCCGGAATGTCCGCCCGCTCGGTGGCCATCCACCATGTACGGGCCGCTCTCCACGGAGCTGAGCGGCACGGCGTCGACACCTCCCCCCTGGTGACCCGCGCCGGCATCCCGCCGCAGCTGCTGAGCGCCCCGCTGGCCCGCGTGTCGCCCCAGCAGTTCGCCCGGCTGACCAAGGAACTCTGGGTCGCGCTCGATGACGAACTGCAGGGCTTCGGGCCACAGCCGCAGAAGGTGGGCACGTTCGCGATGATGTGCCACGCCGTCGTCCACTGCACTCCCGACCTGCGGTCCGCGCTGAAACGCTGCGCCGCCTTCTACCGCCTCTTCCCGGGCGGGCCGCTGCTGAGCCTGGAGGAGCCGGAAGAACACGACGAGGCCCGGATAGTCTTCGACCTCACGGCCTTCGACGACCCGGACCACTACCTCGCCGAGTCCGTGACCGTGGTCGTCCACCGGTTCGCGGGATGGCTGATCCGACGTCGCATCGACCTGCCGCGGGTCGAGTTCCGCTACCCCGCACCGGATCACGTCCTGGAGTACGACCTCCTCTACGGCGCTCCCTGCCATTTCGGCGCCCCGCGGACCGCCCTGGTCTTCCACCGCGACGTACTGGACCAGCCGGTGCTGCAGGACGAGGCGGGGCTGCGGGCGTTCCTTCGCCGCGCACCCGCGGACGTGCTGGCCCGGCTGGACTACGGCAGCACCACGGCCGCACGGGTACGCCGGCTGCTGGGGCAGTCGTTGCCGGACTGCATGCCGGATCCCCCGGAGGTGGCGGCCCGGCTGGCGGTGAGCCCGCAGACACTGCGTCGGCAGCTGGCTGCCGAGGGCACGTCCTTCCAGCAGATCCGCGACCAGCTGCGGCGCGATGTGGCCGTCACCGCGCTGGCGGCGGGAACCACATCCATCGAGGAGCTGTCCCAACGCCTGGGCTTCTCCGAGCCGAGCGCCTTCCACCGGGCGTTCCGGCGTTGGACCGGCTCGACTCCGCGCGCCTACCAGCCCGGCAACTGACCCGCCCGCCGTCCGGCCGCTGCCGTCCGGTCAATGACGGTGAGCACTGCGGTCACGGCGTAGCGCTGGGAGCCGCCCATAACGTCCGGGCATGACTCAAGCATTGATATACGACGCCGTGCGGACACCCCGGGGCAGGGGCAAAAGGGGGGCGCTGCACAGCGTGAAGCCCGTCGCGCTGGCCGCCGGGCTCCTGCGGGCGCTCGTCGAGCGGAACCGGCTGGACACCACCGCCGTGGACGACGTCGTGCTCGGCGTCGTCTCCCCGGTCGGTGAGCAGGGCGCCGACATCGCCCGCACCGCCGTACTGACGGCCGGCTGGAGCCTCCGCCCGGCGGGGGTTCAGCTCAACCGCTTCTGCGCCTCGGGCCTGGAGGCCGTCAACCTGGCCGCGGCCAAGGTCGCGTCCGGGTACGAGAACCTGGTCGTCGCAGGCGGCGTGGAGTCGATGTCACGGGTGCCGATGGGCTCCGACGGCGGGGCATGGGTGACCGACCCGGAGACCAACCTGGCCACGCACTTCGTGCCGCAGGGCGTGAGCGCCGACCTGATTGCCACCCTGGAGGGCTTCACACGCGACGACATCGACGCCTTCGCCGCCGCCTCGCACGCCAAAGCGACCGAAGCCCGCGAGAAGGGCTACTTCTCCCGTTCCCTGGTGCCGGTCACCGACAGCAACGGCACCCTGCTGCTCGACCACGACGAGGCGATCCGCCCGGACACCACACCCCAAACCCTGAGCACGCTCAAGCCCAGCTTCACCGTCCCCGGGGAACTCGGCTTCGACGCCATCGCCATCGACCGCTATCCGCGCGTCGCCCGCATCAACCATGTCCACACGCCGGGCAACTCCTCGCAGATCGTGGACGGCGCCGCCGCCATGCTCATCGGCAACGAGCGCGCCGGCCGCGAACTCGGGCTCACGCCCCGCGCCCGCATCGTCGCCACGGCCGTCATCGGCACCGAGCCCACCATCATGCTCACGGGGCCGGCCCCCGCCGCCCGGAAGGCACTGGACAGGGCGGGACTCACCCTGGACGACATCGATCTGTTCGAAGTCAACGAAGCCTTCGCGTCCGTGGTGCTGAAGTTCCAGCGCGACCTGCGCGTGCCGGACGAGAAGGTCAACGTCAACGGCGGCGCCATCGCGCTGGGCCACCCGCTCGGGGCCACCGGCTGCATGATCCTTGGCACCCTGCTCGACGAGCTGGAGCGCCGCGATCTGCACCGGGGCCTGGCCACGCTGTGCGTCGGCGGCGGCATGGGCATAGCCACCATCATCGAGCGGATCTGAGGACCTTCACGCCATGACCAGCGAGCACAACGACCACATCCGCTACGAGCGCGACGGCGACGGCATCGTCACCCTCACTCTCGACCTGCCCGGCACGGCGAACATCATGAACAGCGACTACCGCGTCGCGATGGGTGCCACCGTCGACCGGCTGGAGGCCGAACGCAACGACATCGCCGGGGTCGTCGTCACCTCCGCCAAGAAGACCTTCTTCGCGGGCGGTGACCTGAACACTCTGGTCGCCGTCACCCCGGAGACCGCCGACGCCTTCGCCGCCGATCTCGCCGCGCTCAAGGATCAGTTCCGGCGGCTGGAGAGCCTGGGCCGCCCTGTCGTCGCCGCGATCAACGGCAGCGCACTCGGCGGCGGGCTCGAGGTCGCCCTGGCCTGCCATCACCGCGTCTGCCTGGACGACTCCGCCCTCCGCATCGGCTTCCCCGAGGTCACGCTGGGCCTGCTGCCCGGCGCCGGCGGCATCACCCGAACCGTCCGCATGATCGGCGTCCAGGCCGCTCTGCCCCTGCTGAGCGAGGGCAAGCAGCTGCGGCCCGCGAAGGCCCTGGCCGCCGGCTGGGTGGACGAACTCGCCGCCGATCAGGAGGAACTCCTCGCCAAGGCCCGTGCCTGGGTACTGGCCAACCCCGCTGCCGTACAGCCGTGGGACACGCCGGGCCACCAGGTGCCCGACCTCAAACCGCTGGATCCCGCCTCGTACGGCCTGCTCGCCGCCGCCCCCGCCGTCGTACGCAAGAAGACGCGCAGCTGCTACCCGGCACCCGAAAGGATCCTCGCCGCCGCCGCGGAGGGAGCGCTGCTGGACTTCGACACCGCTCTGCAGACTGAGAGCCGCTACCTGCTGGAACTGGTGACCGGCCAGGTCGCCAAGAACCTCATCGGCACCTTCTGGTTCCAGATGAACGAACTCAAGGCGGGCCGCTCCCGCCCGGCCGACCAGCCCCCCTCCCGCACACGCAAGGTCGGTGTACTGGGCGCGGGGATGATGGGCGCCGGTATCGCGCAGGTCAGCGCACGGGCCGGGATCGAGGTCGTCCTCAAGGACGTGACGATCGAGGCGGCCGAGCGGGGCCGGGCCCGCATAGCCGAGGCGCTGGGTGACCGTCATGCCGCCGCCGTGGAGCTGATCACGGCTACGGCGGACGACGCCGGCCTGGCCGGCTGCGACCTGGTCATTGAAGCCGTCTTCGAGGACCGGTTGCTGAAGAACAGGGTCCTGGCCTCGGCCGAAGCTGCGGCCGAGCCGGACGCGGTCATCGCCTCCAACACCTCCACGCTGCCGATCACCGGACTCGCCGACGCTGTCCCCGACCCGGGACGATTTATCGGTCTGCACTTCTTCTCTCCGGTCGACCGGATGCAATTGGTCGAGATCATCCGAGGTGAGAAGACCTCCGACGCCACCCTGGCCCGCGCTTTCGACTACGTCCTGCAGATCCGGAAGATACCGATCGTCGTCAACGACAGCCGTGGCTTCTACACGTCCCGCACCTTCGGGACGTACATCACCGAAGGCGCCGCCCTGGTCGCGGAGGGCGTGCACCCCGCGCTGGTGGAGAACGTCGCCCGCAAGGCCGGCATGGCGGTCGGCCCGCTCGCCGTGCTCGACGAGGTGACGCTCACCCTGCCGCTCAAGATCCGCGACCAGACGCTCGCCGACCTGGGCGACGAGGCCAATCCGGAGCTGCGCACCAATCCCGCCTACCAACTGCTCGACGTCCTCGCCGGAGAGCTCGGCCGCACCGGCAAGACCGCCGGCGCGGGCTTCTACAACTACCCGGCCGACGGCCCCAAGACGCTGTGGCCCGGCCTGGTGGAACGCTGGACCAAGCCGGACGACGCCGGGGTGCCCGAACAGGACGTCCACGACCGGTTGCTGTTCATCCAGGCCCTGGAAACCGTCCGCATCCTCGACGAGGGCGTGCTCACCTCCGTGGCCGACGCCAACATCGGCTCCATCCATGGCATCGGCTTCGCCCCCTGGACAGGCGGCACCCTCCAGTACATCAACGCCTACGGGCCGCAGGCATTCACCGAACGCGCCGACCACCTCGCGGACACCTACGGCGAGCGATTCCGACCCCCCACGCGTCTGCGCGAACTCGCTCACCGGGGCGAGGAGTTCCGCATCTGACGGCGCCGAGCGGCCGGGCCGGGTCATTCACAGGCGGAAGCCATGGACACTGCTGGAGCGTTGCTCTAGATTCGTGCTCTAGAGCAACGCTCCAATCGATATCAGATGCAGAATCAGACGCGGAAAAGGGAAATGCATGCCTGCACGAGTGGAAGACCAGGGACGCGTACGCGTCGTCACCCTCGACGACCCGGCGCGCCACAACTGCCTCAGCCGGGACATGGCGATCAGCCTGGCCGAGACAATCACCAAGTTCTCGCGTGACGACTCCTCGGACGTACTGGTCATCACCGGCGCGGGAGAGGCCTCGTTCTGCTCAGGCATGGACCTGCGCGGCATGCACGAGGTGGCGGACCACTTCTGGACCTACCTCGCCGGCCCGCTCGGCTTCGCCCGGCTGGACGCGGGCAAGCCGACCATCGCCGCCGTCAACGGCAACTGCCTGGCCGGAGGCATGGAACTGGCCGCCTGGTGCGACTTCCGCATCGCCGCAGACAACGCGACCTTCGGCGCCCTGAACCGGCGCTGGGGCGTTCCATTCACCGACGGCGGCACCCAGCAGTTCACCCGCATCATGGGCAAGGGCAATGCCCTGTACCTGATGGAGACCGGAGTGCGCATCGACGCCCAGCGCGCGCAGCAGCTGGGCCTGGTGCAGGAAGTCGTTCCGGAGGGCGGCGCGTTGGACAGGGCGCTCGAACTGGCCCAGCACATGACGACCTACCCGCAGGCGAGCCTGCGCGCCGACCGTCAGGCGGCGATCCGTGGCGACGGACTTCCGCTCGCCGAGGGCCTCAAACTGGAGCTGGACCTCACCGCACCCACCGCGTGGGACGCCGGCACCGCCGAAGGACTGCGCCGCTATGACAAGGGCGACCGGCCCCAGGCCCCCTCTCCCGTATGATCATGCGGCCATGACCACAGGCGACACACGCACACGAGTCCTCACCTGCGCCGCGGCCCTCGCGGCGCAGGGGGGATTCGACGCGCTGAGCGTGGCCGCGCTCAGCGCGGCCAGCGGGGTGAGCAACGGCAGCATCTACCACCACTTCGGCTCGAAGGAGGGGGTGCTCGCCGCCCTGCTGGTGGAGATCATCGAAAGCTACCAACAGGCTGTCCTCACGGTCCTGGACGACCACCCCGACGACGCCCCAGGCGGTGTGCACGGCATCGTCGACGCGCACCTGCGGTGGACCGAGGAGAACCGCGACAGCGCGCGCCTGCTGCACGAGCACGGCGAACAGGTCACCCAGGGCCGCGAACGCGAGCGGGTGGCAGCCCTCAACCAGCACTTCCGGGAGCACAGCGCTGCCTGGCTGGACCGCCAGACGAAGGACGGCACACTGCCCGCCATGTCCGTCGAGGTGGCCCACGCCATCGCCTTCGCCCCCGCCCAGGAGGTCTGCCGCCTGTGGCTGGCCGGCAAACCGTTCCCGCCGCCCACCTCGTTCAGCCAAGCCCTCGGGGCCGCCGCTTGGGCCGGGCTGTGTGCCGCATCCAGCACCTCCAGGTGACACACACGGAAAGCGATGAGCAGCACGCGCACTGGACAGTCAAGCGATTGCGCTGCGCGAATATATAGTGGTTCAACCAAGCCCGCTCTGACCGGGGGTTCGCGGTAAGAGCGTCGCCGCGACATCGGCCGGAAGCCGGGCCGGTCGCCCGGGCGGTGAACGCGCCGTCAATGGCGGCCGTTGCCTTCGTGCCGAGTTCCGTCAGACGGCGAACACGGTAGAGGCGAGGGCGACGTGCAGGCCGGTCCCGGCCAGGATGCTCAGCACGAAGTTGCGGCGCCACAGGTGCACGGCCGCGGTGACGGCCGTGGCGATGGCCAACGCCGCCCACGGATGTGCCCCCGGGGATGTCGACGCGGACGACAGCAGCGAGTAGATGACGAGGATGGTCATAACTCCGACGGGCATGCTCGCGTTGAGATAGGGCAGTAGGGCGCTGCGGCGCAGCGGTGCCAGCAGCGCGAACGGGGCGGCACGCAACGTCCAGGTGACGGCGGCGCTGACCAGGACGACTCCCACCAGGTAGAGGGTGCTGGGTTCAGACATTCCTGCCCTCCTTCCTGCGCCCAAGCGCATACCGGACCAGCAGGTACCCGGTGAAAACGGTCAGTGCGGGGACCAGCATCTGAGTGCCGAACAGGGCGTATCCGGCGAGCGCGGATGCAACGGCGACCAGTGGTGGGGGAACGCTGCGAGTCACGCGGAACGCATCGATGGCCAGGACCAGGAAGAACGCGGTGACTGCGAACTGGAGCCCCACGATGCTGTCGGGGACGAGAGTTCCGCCGAGGGCGCCGAGGGTGACGCTGCCGACCCAATTCAGCTGGAACGTGGCCTGGATGGCCAGAATTCGGCGACGCGACCAGGACTGGGCCTCCGGCGCGGTGGTCAACGCCCACGCCTCGTCGGTGAGCGCGAAAGTGCTGTAGGTCTTCGCGACAGGTCCGTGGATGCGGTGCAGGGGGAACGACAGCGCATAGAAGACGTGCCGGAAGTTCACCAGGAAGGCAGTCACGGCGACCTGGCTCAGCGGGGCCATAACCGTGACCAGCCCGATGAGCAGAAACTCCAAGGATCCGGCGAACACCACCGCGGCGAACACAGTCGCCCACCACCATTGCAAACCGGACTGCGTGACCAGCACGCCGAAGGCCAGCCCCATCGGGATCACACCGAGGACCGCGGGCAGTGAATGCGTGACAGCCAGACGTATCTGGCCCGGTTGCTGCGAGCCGGGGGACTTCTCCGGCGCAGTCGGCACAGGAGCCGGTGACTTGAGAGGCATAGAGCAATGGTAGGGAAGTCCACGTGGTCAAGGATTGCTATTTCGCGCTCTACAATGCCACCATGCGCAATATTCAGCAGCTCGACGCCATCGATCGCGCAATTATCGAGGAACTCCGCCAGGACGCCCGGCTGAGCAATACGGAGCTGGCGCACCGCGTCCGCCTGACCCCCGCTCCCTGTTTGCGTCGCGTCAAGCGCCTCGAACAGGAAGGCGTCATCACCGGCTACCACGCGAGGGTGAACCCCACAGCTGCGGGACGCCCGTTCGAAGTCACCGTCTCGGTCGAGATCACGATGAACAACCAGGACACCGTCGACGCGTTCGAGTCCGCCGTCTCCGCGCTTGACGAAGTGGTCGAGGTCCGCCGGGTCTTCGGCGCACCGGACTACATCCTGCGGGTCCTGGTCGCCGACGTCGGCGAGTACGAGCAGTTCCAGACCAACAAGCTCCTCCGGATCCGGGGCGTCAGCCGCACCATCTCCCACCAGACCATGAAGCTGGTCAAGCAGGAGTGGTGACTGGTAAATCGCCAGCACCTGTCCGACATGCTCCCGGCTCTATGGATGCGATCTGCACGCCCGTCGCCATGGTCATGCGGAGGCAGGGATGCCACGCTCCGCGAGCAAGCCACGTACCCGCTGACCGACAGCGTCCCGGATCGGGCGGACGCCATCGACGCCTTGAACCCTGGGGCCGTACAGCCGCCAGTCCGAGTACCAGTTGCACACACCGTGACCGAGGCTAAAGATCGCGTCGGGGTGCGGTCGGCGGAACCGACCCGTTTCCGCCGAGGACAATGGACAACCCCAAACCCTGTCCATAACCCGGGATCCTGCTGCCAGTACCCGTGTACAGGTACCGCAAGTGGGACGGGCAGATGACGGCCCAGGTCGGATACGACCGGCTGGAGGCGGCTGCCCGGGAGCACGCCTGGGGCGTACGGCCGCAGCCTGCGCGCCTTCCTGCGCGGTGGCGAAAACCTGGTCCGTGGCTGAGGCGCAGATCGTCCTGTCGCACAGCCGGGAGTCCGGGATCGTCGCGATCGCCTCGGGCGAGCAGTATCAGTGGGCGCACACCGCCCCTCCGTGCCGGAGCAGGAGCGCCGAGCACGCGCGTGGCCGGCAATCGAGACGTGGCTCGCCGACGGCGAAACGTTCTTTCGTCAGGCCCGCATCAGCGCGCCCCATCGTCGCCCGGCCCTGCCCGTCACCGCGCCAGCCCGCCCCCTTACCACGGCCCGGCCCGCGCACCGCGGCCCCTGCCCCTTCCGCCCCGCGCCCCGAGGAGAGCCCCGCCTCCTTGCGACCCGGCACCCACTTCGCCTTCGGCGACCACGAGGAACACGGCTTCGTGGCCTCCTTCACCGCCGCCCTGCCCGCGCACCTCGCCCACTGGCACCTGGAGCGCGAGCAGTTCGAGCCCGTTCCCGGAGAACCCGGCCTGTACCGGCTCAGCGAGCCCGAGCGCGACGGAGTCCGCCGCACCCGCCAAGCCGTCCACGACCTGCGCCGCCACGGCTACACCGTGCAGGCCGACATCCGCCTCGAGCCGTCCCTCTCGGCCAGCCCGCCGCGCCCCGCCCGGCCCAACGGACTCCAGGAGCGCCGCAGCCGGCTCGCCCAGGCCGCCGCCGGCCGGACGACGCAGCGCTCCGTACCGCCCACCACCTCCCCGCCAGCGGCCCGGCCGATCCCGCCGAAGCCCACGTACGCTCCTACCGTCCATTTGACGGCCGCGACCGGCGGGCGGTCCCGATGACACTCGCGAGCAGCCCGGCCCCTGACGGCCCCTTGCCGACAGCTCCCGAACTGGCCAACGGGGCACGCGACTTCCGCTTGCGGATGGCGGTCATCGACAGCGAGACCGAGGCCGCGCTCGACCTGACGCGCGACCGCTAGGGCCGTACCGTCCACGCGGGCGCCGCCGCAGCCGCACGAGTCCACCGTGACAAGGCGGCGGTGGAGGCGTACGCCACCCACCTCGCCCCGCACGCCGAGGCTCTCCTCGATGCCGCCCGCCTCGTGCTCGACGAACTGCTACCCGCCCGGCACCTGGCCGGGTGGCGAGCCGTCCTGGACGGCCTGGCTGCCTCCGCCGCCGAGATCCGCCGGGCCCTCGACCGGCCGGCCGCCCCTGACTCCCAGGCCGAACGCACTCAGCACGCGGCCTTGTGGCCGCACCTCACCACCTGGGCGGACCACAGCTCTATCGCCAGCAACCTCGCCGACCAGCGCGACGGCCAGCACCACAAGGCTCCGCTGACCGACGAGGAGCAGCAGATGTGGGCCGAGAGGGCCCAGGCCGCGCAGCGGGGGGGGGCGAGCTGGAGCTGACCGAGTCGTGGTATGCCGCCGACGGGCAGTCGATCACCCTCGCTTACCTGGTCGAGGACAACGACTCGACGGTGGTCGCGCTGCGCGGCGATCCGGGGGTACCGGGCTGGCAGGTGATCGGGCACTACGCCCACGAGTTCGAGGCGGGCAAGGCCCTGCCCGCTCCGGTCCCGCCCGGCATCCTGCGCGCCGACGTCTCCCGGTTCAACCGCCCGGCACCGGCACCGGAGGTGTCCCTGCAGGAACTCATCCGCGACGTCGTCGAAGGCCACACCGCCGGTGACGCATCGAACGCTCTCCTCGGAGCCGTCCAGCGCGGCTACGCCGCCGGTCCGATGGTCCGCCTGCAGGAACTCCTGGAGACGAGCAGCCAGATCGCCGCCCGCCTCTCAGCGTTGGGCCGGCAGATCGAGTTCCTCACCCGTGAAGTCGAAGAGGTGGCCGAAGACCTCGGCACGACCGTCGCCGTCCTGCCCCCGCACCGCACCCCCGTACTACGCGCCCGCCCGCGCCCGGCCGTGGACACCACCCCGCCCACGCCGCCACCCCGCGCCAGCACGACCGCCCGCCACCGCTAGACCCCGAGAAGGCACCCGTTGCCCCCGACCGCACCCCCGGCCTCGGCACCGCGCATCACCTACGGCGCGGTGCTGGGCAGCCCGTACGTCGCCCGCCTCCTCGGCGGCACCCTCACCGGCCGACTCCCCAACGGCATGGTGCCCGTCGCCATCCTCCTGTGGGCCACCACGAGCGGCAGCAGCATCGCGTTCGGCGGACTGCTCAGCGCCCTGTACGGGCTGTCCTCCTCGGTGGTGCAGCCCGTCAAGGGACGCCTCATGGACCGCCACGGCCAGACGGCGGTGCATCTTCCAGCCTCCGTGCTCAACTCGGCTCTCCTGGTGACCCTCCCGCTGACGGGACCCTACGGCGGACCGGGCCTCGCCACGGCCCTCGTCGTCGCCGCCGGCCTGACGACCCCGTCCCTGGAGGCCGGGCTGCGGGCCCTGTGGCCCAACGTGCTGCCCGACGCCCGCCTTCGGCACGCCGCGCTCGCCCTCGACACCGGCACGCAGGGCCTCCTGTACATCGTCGGCCCCCTGCTCGTCGCCGCCCTCGCCTCCGCGTACAACCCGAGCGTCGCGCTCACCGTCACCGCCGTCCTCGGCCTGGCCGGCACCACCGTGGTCGTCCTCGCTCCGCCATCGCGGCGCTGGCGATCGACGCCGTCAGTCGGCACCCTGCACGGTGACGTTGGGCGGCTGACCAGCCCCGGCCTGCTGCTCCTGTTCGTCTCGCTGACCGGCATCGGGTTCGCGATCGGGGCCATGAATGTGTGGTCGATCGCCATAGCCGAGCACCACGAACAGGACATGCTCTCGGGCATCATCCCCGCCGCGTTCTCCACCGGCAGCTTCCTGGGCGGCCTCGTCTACGGGCGCCGCACCTGGAGTCGGACCACCGCCGACCGGTTGATCATCGCCAGCGCCGCGTTCCTCGCCGGATGGCTCCCGCTCGCAACCCAGCCCGCGCCGTTCGCGGCCACCGCCGCGGTCGCCGTGCCTGGTGCGTTCCTGACCATCGTGGTCGCCTGCGCCTACGTGACCACCGATGCCCTCGCCCCTGCGGGCCGGACCAGCGAGGCGTACGCGTGGCTGATCCTCTCGATCGGCGTCGGACAGTCCGCCGGTACCGCCCTGGCCGGACGCCTCGCCGAGCAGACGCTCGCCAGCGCGGCGCTCCCCGCCGCCGGCGCGGCCTTCGCCCTCGCCGTCCTTCTCGCCGCGCGCCGACAGCTCCACCTCGCCGGGCACCGGCCGCGCGGCTGACACCGCCGCCCACTCCGAGGCCGGCACAAGACGTCCTGATCAGGGCGCACCCCCACCTTCCAACCCCTTTTGAGGAGATCGATTATGGCCGTGCGTACGCACTGGACCGTGGAGCACGCCTGCTCCCACAGCGTGGATCATGACCTTTCCAATCGCCCTGCCGACAAGCGGGCGGGCTTTGCCCGTTGGCTCGCGTCGAAGGACTGCACCGACTGCTGGAGGGCGGCGCGCGACGCCGACTCCGAGTCCAAGGAGGAGTGGCTCGCGACCAAGCGTGCCGAGGAGCAGGAGGCAGCCGTCGCGTGGGCCAAGCAGTTCGACATGCCGCAGCTGGAGGGTCCGGAGAAGGCCCTGGACTGGGGCGAGCGCTCCCGCCACCAGCTGATGACGGCCGCGCACACCGCGCTTGTCATCGAGGGCGCGTGGGACGAGGCGGACTGGGCGGAGCTGGAAGAGAAGGCCCGCTCCATCACCCGTGCCGGATGGTGGATCGACCAGCGCGACGCCGAAGGCACTGACCTTCTCGAACTCCTCGACGCGGCCAGTGAGGCGGACCGCGGGACGGAGAACCCGTTCCGCTGACGGCGGGGCAACATAGCCGGGGAACGCCGGTTAGCCAAACCGGCGTTCCTCCGGACTATTGATGCTCCCACCCCGCCAGCAATCGCGCGGAAGGAACTCATGTCCCAACCCCCGCCCACCTCAGCGTTCGCACCCACGCCCGACCGGCTCACCCCCGACCGGGACATCACCCACGCCCACTTCCAGGCCGGTGACACCGTCGTCGTCCTGAAGGGAGTGGCCGGCGGAGAGCTGTGGGGCGACGCGATGCGCGTCGTGGCCCCTTCCTGGCACACCCCGACCGACGAGGACGGGTGGCGGCTGCGGGATCCGACCGGTGGCGCCCAGTCCTACGTCACCGCCCACCCCCGCTACCTCGTGCACCTCTCACGCCGCTGCCCTGACTGCCTGATCTACCTGCGGGCCATGGAGGACACCCTCCTCGCACGGTTCGCCGACCGCGACGATCTGATCGACTGCGGCTGGTACACCACCACCGCCCTGGGCCAACTCGTGCACATCGCCGACATCCGGAGCGGCCGTTGATCCCCCGCCTGCACGAGCGGACCCACCGGCCCCACCACCCGCTCGAAGAGGCGCTGGGGCGGCCGGTCTCACCGAACGAGGGCCTGAAGGAACACACGATCGCCGCCCACTGGCCCGGCCTGGATTACTTCACCCTGGACGACGAGCAGAAGACCTGGACGTCCGTCCAGTGGGCCGAGCACCTCGAAGACCCCTACTGGAGCACCCGTTCGCCCCCAGCCCCGACGACGACCGGCGGGCGATCCTCCACCTCGACATCCGCCTTCACCCCGACGACCGGGAACTGACCGGACCGGAGTGGGCCGAGGTCGCTCAACGGCTCGCACTAGCCGTCGGCATCGAGATCCCCGGCAAGGAACATGGCTGCCGGTGGATCGCCGTCCAAGCCCAGCCAGGGCGCCTCGACCTGATCGCCAACCTGATCCATCTCGACGGCGCGTGGCACGCTCCTCCCGCAGACAAACTGCGGCGCCTGGCACAGGAGGCGCGTCGCATCGAACAGGACCTCCACCTGATCCCTGTCCGATCCGACCCCCCTTCACGGCCTGTCGTCCGCGCGGCGCTCACGGCGTCGGCCCAGCTCGCGACCATCCTCACGCAGCTCGCTGACGAACAGGCCGGCCCTCTGGCAGCGGTACGCGGACTCGTCGAGCACGCCTCGCACCGGATCGCCCGCCAGCCGGGAGCAGCCGGCACCGATACGGCACACCGCCTGGAGCTGATCGCCCGCCGCCTCCATTCCATCCAGCAGGACCTGGACACCACCGCAACCCGCCTGGTCCAGCCCCGTGCCGTCCCGGCCCCGGACGCCGTCCGGCACAACGCCCACCGATCAACGTAGGAGAAACGTCTCCTTGCCCCGCACCGAACGCTTCCTGGACATCCGCCGCGACCCGCACTCCGACGAACTCCTTGCCCGCGGCGGCGACTCCGAGGCACACAGCATCCTCCAGCGCGCGGGCTTCGTCGCCGTCGTCCGCGTCCATGAGACGTACCACCGCGCCCCGACCGGCCTGGCGGAGGACGACGAGTCCCGTCTGGCCGCCGACGCCGTGGCCCGCCTGCGGGCAGCCGGATACCACGTCGACTGCGACGCGGGCTTCGACAACGACTCGCGTCCGGCCAGCTACCTGCCGCTGGGATCCTCCGTTGCCCACGTCGCCGAGCGCCTTCGCGAGGCCGCCACTACAGACGAGGCGGCCGATGCGCTGACTGAGCTGACCGCCGCCCACGACGGCGTCCTCGCCGCGCTGGAGGAAGTCCTCACCGCCACCGCCGACTTCCACGACGGGCTCGGCCAGGTGGCCGACCCCTACATCGCGCGGCGGCTGCGCTACCTCGCCGACGAGCACCTTCGCGTCATCCGTACCGACCTCTCCGAGACCCGCAACCAGCTCTCCGACCGGCATGCCCCGCACCCCGGCCGCAGCATCCGCACCGGGGAAGTCCCGTCAACCGAGCAAGAGCGCTCTGCCGTGTGCGCCTGCACGCCACCGCCGCGCCCCCTGCCTGTCCCGCCGCCCCCGATGGCCGCCGGACTGCGCCGCTGACTCCCACCTCGCCCAAGGACACCATGCACGACCACGACACCTCCGAGCGTCTCGCCTCGTACGCCGACGTTCTCGCCGGCGAACTCCCCGACAGTTGGACCAGCTCCCACCTGCCGGCCGACGCCAAGGACGACCTCGCCGAACTCGCCGACCGCATCTGGGACCTGGACCTGGTCGCCGCCTCTCTCGCCGAGCACCCCCTGCAGCAGGCCGCCGTCCTGAGCCGACAGGACGGTGCGCAGCTCGTCCTTCTGGACCGGCACGACGAGCGCGACGGCTTCCTCATCGCCGCCGTCGCCCCGCACGCTCTGCCCGACGAGGCGTTCCGCGGCGTTCCCGAGCCCAACGGCATCGCCCTGGCCGATGACCCGTTCCTGAGCGCCGAGCAGGTCACCGGCGACCTGCTCGCCCGATACGACAGCGCCCTCACCCAGGTCCGCCACAACGCCCTGGGCGGCGGCATCCAGCCCGCCCAGCCGGACCGGGTCGTCCTGACCTGGCAGCCGGACGGCAGCATCGCCACCGCCCCCGCCGACGACCGCGCCACCGCTGTCCTCATGGCCCACGGCTTCGTCCAGGACCCGCAGAGTGGCATCTACCGCCTGAGTGGTGACGACACCCGGGCCCAGGCCCGCGCCCTGCGCGAGATCGGCCCGCGCCTCGACGCGCTCGGCATCGACACCGCTCTGCAGCATCCCGCAGGCCGGACCGCGCCCACCGCCGCCGCTTCCGTGCCGCCCGTCCCTGCCGGTCCTCGTACGCCAGCCACCCGGTCTCGGTGAAGCAGACGGAGCCCGACTTCTGGGTGCTGGAGTACGTCACCATCACCAAGGACCCCCGAACCGACCTGGTCGTGGCCATCGGCGGTACCGAAAAGGCCGCGGACATCCTCCAGCGAACCGGCGGCTTCCTCCCCGCTCCCGGACCGCGCGGGGACTATCACCGGCTTCCACACGGCCTGCCCGTCGAGCAGCAGCGCCGGAAGGCGACCGCAGCCTCGCACGCCCTGCTCGCCGCCGGTCACAGCGTCCACATCGACCCCACACTGAACATGCTGGTCGCACCGGACGGTGAACGTGAGGCCGCCCTGCGCTGCCTGGCCGGCCTCGCTGAGCGAGCCGCAGCCGCCACAACCAGCAGCGAGGTGGCCGAGGTCCTGACCGAGATCGCTGCCCCCGTCCACGGGCTGCTGCCCCTCGCCAGAGAGGTCGTCGTCCGCGCCTGGATCGCCGCCAGCGACTTCCAAGGGGCCGTGCCCGCCGGGGAACCCGATCCCATCGCACGGCTCGGAAGCACCGCCACCTCCATGAGCGAGGCCGCGCGCGCCATCCTCCACGCCCGCAACCACGCCGCGCGCCCTGCGCAGCGGCCGGCCACTACCTCACCACCGCCGAGCCAGGCCCAGCCCGCGGAATCCCGCCGCCGCTGACCCCGGAGAACCACATGGCCAACCTGGCCGACGAATACGGCACGGACGTCGAGATCTACATCAAGGCCCTGACGACCACCATCCACGCCGACACCCCAACGGGTGCCCCCGCCCAGCTCCACGACCTGCTGGAACACCTCGGCCTGGAACGCCACGCATACCCCACGGGCGCGCCGCTCTACATCTGGCACATCGTGCCCGAACACCTCGACGCCAGCGAGCAGAAGCGGCTGGCAACCCGCGCCATCCCCGTCCTGCTCCTGGCCGGGTACGAGGTCAACTGCACGCCCGACGTCTTCGACGAATCCGCCTACCGACAGGCCGTGCAGGACCTGCGTACCCGAGCGGGCCGCCCTGCCGTCCGGCAACAGGCACCGATCGGCTCCCCCTCGCCTGCAACCCCGGCCCGCCGCACCCCGTAAGGCGCCTGGGCGGTCCCGGCACCGCGCCGGGACCGCCCGCCTCACCACCCGAGACCCGGAGAAACCCGTAGCAACCCGCACCCCCCCACCGATCAGCAACCGGCTCAAGCCCCGACTCGCCACGGCCTTCTTCCGCCGCTATCTGCGCGCCTGTATTCCGACCGGCCCCGACCGCACCTCCCCGCTGGCCGGCGCCCGCCCTGAGGCCGCCCTCGCAGAGACACAGCGCGTCGGGCACCGCCACCACTGACCGTCCACCGACCCGGAGGAGCATGTCCCACCCCGCCCCCTACCCGGTGAGACTGGCCGACGAGATCACCCGCCAGCTCGGCCAGCTCGCCGACCACCTATCTCAGCTTCCCCCGCCCCAGGCCGCTCAGGTCATCGCCCGCGTGCTCGACCCGGATACCGGAGTCCTTGGCGGCGTCACCCACCTCGTCGCCACCGGCAGCGTGTTCGCCAAGGACCAGGCAGAGCGAGGCGCGCTCCCCGCGGAGGTATGGCTCGCCCTGGGCCGTGCCTCGAACGAACTCGGCGACATCACCCTTGACCTGGACGAACACAAAGACGCTCTTCAGCGCGTCGGCGCCCCGCCCGCCACTACGGCGGCGAAGCCCCCGGCACCCGCACCGCTCGTCGTCCGGCGCCGCCGGTGAAGAAGAAGCAGTGGCAGGGCTGGGGACCCGACGAGCAGGCCGAGCAGCACTACCTCGTCCAGCCCCGCGCCCTGGCCGGCGGCGGCGACGTCCGGCACGTCTCGGAGTTCCTGCGCGCCTCCGGCTGGAGGGACAAGTCCAAGACGGGCGGCCCCCTGCGCATGGAGAGCCCGGACCGCACCGTCCGCATCGCCTACGACCCCTACGTCCTCCCCGGCGGATGGACCATCCACGGCCACGCAGACGGAGCGAACGGCGAGTGGTCTGCCCACCTGGGCCGGCAAACGCCGGTGGAGATCGTCGCCGGCCTGACCGACGCCCTCACCCGCCACCGCTCCGCCCACGCCCCTAACGTCTGGGCCCCTCTGCAGGAGCAGAACTGGCACACGCGCTTCGAGGGCCAGGACTACATGGCGACGAGCCCCGACGGCACCGCGTGGATGCAGTACCGGCAAAGCCCCGACGGGGCGGTGATGTGGTGGACCGGAGCGCAGGACAAGCAGGGCAACGGCTGGACGGCCAACTTCACGCCGAACACCCCGATGCACCTGGTGCAAGCCTTCTCCACCGAGCTCGCCAGCCCGGACCCTGTGATGCGCCCGCGCGGACGCGTGCCGCACAGCGCGCAGATCCGTACCTGGTCGGTGTCCGTGAAGCCCTCCCAGCTCAGTGCGTGGCAGCAGGCCCGCATCACGGCCGCCCGCGCCGCCACCTGGGCCCGCAACAGCGCCCGTAGCACCAGGCCGCGCACCAGCGCCCGTCCCTACACCCCGACCGGCGGCGCACGCACCCGCCGCTGACCGCAATAGCCCCGCCCCGAGGAGCCCGATGCCCGCACTCACCCCGGACACCATCCGCACCCTGACCGAAACGCTCGCGGACCTCACCGACTACCTGCGCGAGAACCCCGACCCCGCAGAAGCCCTCGCCCTCGTCGAGCCCCTCCTCGACGAGTACACGGGCCTGCCCGTCCAGTTCGCCGACACGCTGCGCGCCCTCGCCCGCGCCGTTCAGGAGAACCCTGACGCGCGGCGCACGGCGCAGGGCGACCTGCTGATCACCGAACTGCGCACGGCCGCGTGGGAACTGGCAGACCAGCACACCCTCCACTACGTGCTGGACGATCTCCGTGACCTGTACGGCAGTTCACCGACGGGCGAGCAGGGGTGCTGCTGGTGCCGCTGAGCGAACGGCAGCTCGCCGCCTTCGCCGACAAGCACGCCGTGCAGATCCCGTACGACACCAGCCCCCGCCACCTCGCCGGCCCCGGAGACGCCCGCCATGTCACCCACGGTCTGGCCGCCGCCGGATGGAACGCCGTCTCCGACCCCCTGAGCGCCGAGATCATCCTGGCAAGCCCTGACCTTCGCCACCGGCTCCAGTTCGACCCGCAGTCCCGCACCTCGGCGTGGTGGCGGCTACGGGCGGAGCCCGTCGGCACCGAGCCCGGCTGGTACGCCGAGTTCGGCGAAATCGTGCCCGCCGAGGTCCTAGCCGCCTTCACCGACGCCCTCACCGTCCCGCCGCCAAAGCAGCCGGACCCGTGGCAGCAGGTGACCTCGGCAGGATGGCACCACGAGCCAGACGGCGCGCGCTCGCCGGACTCCATGTGCCACATCGAACTGCGGCCGTTGAGCGAATTCCACGACCGGTCGTCCTGGCACATCGAGACCCGCGAGCCCGGCCACGGGGAGTTTTCCGGCCCGCGCATCTGGCACGCCTACCTCGACGAGCACACCCCCGCTCACCTGGTCAGCGCGTTCCTCACCGCGCTGACCGACCGCAGCCCGCTCCAGCGCGGCATGTTCGAACGCACCGGCCACTACAGCGCCGTACAGGAGCCGAGCCCACTGCGCCCGCAGCAGGTGGTCGAGGCCCACGCCACGCGCATCAAGTATCTGCGCGCCCAGGCACGCTCAGCCCGCCGCCAGCAGACGAAACCCGCGACGATCCCGGCGCACGCCAGTACCGCGCAGCCGGCCGCTCGCCGCTGACCTGACAGGACCCCTCCTCATCTCCCGAGACCACAACGCCCACCGCGACTTCCTGCGCCACCTCGACCACTACGTGCGGGACAGCCAGAAGATCCTCGACGCCTGGGACGCCTACTCCGACGAGCACACCGGCCTCGACGGCTGGCCATACGACGACCACGCCTACGGCATGCGCAAGAGCCAGCGCGATGCCGACACCGCCGAGGCGTTCGAGCTGCTCCGCTACGGCGCCCGGCACCTGCTGGCGACCGCCGAGACACAGCTGGCCCAGTTGCCGGAGAACACGGTGCAGAGCCGCTGGGTATACCAGCTGGGCGTCCTGCACACGGCCCTCGACCGTCTCGACGAACTGCACGAGCAATGGCTGCTCACCCGCGACGCCCTGCCCGCCACCGCCAAGCCCGGCACCGCCGAATTCGACGAAGCCCTCGCCGAATATCACGCCGAATCCTGGAGCTACCTCGACAACTGGGCCACCCACGGCAAAGCGCTCCGGGAGATCAACACCGCAGCCCGCAAGGCCCCCTCATCCCTGGTTCCCATGCCTGCCCCCTCACCCGTGCGACGAACCGCGGCACGGAAGTGACTAGTAGTGCTTCGTTAGGTTCTTGGCTGTCTGTGGCTGCTCCGAGGGCTGGGCAGGGGGCGTCCGCAGGTGGTGCAGGTGCCGGTCCAGCACCTCAGCAGGTCCTGAAGAGTGTCGAGGACCTGGTAGAGGGTCAGGCCGGTGTGCGGGCTTTTGGGTCGAGCCGCCTGAGGGTGAGGAATGCCTGGGCGGCGGTGACGAGGGTGACGTGGTGGTGCCAGCCGCGCCAGGTGCGGCCCTCGAAGTGGTCCAGCCCGAGGCCATGCTTGAGCTCGCGGTAATCGTGCTCGATCCGCCAGCGCATCTTCGCCCACCGCACCAGGTCAGCGACCGGTGTGGTGGCAGGCAGGTTCGATATCCAGTAGTCCGTCGGAGTGTCCTGGCCGTCCGGCCATTCGACGAGAAGTGTCCGGGCGGGCAGGACGCCGTCCCATCGGTTGCGGCCGCCGCCCGCCTCCTGAGCTGCGGCCAGGGACTGCTTGCCCGCGGGCCGCACTGTCAGCACCGCGAACCGCGAAGTCATCTCCCCTTTGCTGCCCTGCCTCCACATCACCTCGGTGAACCGCTCCGCACCCGCCTCCCTTGCGAGGACGCAGACGGCTCGCGGTGGGGTGCGGTAGCGGGCAAGGGTGGGCGGTCCGAGCCCGCCATAAACAGGCTGGCGCGACTCGACATCCGCCGGGTGGGCGACTTCCTTCCCGTTCAGGGCCAGGACATAGGACAGCCCTCGCTCCTCGAGGCCGAGCCGGAATGGGGTGCTGACGCCGTAGCCGGCGTCGGCGACCAAGACCGGCGCCTTCAACTGCCACTCGGCGAGTGTCTCCAGGAGACTGAGCGCGAGACGCCACTTCTCCCGGTGCACCACGACCTCGCCGGGGACTCCCGCCCTGCGGCATCGGTCCGGCTCGTCCGTCCACTCACGCGGCAGATACAACTGCCACTCCAGCGGGCACGAGGCGGTGTCGGTGGCGGCATGGACACTGACCGCGACCTGGCAGTTCGCCCGTTTCCCGACCGCTCCGCAGTACTGGCGGGCCACCCCCACCGACGCCTCGCCACACTTGGGGAACGACACATCGTCGATCACCCACACCTCGGGCCTGACAACTCCGGCCAGCCGCTCGGCGATCCGCTGCCGCACCGGCAGCGGATCCCACGGCGACTGGTTCACGAACTGTTGCAGGACCTGCATGTTCCCGTCCGGCAGCCGCTCGGCCATCGGCTGGATCGACTTGCGCCGGCCATCCAGCATCAGGCCCCGCAGATAGCACTCGCCCCACCGCCGCTGATCCCGCCGCGGAAACGACCCGCACACATCGGCAACGAACTCCGCCAACTCATCCCGGAGCCGCTCCACTTCCCCCAACCTCACACCGGGAAGCTGCCCACCACCAGCCGAGATCACTCAAGGTAACGAAGCACTACTAGGGCCCCGACTCCCGAGACCGTCGAGGTCGACTTCATCACCCCGCGTCACCTCGCCGGCGGCGGTGACCCCGCCTGGATCACCGTTCCCATCCACCGTGCCTGCGGATGGAGCCACGGCAACGACCCCCTGATGCCACGCGTCCTGCTCTCCAGCCCAGACCAGAAGGCCCTCCTGCGTCCGGAGCCCGACCCCGACGACCAATGGTGACCCTGCGCCACGTCGCCGAGCCGGACCGGCCCGCCTGGTACGCCAGCTTCGGCGCCCGCACGGCCGTCGAACTGATCGCCGCCTTCACCAACGCCCTCACCGACCCGGCCCCAGCCGCTGACGCACCTTGCGACCCGTACGGAGCGCTCCGGCAGGCCGGCTGGTAACCGTACGGCGACAACGGCCTTGCTTCCCCCGACAAGACGGCGTACGTCGAGCGGCTGGGAACGCCGGCTGATCGGGAAGCCTGTTCGTCACGGTCACCCTCGGCCTGCACCAGAAGGTCTGGCAGGCCCGCTTCGGTGCGCACACTCCGCCACACCTTGTCGCCGCGTTCACCGCCGCGCTCGGCGATCCGAAGCCCGTGCACCGCACCGACAGCGGGCGCAGTCTGCCGACCCTCGATCCGAACGTCGTCATCCGCCGGACGACCGACGTGCTCGTCGTGTACGTCGCCGGCGCGCTGGAAGACCGCGTTCACTCCCTCGCTTGCCCGCACTCCACCACGCCGACGGCCTCGATCCCCTCACGGCCAGCGCCGCCCAGGCACGGCCGCAGCCGCTAACCCTCCCTCCCCACCCGGAAGCACATAGCCCTTGCCCCCTCCCTCCTCCAGCAGCAACACCGACGGATACGACCTCGTCCTGCGCCTCCTCCTCGGCGTGCTCGCCGTCGTCGTCCCCTTGTCCCACCTGGCCTGGCTGTCCGGCAACATCACCGCCTACCTCACCGGCACCAGCTGGGCCCCCTACCAGCCGACCAACGCCCTGCTCCGCCCCGAGCAGGTCTGGCCCGACGCAGGAGAAACGTCCCTGCTGATCGGTGCCCGCATCGTCCCGGTTCTCCTGCTCCTCGCTCTCGGGGCAGGGGCTGGCGTCCTGTGGGCCCGGCACAAGAACCGAAGCGGCGTCCGGAAGACGATCACCGATATGGCCAAGGCCCGGGACATTGAGCCGCTGATGGCCAAGGCGATCACCGACAAAGCCCGTTCCCTGCGCCCCAGCCTGAAGGACAGCAAGCACATCGACGCGAAGGACACCGGCATCCTTCTCGGCAACCTGCAGGGCAGCCGCCACGAGGTACGGATGGGGTTCGAAGACGTCGCCGTAGCGATCATGGCGCCCCGGTCCGGCAAGACCACCTCGCTCGCCATCCCGTCCATGCTCGGCGCACCCGGCCCGGTCCTGCTGACGTCGAACAAGGCCGCCGGCGACGCCTTCACCACCGCCTACGAGGCAAGGGCCCGGGTGGGGGCGGTATGGACCATGGATCCACAACAGATCGCCCATGCCGCCCGCGAGATGTGGTGGAACCCTCTCGCCAGCGCGACCACCTTGGACGGGGCGAACCGGCTGGCCGGACACTTCCTCGCGGCCTCGGTGGACGCCTCCCAGCAGGGCGACTTCTGGTCGAAGGCCGGCAGCAACATCTTGGCCCAACTGCTCTTGGCCGCGGCGCTCGACGAGCGGCCCATCACCGACATCATGCAGTGGCTCGCCTTCCCCGCCGACCGCACTCCGCTGGACATCCTGCGCGACCACGACTTCGCCGCCGTCGCCGCTCAGCTCAAGGGCACCGTCGAAGGCCCCCCGGAAACGAGGGACGGCATCTACGAGACAGCCCGGCAGTACGCCTCCGCGCTCCTGAACGCGGAAATCGCCGCATGGGTGACGCCGCAGAAGGACGTCCCGGAATTCCGGCCGGAGCAGTTCGTCACGTCCACCGACACGCTGTTCCTACTCAGCAAGGACGGCGGCGGCGGAGCCTCGGCGCTGATCGCCGCGTGCGCGGACTCGGTGATGCGGGCCGCGACCGCGCAGGCCGAACGTGCTGGCGGGCGCCTGGATCCGCCCATGCTGGCGATCCTCGACGAGGCTGCCAACGTGTGCAAGATCAGCGACTTGCCGGACCTGTACTCCCACCTCGGCTCGCGCGGGATCATCCCGATCACCATCCTGCAGTCCTACCGCCAGGGCCAGAAGGTCTGGGGAGACGCGGGCATGGACGCCATGTGGTCCGCCTCCACCGTCAAGGTGATCGGCAGCGGCATCGACGACCCGGACTTCGCCGACAAGCTCTCCCGCCTCATCGGCGACCACGACGTGGAGACCACCTCCACCTCCACCTCCGAGTCCGGCAAGTCGACCTCGGTGTCGATGCGGCAGGAGCGGATCCTGCCCGCCGACGCGATCCGCGCCCTGCCCAAGGGCACCGCCCTGTGCTTCGCCACCGGGATGCGCGCCGCCATGCTCGACCTGCGCCCCTGGTACCTGGAGCCCGGCGCAGGCGAGTTGTCCGCCGCCTCCGCTCGCGCGTCGAAGGCCATCACCGCCCGCGCCATCGCCAAGCACGCACCCCAGCAAGGCGACTACGGCACAGCTGCCTGACGGAGCTGCCCCACAACCCTCGATCGCGCTCACCGTCCCCTGATCATCGGAGCACCATGGCTCTCATCGACCATGCCGACGTCTTCATCGGCTCGACCGACGACGGATGGACCTTCGTCGTCCTCAACCGTCCCATCCGCAACGCCGCCCGCATACTGACCGGGGCGGGATTCACCCCCCGCGAACACCAGGGCCGCACCCTCTACCTTCTGCCGCCCGAGACTGCCGAGGACGCGCACGAGCGCGCCGGCGTCGCCGTCTACGGGCTCCTGGCCCACACCCACGACCTCGTCGACCTGGCCTGGACGACGCGCCAGTACAGCGGAAACTCAGCCGCCCAGCCCGACGTGACCATCCGCTTCACCGACCGCGTGGTCACCGCGACCGCGGCCACGGAACAGGCCGCCACCATCCTCGCCCAGCACGGCTTCACACCCACGGGAGCGAAGCGGCAATACACGCTGCCACCTGAACTCGGTGAATCCGACGGACTCAGCGCCGTTATCGGCGCCGAGGCGCACCTCCACGTCCACGGCATCAGCGTGCGCGTCGGCCTCGGCATCGCCACCCTGCACGACATCCCCCCGGCGCCCTCCCGGCCCAGCGCCACTCCTGCACCGCCGTCCACCACACAGGTCCAGCGGCGTAGCCGCTGACGATCGTCCTCTTTCTCGGAGCTGCACCATTCGCACGATCGACTTGCATGCGGAGATCACCCGCCTGCGCCAACTGGGCAGTGACTTCGAGGAATTGCACAGCGAGGTCCGCTCGCTCACCCTGGCACCCGGCACCGACGCCCGTCAGCAGCTCTCGTCGAAGATCGTGGCCACGAACGAGCTGGTCCACCGGGCCATGGAGTGCCTCGCCGCACTCGACGGCAGCCAGTACACCGCTGTACCCGGCAGCCGCCCGGCTCTGGAGGCACTCGCCTCCGTCGTCTACTCCGCCACCGTCACCTCCTCCGACCTGGCCGCCGTGCTCCTCGAAAACCCGCTGGAAGGCGCCCCGTTCCCAGGTCCGCCGGCCGATGAAGCAGCCGTGCGCAAGGCACGGCACGAGAAGGCGCGCCCTGCCATGGCAGAGCACCTCGCGGACGCCGCCCATCAGCTCGACCTGGCCCACACCGGCTGCTACTACCTCGCCAGCGGCATCACCCGCGACCTGAAGCAGCACGCCGAACAGAATCAGGCTACGGCGGCTCCGAAGATCACGGATAGCCAATACGCCGTCCTGACCCGGCTGTCCGCAGGCGGCGGCACCTTTTACGTGATCAGCCGACACGGCGCACTCAAGGCCGTCGACAAGGACCGGGCCACCGTTAACGTCGCCACCCTCAACGCCCTGATCAAACGAGGACTCGTCGCGGTGGACACCACAACGTCCCTGCACCAGGGCCAGCGACTCTACGTCGTCACCGTCGAAGGCCATCGCGCCCTCGCCCAGCACAAGCTCACCACGCCCCCGTCCGGGCAGCGGCCGTGACGCCGCCTGCGACGAAGCAGGCTGCGGGACGCAGCGCGATGACCGGCGCCACCCCACCCGGCCCGCCGTCTCATTCCACGCGGAACGGGGACGCCCAACCCTCCGGTCCTGTCGAACCGCCGTTCGCCATACCTGAGCTGTCGGCCATTGCACGGCGCCTGACCTGGCAGCAGCGCGCCGCCCTGCGGGTTCTCGCCCGGACGCCCAGCCGTGTCCGGCAGCGGAACAACGGCTCGCCGTACGTGGACACCCAGACCTCGTCGCACATCGCGATCACCACGTGGAACGCCCTGGAACGCAAGGGCCTGGCCTACCGCGACCGCACCGCCGACCCCGCGTCTCTCATCGGTCAGCGCCTGGCACTGACCCACAAGGGACTGGCCGTCCTTAACCACCTCTCCCGCGCCACATACCCCTCCTCGGCGACCCAACTCTGGCCCCCCCGCCGCCGCATTTCACCACACGCCCCAGCGCCCCAGACGTGCGCGCACCCCGTGCCTGTCGCCGCTGACGGCCCGCGCACCTCAAGCCCTCTGCTCGGCATCCGCCGGCCCCGGCCCGTGCCCAGCCGCAGGCGGGCCGAACCTCCGTCGCCGCCAGCGCGACGTGGACGGCGCACGGCTGCCCCCTACTGATCCCCCTTCCGGAGTCCCTCTGTGCTCAATCCGTGTCCTGCCACGGAGGTGTTGTCGGTCTCCGCCGCCGACGGCACTCCCCTGTCCGTCTACCGCGACATCCCAGCCCGCCTGCGGCCCGTCGGCCCAACGATCGTGCTGGTGCATGGCGCGTCGGTCACCGCGGACCTGTGGCGCCTTCACACCCGGCACCTGACCGGCCTGGGCTTCAACGTGCTGCGCTACGACCAGCGCGCGCACGGCCGCACCCCGCGCGGCCAAGCACCGCTGACCATCGAGCAGCTCGCCGACGACCTGCACCACATCCTGCGCGCCCTCGCCCCCACCGGGCCTCTGGTGCTCGCCGGCCATTCCCTGGGCGCCCTCGTCCTCCAGGAACTTGCCGCCCTGCACCCCCAGCTCCTGCCGCGGATCCGGGGCATGGTGCTGCTGTCGGCCACCGCCCACGGCGCGAGCGTGCTGCCCGGCCGCAGCCCGCGCGCCCTGCTGCTGGCCGCCGGGCGCAGCCTGTTCGCCCTGACCTGCACCCACGCGCCCCAGGCCGTGGACTGGGCACGACGCCTGCTGCCCGACATGCACCGTTACACCCTCGCCTCCCGCCGCAGCACCGGACCGGAGAACGGGCCGCCGCCGCGCCGCCACGGCGTACGCCACACTCCCACGGCCGATCTCGCAGCGCTCTGGCAGTCCCTGCGCCGCTACCAGGCGAGCCACCTGCCCGTGCTGGAGCAGCTCGGCGGTCGGCTGCTGTTAATGGCCGGCGCGGACGACCAGCACATCCCCGCCGCCCACACCACACAGCTGGCCGACCGTCTGTGCGGCGCCCGCCTGGAGATCCTCCCGCGCACCACGCACGCCCTGCCCATCCGCCACCCGGCACTCATCAGCGCCCGCATCGCCCACCTCGCCGCCGGGCCACACCCCCGCTCTCCCCTCTCCAAGGACCTGTCATTTCCGAACTTCCCGCTTTCCGAGGAATTTCACTAGGCGCCGGGATTCAGTCCAGCGCTATGCTCGCCCTGTCAGCCGAAGGAATTCTCCCGAAGGTCGACTACGCGATTTTCGCCGACACGGGCTGGGAGCCCGGGGCCGTCTATGCGCACCTGGACCGCCTGGAACGTGAGATAGCCGAACCCGCAGGTATACCCGTTCTGCGCGTCTCCTCCGGCAACATTCGCAAGGACGCCCTGGACCCGGACCACCGCTTCGCGTCCATGCCGCTCTACGTCCTCAACAAGGATGGCAGACCCGGTATGACCCGGCGCCAGTGTACCGGGGAATACAAAATAAAGCCGATCAAGAAGAAGGTCCGGGAACTCCTCGGCTACCCCTATCCGGCGCGCATTCCCAAGGGCGTGTTCGTCGAGCAATGGGTGGGCATTTCCACCGATGAATTCCATCGGGCCAAGGACGCCGATGTTAAGTACATGCGCAACCGGCATCCGCTCATCGACATGGGCTGGTCGCGATCCGACTGCTTGCGCTACCTGACCTCGCTCGGACTGGCCGACACGCCAAAGTCGAGCTGCCTCGGGTGCCCGTTTTACGGAAACGCCCAATGGCGGCATATCCGCGATAACTCCCCTGAGGAATGGCAGGACGTGGTGGAGTGCGATGCGGCCATCCGTAAGGGGAACGCCCGCGCCAACGCCACCGGCAACAGGCTGCTCGGTGAGGCGTTTCTCCACCGCTCCCGCGTCCCTCTCAGCGAAGCCCCGATCGACCACGTCACCGCCGCCGAATGGGCGGCGATGCAGCAGGAACTCACCGACGCCGAAACAGACTTGGAGGAACTGGAGCAGGGCGTCATCGACGGTTGTTCCCCGTGGGCCTGCCGCGGTGAAGTCGAGCCGGTGCGGGACGACTTCGGACTGGCCTCTTGATCACCCTGGACCTGTTTGCGGGGCCGGGTGGATGGAGCCACGCGCTGAACGTCCTCGGCGTCCGGGATGTCGGGCTGGAATGGGACGAGTGGGCCTGCATGACCCGCGCGGCAGCAGGTCAGTTGACCATTCGCACGGACGTGGCCATGTATCCCGTCCGGCCTTTCCTCGGACGCACGGTCGGGCTCATCGCGAGCCCGCCGTGTCAGGCGTGGTCGATGGCCGGCAAGCGCCTCGGCCTGGTCGACCAGCCCCTGGTGCACCAGGCCGTCGCGGATCTCGCCGCCGGCCACGACACCCGCGCCAAGCTGCTCGCCTCCTGCCAGGACGCGCGCAGCCTGCTGGCCGCCGAGCCCATGCGCTACCTGAACGCCCTGAACACGGCAGGCGAACCGGAGTGGGTCGCCATGGAGGAGGTCCCCGACGTTCTGCCGCTATGGCGCCAGTACGCGGCGATCCTCCGCCGCTGGGGTTTCTCCGTATGGACCGGCATCCTCAACGCCGCCGACTACGGCGTACCCCAGACACGAAAGCGCGCCATCCTGCTCGCCTCCCGCGTCCGTACGGCCGAACCACCCACGCCCACCCACGCCCGAGTCACCGAGCCCGATTCACTGTTCGGGCCGGGCCGCACCCGCTGGGTGTCCATGGCCGAAGCCCTCGGCTGGGGCGCCACCGACCGCCCCGTCCCCACCGTGTGCGCCGGCGGCGGACCAGGAGGCGGCCCCGAACCCTTCCCCTCCGGCTCACGCAAGACCCTCTCCGACGCCCGCGATCGCAGCACCTGGGCACCCCGCGTCGGCGCGGAGATCGTCCGCGCCTCCCGGCGCGAAGGGACGGGCTGGGCCACGCGCCCCGGAGAAAACCGTTCGACCACCGCCCCGGCTCCCACATTCACCGCCGAGGCACACCGCTGGTCCTGGTCCCTGCGCAGCAACAACCAGGCCAACGCCACCTTCAGATCAATCGAGGAGCCGGCCGGGACGCTGTTCTTCGGTCACCGCGCGAACGAGTGCACCTGGATCGCCGAACCCGTCGGCACCCAGCCGAACAACGAAACGGCAGCCGCGCCGGAGCCGATCCGGATCACCGCACGCGAAGCCGGCATCCTCCAGACCTTCCCCGCCCACTACCCGTGGCAGGGCAACAAGGGCCAGCAGTTCTCCCAGATCGGCAACGCCGTACCCCCGCTGCTCGCCGGCCACCTCCTCGCCCCGCACCTGCGCGTGCCCCTCAACCCCGACGACTTCACCCTGGCAGCCTGATGCCCCGCACCCCCGCCCCCGACGAACCCGAGGACGACCTCGACGACCTGCCCGACACGCATCCGCCCCAGCCCGTGTACTACGCCGAGCAGGCCCTGCTCGGCGCCCTCCTCCTCGAACCCCACCGCCTCACCGACATCGCCGGGATCGAGCCCGACTCGTTCTCCAACTACGCGCACGGCGCCCTGTTCGCCGCAATCCGCGCCCTGCCGGCCCCCGACCCGAACCAGCACACCAAGGACACCACCTGGCTGAACGCGGTACTCACCGCCGCCCGCGAGCACGCTCGCGGGCTGACCGCCTCCTACCTGCACACCCTGGTCCAGGTCTGCCCGTGGCCCAAGCACGCATCCGCGTACGCACGGATGATCGAAACCGAGCATGCCCGCCGTACCCTGCGCGCCCACGCCGAGCGCCTCGCGCTGACCGCGACGGACGTCACGCTCCTGCACCCGGTGCCCACCACCCTCGCCGAAGCCGACGCCCTCGCCCGCGCCGTGGACGACATCGCCGCCAGGTTCCCGTCACACTCCGGCTCCCTGCCCCGCACCCCCGCACCCCCGTCGGCAACCAACTCCGACAACGATGAGGAATCCGTCGATGAGGAGCGGCTGCTGCTCGCGACCGCGACGGCGCACCCTGCTGACGTCGAGCAGATGCGGTGGCTGACCGCCGACGACTTCACCCACCCTCTGCACGCCGGTCTGTGGCAGTGCCTGACCGCTCTGGCCCGGCGCCGTGCCCCCGTCGACCCGGTCACCGTCCTGTGGGAGGCCCAGCAGCGCGGCCTCCTCGCATCCGGGGCCGAACCGGCAGAGCTGCTCGACCTCCTCGGAGCACCAGCCGGTTCCGCTGAGTACTGGGGCGAGCGGATCCTCCAGCGCTCCGTCCTCGCGACCGCGCATCACGTGGCCCTGCGCATCGAAGCGTTCACCGACGATCCGGCGACCACGCCGTACCAGCTCATCCTCGGCAGCCGCCGCGCGCTCGCCGACCTGTCCGCCGCACGCGCCCGCTGGCACCACGCCACCTCACCCGCACCCACGACCACCCGCACCAGGACCACGGCACCGCCCCGGGCCAGCCCGCCACGGACCACGGCGCCACCCACCCGTATCTCCCGCTGACCCCGACCCCGCCGGTGGCCGGGCCTCCAACGGCCCGGCCACCGGCAGAAGCGAGCACCCCTTCGTGACGTCCCCCTCCGCCGACGCGTATGTCCGCCTCGACACCCACCCCACGCACACCAGCGCCGTGACCGCCACGATCACAGGCCCCGGACAGGAGCCGGCCCGCGCTCTGCTGGCCGCCCGCGGCTTCGAGGCCCTCGACGAAGACACCCTGGTCATGGCCCGCATCGACCACGAAGAGTCTCAATGACCGAGTCAAGTCCGGAGTTGAGGTTCCCTCTCCTGCTCGTCGGCCGTCTTGTAGGCAACAGTGCGAGCATGAGAGGCCCGGCTTGAGGCGGCGAAGACCGTGTTGGGAGCAATTGTCATTCCTGAAGGGGTGGTCCTCGTCAAGGGTGCTGCTTCTGCGGGCTGTTGGTGGTGTTCGGACACGTCGGGTCGGGATGGTGAGCGAGCAGTACCTCGAGCTGCGACTGGCTGAGCAGATGAACCACGAGAGCGCGGACGCAAGTAGTGGTGGCTGCGGACCGGCTGGAGGCCGGGCTCGCAGGGCAGGTAGTGAAGGGCTGCCTGTGCGGCACTGCCCAAGCACAGGCTGTAGTGAGTAGTACACCGCCGGGGCAGCGCGTACGCGGCGCTTGAGGCCAAGCTGACATAGGACCTACAGGTCGGGCCAGCCTCGGCGCAGGTGGGTGAAGGCGGCATCCAGAGAGGCGCGGGCATCCTCGCCGGTACCGACGAGGTCGGGTGGTCCAAGGGCGTAGCGGGCCAGGATGCGCACTTCCGGATCTCGCAACTCACGTCCGCTCTCGTCGGCGATGACATGGTGAGGGCGTAGGCGTACAGCGCCGGTGTGTTGGTGATCAGATCCAGCCTGGGGCGGCGTCCCTCGTCTCTCCCACGCCTGACGAACTTCTCGTCGAGCAAGGTTAGGGCCACGGTACATGCGAGCCGCCAGAGTCGAGCGGCTCACCGTGCGCCGTTTTCCAGCCATGTTCGAGCAGGTCGAAGATCTCGTCCAGAGCGCGCCGGGGATCCTCGCGTCCGTGGACCAGGCTGGGGCTTTCCATGACGAAGCGGGCCAGGGCCGCGACGCGGACGTCGCCTTCGGGGGCGCCCGTGGCTTCGGTGATGGCGGCTGCCAGAGCGGTCTCGTGCCGCCGCCACATCCGGTGCAGGTACTCCTGCAGGGCCGGTGTCTCGTCCACCAGTTTCATCATGGCGGTGAACTCCGGTGGGTCGCCGCGAAACGCCATGCGCGTCTGCATCAGGTGGTCCCGGAGCGCATCGAGGACCGACTGGCCGGGCGCTCGATCACGAACGGCGGCGACCAGGGCGGCTTCCCTGCCCTCGTCCTCGTCGAAGATCAGGGCCTCCTTGCTCGGGAAGTGCTTGAAGAGCGTGGTCACTGCCACGTCCGCCTCCTCGGCCACATCCCTGACGCCCACGTTGTCGTAACCGCGCTCGGTGAACAGCCGCATCGCGGCGTCCGACAGCGCCTTGCGGGTCTGGGCCTTCTTGCGCTCCCGGCGTCCCATGGTCTCGGTCATGCCTGGCAGTCTACCGCCGCAGGCAATCCGATCCATAAGGCTATCGGTTGCACTTTTTTATCGGGTTGTGTTTCTCTGGTTGAGGCAAGAGCGGACGAGCTTCGCCGTGACTGCTTCTACGACCCCTCCCACTCCGCGAAAGGAGTGATCAGCCATGTCCACCGACCCCACTGCGCCCCCGGCGGCCGAACCGTCCGCAACCCCGAACCGCATCCGCATCACCATGCTCGGGATCATGCTGGCGATGCTGCTGGCGATGCTCGACAACGCCATCGTCGGCACCTCGATGCCGACGATCGTCGGTGACCTCGGCGGCCTCGCCCACATCTCCTGGGTCGTCACCGCCTACACGCTCGCCACCGCAGCCTCCACCCCCGTCTGGGGCAAGCTCGGAGACCTGTACGGCCGCAAGCACGTCTTCCTCGCCTCGACCGGCGTCTTCCTGATCGGCTCGGTCCTGTCCGGGGCCTCGCAGTCGATGTCCCAGCTGATCGCCTTCCGGGCGATCCAGGGCCTGGGCGCCGGTGGCATCACGGCGCTCTCCTTCGCGCTGATCGGCACCCTGGTGCCGCCCCGGGAACGGGGCCGCTACCAGGGCATGAACGCAGCGGTCATCGCCATCGGCACCATCGGCGGCCCGCTCATCGGCGGCCTCATCGCCGACCACCTCGGCTGGCGCTGGGCCTTCTACATCAACATCCCGCTCGGGCTCATGGCCCTGGCCTGGTCCGCGATCATGCTGAAACTGCCCGCCACCCGCACCAAGGCCCAGATCGACTGGCCGGGCATCGCCCTGATGACCACGACGATCAGCGCGATCGTGCTGGCCGCCACCTGGGCCGGCACGCAGTACGCCTGGGGCTCCTGGCAGATCCTGTCGCTGTTCGCGGTCGCGGTGATCGGTCTGGCCCTGTTCATCGCCTCGCAACGGCGGGCCGTCGAGCCGGTCCTTCCGCTGCGGATATTCAGCGACCGCAACTTCGTCCTGTCCTGCGTGATGATCTTCGGGGCCGGCGCGGTCATGTTCGGCGCCACGCTCTATCTGCCCCTGTTCCAGCAGAGCGTGCAGGGCGCCTCGGCCACCAACTCCGGCCTGCTGCTGATGCCGATGATGATCCCGATCGCCCTGGTCTCCACCATCGCCGGCAAGGCCATGTCCCGCACCGGCAAGTACAAGATCTTCCCCGTCCTGGGCGCCGGCCTCCTCGCCGTCGGCACCGGCCTGCTCGCCACCATGGACACCGACACCTCCCGCACCACCGCCGGCCTCTACATGGCGCTCGTCGGCATCGGACTCGGCTTCCTCCTCCAGATGACGACGACCATCGCGCAGAACAGCGTCGAGATGCGCGACATGGGCGTGGCCTCCGCGGGCGTCACGCTCTTCCGCACCATCGGCGGTTCCCTGGGCGTCGCCATCTTCGGTTCCCTGTTCACCCACGCGACGGCAGGCCACCTGCCCGCCACCACCGGCTCCGACTCGGGGGAAGCCACGCAGATCAGCGCCTCGGCGCTGGCCCAGCTGCCCGCCCAGACCAAGGACGCCTACCTGGAATCCGTCGCCTCCGGCACCCAGCACATCTTCCTGCTCGCCGCGTGCCTGTGCGCCACCGCCTTCGTGGCCGCGCTCTTCATCAAGGAGATCCCGCTGCGCGGCAAGCCCACCACCCCGAGGCCGGCGGCCGAGCAGGCACCGGCTTCTCAGACCGCCTGACCCAGACAGACCCTCCGCACCACCTGAACCTGAACGGAGCATCACCTTGAGCACCACCACCCCCCGCATCGCCATCGTCGGAGGCGGCCTCGGCGGCCTCACCCTCGCCCGCGTCCTGCAAGTCCGCGGCATCAAGGCCACCCTCTACGAGGCCGACGCCGCCCGCGACGCCCGCCCCAGCCAGGGCGGCACCCTCGACATGCACCCGGAGTCCGGGCAGCGCGCGCTGCAGGAAGCCGGCCTCACCGCCGAGTTCCTCGCCGCCGTCCGCCCCGAAGGTCAGGACATGAAGCTCTTCGACAAGCACGGCACGCTGCTGCGCGAACAGACCGCCCAGGAAGACGACATGGACCGGCCCGAGATCGACCGGGGCACCCTGCGCGACATCCTGATGGACTCCGTCGACCCGGACTCGATCCAGTGGGGCAAGTACCTCACCGAGGCCGTGCCCCTGACGGACGGCCGGCACGAACTGCACTTCGCCGACGGAACCGTTGAGACCTGCGACCTGCTGGTCGGAGCCGACGGCGCCTGGTCACACGTCCGCCCCCTGATCACCGACGCCAAGCCGGAACACAGCGGCGTCAACTTCCTCGAACTCGGCATCACGGACGTGGACCGCACCCAGCCCGCCCTCGCCGAACTCGTCGGCCGCGGCAGCCTGTACGCGCTGGGCGACAACAAGGGCATCATGCCGCAGCGCAACGGCGACGGCCGCATCCGCACCTACGTCGCCTTCCGCACCCCCGCGGACTGGCTGACCACGTCCGGCATCCCCTTCGACCGCCCGGACGAGGCCCGCACCGCGATCCTGGAGTACTTCACCGACTGGGCGCCGCAGCTGACCGACCTCATCCGCTACTGCGACGACACGATCCTGCCCCGCCCGATCATGCAGCTCCCCGTCGGCCTGACCTGGGAGAGCAAGCCGGGCGTCACCCTCATCGGCGACGCCGCCCACCTCATGTCCCCCTTCGCCGGGGCCGGAGCCAACCTCGCCATGATCGACGGGGCCGAACTCGCCCTCGCCATAGTGAACAACCCCGGCAATCCGGCGGCGGCGATCGAGGCGTACGAGAAGGCGATGCACGAGTACGTGCTGCCGCAGGCCCAGATGGCCTCGCATCACCTCGACCTCATGATCTCCCCCGACGGTGACCAGCAGATGCTGGCCCTGATCGAACAATTCGACGCCGCGGCTGCCGAGGGCCCCGACACCGACCGGTAAAACCTGCTGACGGCAACCCACCCGACACCGACAAGAGCAGCACCCCAAGCCCGGCCCCCGGCATCGCCAACGCAGAGGGCCGGGCTCGAAGGACGGATTCCTGCTGTGGTCGCCGGGCAGCGCTTCGAGTTAGCCCTGCCGCTCAGCACGGCCTGTATCGGTGGCCGGCCCATAGGTGACCGCGGCGGTCACCCTGGCGGTATGGGGGTGAACAGCCGGTTGTCGCGTAGGAGCGCCCACAGGACACCGGCACGTCGGCGGGCGAGCGCGATGACGGCTTGAACATGCTTGCAGCCCTCGTTGCGCTTTTTGAGGTAGAAGTCCCGGTTCGGTCCTTCGCGGATGATGCTGGTCTGCGCGGACATGTAGAACACGCGTCGCAGGCGTCGGCTATAGCGCTTGGGACGGTGCAGGTTGCCAGTTCGGCGACCTGAGTCCTTCGCCACGGGCACCAGCCCGGCCGCGGAGGCCAGATGGCCGGCGTCCGCGTAAGCCGACAGGTCGCCAGCGGCCACAATGAACTCTGCACCAAGTACTGGGCCCATACCGGGCAATGATTCGATGATCTGCGCCTGCGGGTGGCTGCGGAATGTCTCCCCGATCTTCCGGTCGACGCGCTTGAGCCGGTCGTCCAAGGTCAGGACCTGCGCCGCCAGATCGGCGACAATCTGCGAGGCCATATCTTCGCCGGGCAGCGACGTGAACTGAGCCTGGGCAGCCTCCAGCGCGGTGGCGGCAACCAAGTCGGCGCTACGGACGCCGCGGTTGGCGAGCCATGCCGTCAGCCTGGCCCGGCCCCGGCGGCGGATCTCGGCGGGAACCTGATACCCGGTCAGAAGGACAAGGGCGCCCTTATGGCCTGAGTAATCGAAGGCCCGCTCCAGGGCAGGGAAGACACCACTGAGCACGTCACGCAGCCGATTGATCATCCTTACGCGGTCGGCAACCAGATCCGACCGATGAGCGGTCAGCAGGGCGAGATCGGCGCACAGCTGGGCAGGCACCCCGATGGTGTCAAAGTCCTGGCGATGACGGACGGTTTCGGCGATTACGTAGGCGTCGCGGGCGTCGGTCTTGGCCTCTCCCCGGTAGGCGCCAGCCATGCGGTTGACCGTGCGGCCAGGCACGTAGACGGCCTGCTGACCATGGGCGGCGAGCAGGGCCAGCAGCAAGGCGGAAGCCGTGCCGGAGATGTCCATCGCCCAGCGGATTTCATCCGCTAGCTCCAGGATCTCGCCGAGGGCCGTGAGGATGGCTGTCTCATCGTTGTCGATCTTCTTCGACCACAGGGTCGCGCCAGTTTCGTCGACCACTGCTGCCCAGTGATGGCCCTTGCCAGCGTCGATCCCACACCAGGCTTGGCCAGGTCGCTTGCTCACTCAACTGCTCCTCGTTGTTCCACACAGCATGCCGTGGGCCCGAGGAACACCCCGCTGTCCGCTCCGTAAACAGCGACCGCACACGCGCGCACATCTCAATCAGCAGTCAGGGCGCCCCAGAGAGCCGGATGGCCACTCCTCGCAAGCCACTGCTGGCAGGCCCTACTCAGCCGCATCCGGCCCTCTCGGACCGCCTAACAACTTACGGAGCCCTACTGGGCCGAGAAGGCCGCACAGGCCCTGACCGCAGACGGCTTCACCACGGAGATCACCCCCCAGCTCCGCGAAGCGATCGACGAGGAGTGGACCTGGGCCAACTACCCGATGCCCTGGTGTACCCGGGCGGAGATCCGGGAGGTCTCCAACGAAGCCCAGAAGATCCACGACGACATCCGCCACGGCCGACTCATCATCCACGCCCACGCCGACGACAGCGGCACCACCGTCGCCGTCGGCACCTACCGCGACACGGGCAAGAGCGTCTACCTCCACGGCGAGAACCACCTGCGGCAGATCGCCGACACCTTCGATTCACCCGCAAAGGCCCTAACAGCCTTCGAACGCCTCCACCACGACACCATGCGACCCGGCCCCGCCCCCATGACCGACACCGAGCGCGCCGCCGGTGAAGCCCGCACCTCGCTCGGCACACCGGCCACAGGACCCCAATCGCCTGCCCAGCCACTGGAGATCGTGCCCGCGTACGCCGCCGATGCCGGCGACCATGACACCCTCCTCGATCAGTTTCTCGCCGAACAGGGCGACTGGGAGAAGTGGCGCACCTGGACCGACGACACCACCCACGCCATCCACGAATCACAAACCCTGCGGGTCGAACGCGTCCACGAGGCCGAGCCCCGCGAGATGGCCTGGACCGTCGCCGCCTACGAAACCCCCGTCTCCGACCGGATGTGGCACCTCACCGCGACCGGCACCACCCCCACCCCCGTGCTCCAGACCCTGCTGCACCACCTCGCCGAAGGCGACGGGTGGGACACCGCCATCGGTAGCCCCGTCACCGAGAAGACCGTCACCGTCGCCACGAAGCCCCTCACTGACGCCGGATGGAAGCACACCATCGACGGACGCTGGATCCGCTGGATGACCCCGTCCGGGGACGCTGGCATCCAGTTCGACACTTTCGCCGCCCAGCAGCCGAACAGCACGCTCGTCACCTGGGCCCTCTGGGCCCGCCCCAGCATCGACCGCCCAACCTGGAACGTCACGGCATCCCCCTATACCCCCAGCTCGCTGCTGGCCGACCTCGCCGAGAACCTCGCGCATGGCACCGGAATCCGGACGCACACCCCCGTGAAGGTGAAGCCCACTGTGCACCTCACCACCACCCCCACGGCGCCACCTCCGACAGCAGCCACGGCGCAGCCCAGCCGACCCCGCTGACGGGACTTGACCGAACGCGTGTTGTCTCTCCTGCCGCTACCGCCCATCAGCCCCCGTCGTGGCCGCCGACGCCGACGGCCCGGGAAACTGCACGGAGACAATGGCTACGGCTACCAGCACCTACGACGCTGACTGTCACCCCGAGGCATCCGGCACCGCATCGCCCGCAAGGGCATCGAGTCCTCCCAACGACTGGGACGGCACCGCTGGATCGTGGAGCGAACCGTGTCCTGGCTGTCCGGCTGTCGGCGACTCCACCGCCGCTACGAGCGCAAGCCCGAGCACTTCCTGGCCTTCACAGATCGCCGCGACCCTCGTATGCCACCGCAGACTCACCAACTGAAATGGCCAAGCTCGAGCCGCCGGGCCCGGGTGCGTCGGCCTCCGTCCCCTGGAGGCCCGGCGCGGTCTGGGGCCACTGCCGCTTCAGTGGCCCCGGTCAGCGGGCAGCAGCCGGAGCTGTGAAGATGACCGTCCCGCTGTCATCGGTCCGCTGCGAGTTCAGCGGATGGGCAGGGGCCGTACGACCGACTGGTCGTCCGGCGAGGCAACCTTGTGGCTGAGCTTCTCGCCCTCGACGTTGATATTCGGCAGCAGCCGCTCCAGCCACCGCGGCAGGTACCACACCTTGTCACCCAGGAGCGACAACACGGCCAGCACCGACGTCAGCCCCGGCCGAAGAAGCGCTTCCAGATGTTTCCGGCGGATGTCTCCTGCTGAGGGCACATACAGCGTTGGGACTTGGGGACCCCGGCCAGCACCTGTTCGACGTGCATGCCGCAGCCGCGGTAGGTGATTCCCTGGCATGTCCGGCAGACCGCTCGCTGGCACATGGGACTTCTCCTTCTTCGACGTAAGAGTTCTTCAGGGTTCTTCGGTGGTTCGAGAGCGGGGAGGTCGCCCGGGCCCTGTTCCGGACCACCTCCCCGGTCACCTCAGCCGTGGCTGAAGTGGATGTCGGGCAGGATGCGCCTCAGCCAGGCAGGCGTGTGCCAGGCGGCGCGGCCGGTGAGGCGGAGCAGGACCGGCAGCAGCACGAGGCGGACCAGGGCGGCGTCCAGCAGGACCGCGATGCCGAGGACGATGCCCATCTCCTTCGGCGGCAGGGGCCCGGAGAGGGCGAAGGTGAAGAAGACGGCGACCATGACGGCCGCAGCAGCGAAGATGACGCGTCCCGAGTGGCCGAGCGCGGCCACCGCGGCGGTGCGTGGGTCGCCCGTCTTCTCGTAGTGCTCCTTGGCCGTGGACAGCAGGAAAACCGTGTAGTCCATGGCGATCGCGAAGATCATGGCGAAGAAGAACACCGGCGCCCAGCCGTCCAGGAAGCCCTGGGAGGTGAAGCCGAGCAGATCGGCGCCGTGGCCGTCCTGGAAGATGAGCCGGGCCGCGCCGAAGGCCGCGGCGGTGGCGAGCAGGTTGGTGAGGGTGCCGATCAGCGCCACCAGCGGTGCCTGGAGGGCCACGAGGAGCAGCAGGAAGCCGAGGGCCAGGACGACGCCCATGACGAGCGGGGTCTTGTCGTCGAGGGTGGTCTGCAGGTCGAGGTTCTCGACGGCTGCGCCGCCCACGAGAGCGCTGCTCGGCAGGTCTCGGCGTAGCGCGTCGACGGTCTTCTCCAGGCCTGGGTCGGACGGGTCCACCGTGGGCACGGCCTGGATGAGCGAGAGGGAGCTGCCGTCCGCGGCCGGCTGGGCCGGCATCACGCCCGCGATGCCCTTGTTCGCAGCGAGTTCCTTCGCGGTCCGGTCGGCCTCGGCGGTCGGGGTGACGACCTGCAGGGTGCCGGGGGCGCCGTCGCCGAACGCCTTCTGGACGGCCTCGTATCCGACGCGCGAGGAGTCCTTCTCCGGAACGACGGTGATGGAGGGCATCGCGGTGCGCAGGCCGATCACCGGTGCGGCGAGTGCGACGAGGATGAGCAGGGCGGGAAGGCCGTAGCGCAGGGGGTGGCGCCAGAGACGCTCGCCCCAGGCGGTGAAGCGCGGCGAGGAGCCGTCGCCGGTGGCCGCGGCGCGGGCGATGGGCAAGGACGCCGCGTTGACACGGCTTCCCAGGCGGCCCAGGACGGCGGGCAGCAGGGTCAGGGTGGCGGCCAGGACGAAGACGACGGCGAGCATGATGCCCAGTGCCATGGACCGGAAGGCCGGAGCGGGTACGAGCATCACGGCCGACAGGCTGACCAGGACGGTGAGCCCGGACAGGGCCACGGCCTTGCCCGCGGTGTCCATGGTCTCGGCGACGGCGCGGACAGGGTTGCCGTGCCGGGCGAGGGCGGCGCGGAAGCGGACGACGAGGAAGAGGGCGTAGTCGATACCGAGCGCGAGGGCGAACATCATGGCGAAGTTCATCGCCCAGATCGATGTCGGTGTCGCGTGGTTGAGCAGGACCAGAGCGCCCGCGGAGGCGGCGAGCCCGGCGATGGTCAGCAGCAGCGGCAGCCCTGCGGCCACCAGCGAGCCGAAGGCCAGCACGAGGATGGCCATCGTCACCGGCCAGGACACCATCTCCGAGTGCATCATGGCGTCGTGGTTGGCGGTGTTGAAGTCGCTCCACATCACCGACGATCCGGTGGCGCTGACCTCGATGCCGTCGCCAGACAGCTCGGACAGCGGCTTCTTGAGGTCGTCGGCGGCCCGGACCATGTCGTTCGTGTCGGCGCCGGCCCCGGCGAGCAGGACGGCCGCCTTGCCGTCACGGCTGATGGTCGCGCCCGCCTGAGGCTGTACGACGGTCGAGATGCGTGAGTCGTGCTCCAGCAGAGCGGTCGCCTCGGCGATCACCTTCCGCACCGAGGGGTCGGACACCTGCTTGTCGGCGGTGACGACGACCTGGAGTGCGGAGGAGGCGTTGCCTCCGAAGTGCTTCTGCGCGAGTTCGCGCACCGTCACCGACTCCGACCCGTTGGCCTGCCATCCGGCCCCGGCCAGCGCCGAGGTCACCTGCGGCGCGAAAGCTCCAAGGCCGACCACCAGGACGAACCACAGCACCAGTACGAGGCGCAGGCGTGTGGTGGCCCAGACGCCGAGGCGCCCCAGCACGCCGGGCAAGATTGCCGGCGGCTCGGCGGAGGAGTCCGCTGCTTCCCGTGTGGATTGGGCAGTGGTCATGCTCAGTTCCCTTTCGTCTACCCGGAGGGGTGGTTTTCCTTCACTGACTACTAAATACCCCTGGGGGTATTTGAAAGCGATGCGTCTGCCCAGGAAGAGGTGCAGCAGAGGGCACGCACCGGAACCCGGACGGCTACGGGCCGCTACGCGAACCTGTCCTGCACTGCGGCCAGCACGGCGTCAAGGCGGCCGGCCGCTTCTTCGGCGACCGCGGCGAGTGCGCCGTCACCTGTCAAGGTCACCAACATGTTCGGCTCCACAGCCTGGACGAGCACGCCGTCACCATCGACGCGGACGACGACGTTGCACGGCAGGAGCAGCCCCACGCTCCGGTCGGCTTCGAGCGCCCGACGGGCCAAGGGAGGGCTGCAGGCACCCAGGATGACGTAGTCCTCCATGTCGTGACCGAGCTTGGCCTTGAGAGTGCCTTGGACATCGATCTCGGTCAGCACCCCGAACCCCTGGGCGCTCAGCTCTTCCCGCACCGCGGCGACGGCCGTCGCGAAGTCGGCCGCCACGTGGGCGGTACGGCCATATGACGGGTCTGGCATTCGACTCTCCTGCTACTCACTGCCGATGGCGCTTGCATACCCACGGGGGTATTGATGTGATCAGAATATACCCCCGGGGGTACTCCTCGGCGACTATATACCCCCTGGGGTAATTATTCGAGTGGGCCACTGCGCTCTTCGTCGACACCCAGGGACTGGTCAACCGCACCCCGCGGTCGGCGGCAACACGCAGAGGCCGGCACCGGGCTCGCATTGGGCCCCTTCATGACCCGGCGGACCGTCGACACACACGCAGGCTTGCACCCGAGCCGCCCGTGAAGCGCCTTCACCGTCACGGACCGGGGCCGCGACGCTTCAATGAGTCATCGTCCTGACCCGACAAAAAGGGCGCGTCCGCCGTGTACGGGCATAGCGGACGCGCCCCAGTCAAGCCCCCTCAGGCCAGCGACAGGAACAGCTTCTCCAGCCTGGCGCGCATCTGGCCCTGGTCCTTTCCACCGCCCGCACCGCTCTCCGCGTCCACGATGCACTGCTGCAGACCGGTTGCGATGATGGCGAAGCCAGCCCGGTCGAGCGCGCGAGAAGCAGCGGCAAGCTGCGTGACGACGTCCTCACAGTCACGGCCTTCCTCGATCATCCGGATCACCCCGGAGATCTGCCCCTGCGCCCGGCGCAGCCGGTTCAGCACCGAGCGCAACTCGTCGCCCGCCAGCTCAAGCTCCATTGAATACTCCTCCCAAATACCCCCAGGGGTAACTATACGGTAAGTCTCTCCCGCGTCCGGGGCCCCGGGCGTCGTCTGGATGTCTTCCGCCGCCCGTCCGGTTGATCGGCGTGCATCACACCAGCGCGTCGATCAGCATGGCGGTCGCAACCGCCAGCAGCACGAACGCGAAGGTCCGCTGGAGCGCGCTCCCGGAGACCTTCGCGGCCAGGCGCTTGCCGTCCCACGCGCCGAGGACGGCGGCCCCGGCGAAGGGGGCGATGACGGCCCAGTCCAGTCCGTCGGCCGTGCCGGCGCGCATAGCGAGGGCGGCCAGGGAGTTGAGGGATATGACCAGCAGGCTGGTGCCCACCGCCTCTCGCATCCGCAGCCCGAGCACTGCGAACAGGGCGGGTACGGCGAGGAAGCCGCCGCCGACGCCGAGCACCCCGGTGACCGCGCCGAGGCCGGCGCCGGCGCCGGCGACACTGCCCGGCCGCACATGTCCGGGGCCTCCCGTCGGCCGGGGGCGCAGCATGCGCACTGCGGCCGATGCCGCGACGACGGCGAAGGCGCCGGTCAGTACGGCTGGCGGAAGCCGTGCCGCGACGGCGCCGCCGAGCATGGCTGGCCCGATGCCGGCCGCCGCGAACAGCAGCCCGGTGCGCCAGCGGACGTTGCCGTCGCGGGCGTGTGCGGGCAGCGCGGTGGCCGAGGTGACCGAGACGATGACCAGGCTGGCCGTGGTGGCCGCGACCGGTGTGAAGTGCAGGAGGTAGATCAGGACAGGGACGGCCAGGACGCTGCCGCCGCCCCCGAGCGCTCCGAGCGCCAGGCCGATGACGGCCCCGGCGACCAGGGCGAGTATCAGAGCACTCACGCGACGGTGCCGTCCTCGCCCAGCGCGTCCACCACAGGCAGTCCGGCCCGTATCCAGTCCTGCATCCCGCCGATCACGTCGACGGCTTCGACCCCTTGCGCGCTCAGCAGTTCGGCGGCCCGCCGGGAGCGGTTGCCGGAGCGGCAGATGACGATCAGGAGCCGCGCCTGAGCCTCGGCGGGCAGGCCGGCTCCGGCCGTCAGCGCCGACAGAGACAGGTGCACGGCCCGGGGAGCGTGGCCCGCCTGCCACTCCTGCGGTTCGCGGACATCCAGCAGTACGGCGTCACCGCTGTCCGCTTCAGCACCGCTGTGACCTGTGCGCGCGGCCGCCTGCTGCACCGTGACCCGGTCGTGAGGACCGTCCAACACGCTCATCGAAAATCTCCACTCCTCATCAATTCGACATGGACCGACGCGGCGCATTCGCCGTCAGGCGTTGCGGACGAGGAGTCCCGCCTTGTTCGCGTTGTCGTAGGAGTCGTCCACGGCGACGACGGCGCGGCCCGCTGCGTCCAGCAGGGATGCGGCGATGGCGGCACGCATCCCGCCGGCGCAGTGCACCCACACCTCGCCCGGAGGAATCTCGTCGAGCCGACAGTGCAGGCTGTGCAGAGGAATATGGAGTGATCCCTCGATGAAACCGCCGGCTCGTTCGGAGGCACGGCGGACATCGAGGACGACCACGTCGTCGCCACGCCGCTCCGCGAGGTCGGCGAAAGTGGCGCGAGGGAAGGCCGCCAGGCCTTCACCCTCCCGTACCCAGTCCGTCGGTTCGCCGACGGCCGCGGCGGCAGGCCGGTCGATGCCGACCCGGACGAGTTCCCGCTGAGCGCCGGCCAGTTGCTCGGCCGACGCCGCTAGCAGGGTGACCGGCTTGCCCCACGGGATCAACCAGGCGAGGTACGTGGCGAGTTGTCCCTCGGCCTCGAAATTGAACGAGCCCGAGACATGCCCCGCGGCGAAGGCGATCCGACTGCGCAAGTCCACCACCCACTCTCCGGCGGCCAGCCGGGCGGCGATCTCGTCGGCGTCAGCCAGGGCGGGCGCGGTGAGGTCGACGGGCGCGGGACCGGCGGCGTTGGCCGGGCCCATGTACGCGTAGTACGCGGGGACATCGCCCAGACCCGCGAGCAGGCCGGCGACGAAGGTGTCGACGTTCCTGGTGAGCGCCTCGTTGGAGGCCCTCTCCTTTCCGATGGTCGAGGCGTTGCCGTCGGCCTCGCCGGCGGAGCAGAAGCTGCCGAAGCCATGGGTGGGCAACACGGCTGCCTCGTCCGGGAGTTCGGCGGCGAGCCGGTGGGCGGAAGCGTGCTGAGCGCGGGCCAGCCGTTCGGTCAGGCGCGGCTCGACCAGGTCGGGGCGGCCGACGGTTCCGATGAGCAGCGAACCGCCGGTGAACACCGCGACCGCCGCCCCGTTCTCCTCCAGGACGTATGACGAGTGGTGCGGGGTGTGGCCGGGGGTGGCCATCACTCGCAGGGTCAGTCCGGCGGCGCCGTCGGTGTCGTCGACGGACACGCTGTCCCCGTCACGCACGGGTGTCCGCTCGAACGAGACGCGGGCATCGGCGGGCACCAGGTAGGCGGCACCCGTGATCCTCGACAGCTCCAGCCCGCCGCTCACGTAGTCGTTGTGGACGTGCGTCTCGACGACGTGGGATATCCGCACCCCGCGCCGGGCCGCCGCGGCGAGCACCTGGTCGATGTCGCGTGGCGGGTCGACGGCCACGGCGGCACGCTCGCCGCCGGCGAGGTAGCTGCGGTTGCCGAGGCCCGCCACCTCGATGGTGTCAATGAAGAACACGCCGGACACTCCTTCCTACGAAATTTACCCCCCGGGGTATGTTCCGGACCTTAGCATAGTTACCCCAGGGGGTATTTTTCGAAGCAGAGAAGACCTGGTCGGACGGGTATGGCCATTCCCGTCGGTGGACCGCCGCCAGGAGTCCTATCGCGCCGTCGGCAGCAGGGCGACGACTTCCCAGCCCTCGTCCGGGCGGGGCCGGCGTGGATTTCGCCGCCGAGGGCACCGACACGTTCGGTGAGGCCGACAATGCCGAAGCCGCCACCCCGCGCGGCGTAAGGCATCTGGGTGCCGCCCCGGCCGTCGTCGCGCACGGTGACCAGGAGTGCGCGGTCCTGGTGCGTCAGGGTGACCGTCACCTCGGTGGCGTCGGCCGCGTGACGGCGGATGTTCGTGAGCGCCTCCTGGACGACACGGTGGGCGGCCGCCTGGATCTCGTGGGGCGGATCCGCAGGCACCGAGGGGTCGCGGCGCAGGACGGCTTCCGGTCCGACGGGACCGCCGAATCCCGCCACCAGGTCCGCGAGCGCCTCAAGGTCGCCCACCGGACGGCGGTCCGCGCTCTGGGAGTCGACGGTGCCCTGCGGGTTGTCGCGGAGGATGCCGACCGTACGGCGCATCGAGGCGAGGGCCTCGGTTGCGGCGTTCTCGATGCCGGCCAGGACCGGATCTAGGCGGTCGGGCTCGGTGGTGGCCATCATGCGGGCCATCTGTGTCTGGACCAGGATGCCGGTGACGTGGTGGGCGACGAAGTCGTGCAGGTCCGCTGCCATGGCGAGACGTTCGGCGCGGCGGGTCTCGGTGACCGCGGCGCCGCGGCGATGGTCGAGCGTGCGCAGATATCCGCCGAGTCCGGCGATGATGCCGACCAGCAGCGCGAGGACCAGCATGATCCCGAACAGGCTGTCGTCGTAGGCGTCTGCCTCGTACAGGCGCAACGGCTGACCGATGGCAGCCGCCCCGTTCAGTACCGCGCACCCGGCCGCCCATCCCGGCGGGCAGGTGCGGACGGCGATCAGGAGCAGGCAAAGCAGAATCGCCGTCTCACCGAGGCCAAACTGCTCGGGACCGAACAACTCCCCGCGGCCGAACAGGAGGGTGCGGACCGTCAGCACCGCGGAGAGGAGAGCGGGTACGGCGGTGCGCAGTTGGGGGGTGAGCCAGACGGGCCGCCTCGTGGGCGGCCAGAGAACCGCGGCCAGGCCGGGCGACAGCACCAGCAGGACGGGCCAGACGCTGCCGTGGTTGGCCTCCGCGACGAACAGGTCCGTGAGGGCCAGCAAGATCAGGGCGGCGATGCCCGCCGCGCGCGGGCAGCTCTGCTGGCGGGTGCGGCGTGCGCTGCGGTCATCGGGCGCGTGTACGAGATTCACGCCGCCCACCGTATGGAGGAGCCGGTCCCCCGTGGATCGGTCGATCGGCTGCCCCTGTGCGGTGGAAGGGGCCCGGGCAGTGGCCGTTCGGCCGAGGTGCGGGGTGACGCGGGCGGCGAGAGTGAGGACGGGATCACAGCCGCGGCTTCAGGAGGCACGGTATGCAGCGCAAGTCCATGATCGTCATCGGCGTCACGGCAGCTGCCGTCCTCGGCGCCTGGACCGCCCCACCCACGCGATGAGCGGTACCGTAGGTGTCCTGTCCGGGCGGGCTCACGGCGGCCGAGACCACGATGACCTTGTACCGCGACGAGGCACGGCAGGCGGCTCGAGATCCCGGTGCGCGTCGTCAAGGCCGCCGACTTCACGTCCATCACCTGGAAGTTCGACCGAAGTACACGTCCACCACCGCGCTCGCCGGGGTGGACGTAGAGGTCGGCGAGCGCGAGTCGCTCAACTCGTCAGCGCCCTGTCACTCCTCCCAAGCGCGCAGTCGCAGTGCGAGGTAGGAGCGGCCTGGCAGGGGCACCGTGAACGTCCCCTCGTAGACATCCGGAAGCTCCGTGACGGCCATGTTCCAAGTGTCGATGATGTCGGCCCGCACACGCACACCGTCCGGCAGTGTGAAGGTGCGGCGCCGGGGCTGCATCACGCCGAAGTAGGCGAGAAAGTAGCTCCCCTCGACACCACCGATGGGAAGATCGAAGTCGGACAACGGCAGCGGGTCGATACCTGCGGCATCAGAAGGAGTCTGTTCGAGAATCGTCCGCAGGAACTCCAGTCGGGGCACGCTCTCACCCTTGAGAGTTCCCCCCTTCGACCACCACAGGACGTCGTCCTCGGCGAGGAAGCACTCGCCGTGGGTGACGTATCCGCCCCGCACGACCCCCTCCCAGCAGCGGCGGACAAGCTCCTGCGGGCTGTTGCTGCCCCAGCCCCACTCGATGTCGCCCTCATAACCGAGCTCGTCGACGGTCACGGGCTTGCCCCAGAGCTCGCGCCACTCGCGGACCCCGTCCGGCAAGCGCTGGATGCTGGCGTGGGTGACCCAATCCGCATTGTTGTCCCACAGCTCCACCCAGTTGTGCACGCTCATCAGGTGGCCGTGCGGATCACGGGCTCGGATGACCGAGGCGAAGCGGTGCCAGTCGTCGGTGTTCTTCGACCAGAGAAGGTCGTATTCGTTGGCCAGCGACCACCACACGTTGGCATGGGCGGCGAGGCGGGAGACGACGTACCGCAGATAGCGGTCGTCGGCGGCCGGACTCATCGCGGAGAAGCCCCAGCGATCGTAGGGGTGGAAGAGAATGAGGTCGGCCTGGATGCCGAGCGCGCCGAGCTCGGTGATCCGCCGCTCCAGATGCCGGAAGTAGGCGGGGTTGGGTCGTTGGAAGTCCCAGCCCTTCTCGGGTGAACCCTCGAAGGGGTAGAGCGGCGGTTCGTCCAAGTTGTGGATGTAGGACTTGGGGAAGACGCACATGCGGATCTTGTTGAAGGGGCTGCCCGCGAGGGAGCGGAGGGTCTGTTCCTCCACCTCGTCACCCTGATGTGTCCAGGCGTACGCGGTGGTTCCCAGTGGCAGGAACCGGGTGCCGTCAGCGTGGCGGAAGTGGGCACCTTCGTGGACGCGGACCGGGCCGTGGTCGCCGGGGCCGGCGGGCCCGCAGTGGAAGGTGCCGGTGATCGAGTCCAGCGAGCGGGCGTTGCTGAACGTACGGAATGTCCAGACGCCTTCCTCGTCCGGCAGGAGCCGGATGCGATAGACGCCCTCGCCGTCGTAGAAGCCGTGCGCGGTCAACGTGCGCTCGCCACAGGTGAATTCGGCCCGCACTGCAACGTCCGTGAAGGGGTTGCCGTGGCCCGGGCCGTGAAGCTCCAGCTCATAGGCCGACCACCGGGTGGCGGTTTCCTCGGCCACTGAGCGCGCGCTGCCGACCGGGACATCATCCGCCTCGTAATTCGCAGCCGGAACGACCTCCACGTCTGTGACGGGCAACGGGGCGAGCGTTGCCTCCTCGAGAGTGGCCAGTTCGGCGAAGAGCGCTTTCCGTGCTGCGGGGTCACTCCGGATCCCCGTCATGAAGGTCGTGACCTGGTGGAGGGTGCCGTGCCAGAACTGCACGCGCACGGGGTCGTCGTCCAGTCCGGGCATGTACCTGCGGACCAGTGCGGCGGCCCGCTGATCGCGCAAAACCTCGCCGAGGACGGAGGAAGGGCCATATGGCATGAGGGACTCCAGGAGGATCGGGAGTGGAGGTGAACGGGAGGAGCGACTCAAGCGGAGTTTCTGGTGTCGGCGTGGTCGACCGCTTCCGGCTCCGTGGATCGACGTGATCGGCGGCTGAGCACGGGCCACGGCTCGCAGAGCAGGGCTGCGAGAAGGGCCGCGGCACATGCCACCACCAACGGCGCCCGGGCACCGTACTCAGTGACCAGAATGCCGCTGAGTGCGGTGCCAAGAGCGTTACCGGCGGCAACCGAACTGTTCATCCAGCCGAACGCCTCGGTCGCGGACTCGGATGGTGCCAGTGACGACAGTCGTTCGAACAGCCGGGACATCGCCGGGGCCAGCGTGAATCCCCAGCAGAACACCAGCACCGTCAGCACGCGCTCATCGGGTGCGAACAGCAACGTGGCCAGACCCGCGGCCACGAACACCATCAGGTGCCGAAGGCCCGCCCGATGGCGTGTCAGCGACCCATAGATCAGGCCCCCGAGGAGCGAACCGAGACTCCCGGCCGCCAGGACGAACCCGGCGTCCGTGGACACCTGCGAGCCGCTCGCCAGAGCGACCGCGCCGATGGCCTGGCAGCCGAGCGCCCCGTAGAGCAGGGCTCCGGACACCAGGACGCGGAGGATGCCGGGAGCGCGCAGGACGGTGCGGCGGGGCCTGGTGTGGGTTGCAGTATTGCGGCCGGCGTCGGCGTTGCGGTCCTGCACGTATCCCAGGGTTCCGAGGAACACGAGCGCACCACAGGCCCCTACTGCGAGTCGGGGCCCGCCGAGCACCGCGAGCATCGCGGTGGCGGGCGGGCCGAGTACGAAGGTCAGTTCCTGCAACGTCGACTCGAGGGCGAAGACGGTGCGGCGCCGGTCCTCGCCGACGAGTACGGGCAGCGCCGCTCTCACCGACGCCGTCATCGGAGGTGTGCACAGCCCGCACAGGAACGAGAGACCAGTCAGCAGGGCCGGTTGCGGCGGTGCCAGGACCAGCGCGCCCATGGTGAACGCGTTGAAAACCGCGGTGACAGTGAGCACTCGGCGGCGGCCATGGGCATCGGCCCACCGGCTGAGGACCGGCCCTGAGATGAAGCCTCCCACCACACCGGCCGTCGACACCACGCCGGCCACGGCGTAGGTAGCGTGCTCGGTCGTGAGCATCAACAGAGCCAGGCCGGTCATGCCCTGGTTGAGGCGGCCGATGACCGAGGTCGCGAGCAGCCAGGGCACCGACGGCGTGCGCAGCAGGTCCCGGTAGGCGGATGCCGGCATCGTCAACCGCCCGTGACTTCGAGCAAGTCCCCAGTGGCCAAGTCCATCCAGCCGACCGTCACTTGGCGTCCTCGACACGCCACTCGTCGTGCCATTCGATCACTGGCATCTCACCGTCGAACCGGATGGGTAGCCACACGTGGTCCGCGACCGATGTATCGGCCTCGGGCAGTACGAGGGAAGGAGCCTCGCGCCCCTCCGCCTTCGCCGAGTAGTGGCGTCGGAAGGCTTCGCCCCAGTTCGACTCCTCCTCCGACAGGTGGGGCAGCCACCGGTCCGCGATCGCGATGTAGAGGTCGTCGTGGTCCGGGTGCTGGAAGACGGAGCTGATCTGAGACCGGAACGAGGTGCCGCTCGGGTCCGTGGGGTGCGGGTCGCCGAGCACGGTGAACGGGCCGTGGTACGTCTCGGCCACGGCCGCTTCCGATGGGTTCGGAAAGTACCACGTCGTACCCGAAGTGATCAGGTAGTGCTTGTCCCCGCGCCGGAAGTAGGCGGGCGCTTCACGTACCAGCGGGGGGTGCGGGCGGGGGAAGTGAATCGAGTGCACCCCCGTCAAATCCGTGTAGTCATCGTTGAGTTCGGCACAGATCAGCTCGCTGTGCACCCGCTCGAAGTAGTAGTACGCCTTGCCGTCGGCCGGATCGACGACCACGTCGAAATCGCCTGCGGACATGCCGAGCGGGCTGAGCCCCGTACGGACGATCTCGTAAGGACCGAGGAGCGAGTCCGCCGTCAGAACCGTGCAGAGCTGATCGCCGTCGGCACCCATGATCTTGAGCCAGCAGACGTACGTTCCCGTGCGCGGGTTACGGATGATGTGCGGGCGGTCAATCATCTGGGACGGGTGCAGGGGCGACGTGCGGTCGTCGAGGACCGGCGGGATGATCAACCCGCGGTCCTGCCAGTTGTAGAGGTCGGTCGACGAGTAGCAGCGGATGCCCCAGGTCCAGATGCCGCTCCCCGGCTTCGAGTGCTCCTTGTTCTCGCCGTACCAGTAGTAGACGCCGTCCTCGAACAGCACGGACCCGCCGTGCGCGTGGATGCGGTGCCCGTTCGTGTCCAGCCACGTCTGGCCGGGCCGGAAGGAGTCGTACATGGCGGTTCCCTTGGGTGTGCCCGTGGATACGGTGGTCATGAGCCGCCCTCGCCGCGGTAGCGGAAGTCGGCGAAGTGGACGGTGCCTTCCTCGGCGAACATGCCGGTGACACGGCCGGTGAACGTCGCGGAGGTCTCGACCGACCAGAACCGCCCGTCCACTTCGGCCAGTTGGGTCTCGGCGCCGGTGTCGTCCACGACGATCAGCCGGATGCGGTCGCCGGGGGGAAACCATGGGGCCCGTCCTCGCGGAGGTACCTGCGTGACCAGGCGAAGCGTGACCTGGTCGCCTGCGACCTCGGTGCTCCAGGACTGGCTGAGGGTCGGGATGCTCGCCCGCGCCGTGATCCTCGTGCCGGCTCCCGAGGCGGCCCGCTCCGCGACGAGGCAGAGAGTGAAGTCCTCGGCGAAGCGCAGTCCGAGGCCGCCGCGGCCGTTCGCCGGATCGATCCTGGTCTCGAAGAGGCTGTCCAGATGACGTTGGCGGCGGCCGACGAAGGCAGGGCGGAAGACGTCGAGACCGCCGTCGGCGGCGCGGATCGTGAGCCGGCCGGGCTGCTTGCTGACAGAGGCGAGCTCGGTGGGCGGCCGGCCGACGGCGAGCCAGCCGGGGTCGGACAGGGCGGAGCCGTCGGCGAAGTCGAAGTACTCCTCGACCGGTTCCGGACGCGGGTTGAGGTCAACGTGCGCGGGCTGCGGCCAGCCGTCGTGCCACTCCACGGCGGTGACATAGGTTTCCCGGCCCAGTGGCGAGCCGTGGCCGGCGCGGCGTGTGCCCAGTAGGACCAGGACGTCGTTGCCGTCCGGGCCTTGGACGAGGTCGGCGTGGCCTGTGCATTCGACCGGGTGGTTCCAGCCCGCCTCGCGCAGCACGGGATTGTTGGGCGCGCCCTCGTACGGTCCTTCGATGGAGCGGCTCCGCGCGATGCTCACGGCGTGTCCCTGGCTGGTGCCGCCTTCCGCGATGAGCATGTACCAGTATCCGTCGCGCCGGTACAGGTGAGGGGCCTCGGGCGCGACGAGCCCGATGCCGGACCACATCGGCCGCGGCTCTTCCAGGATCTTGCCCGCCTCAAGGTCGATCCGTGCCTGCTGGATGCCGTGGAAGCCGACGGGCTGGACCCCGTCCAGCTCCAGGGCGCTGTAGGTGACGTAGGCCGCGCCGGACTCGTCCCAGGCGAGGTCGGGGTCGATTCCGGTGATGCCGGCGATGGTGATGCCGTCGCTCCAGGGCCCGGCCGGGTCGTCGGCGGTGAACACGACGCAGCCCCGAGGGCTGTCGGTCACCGAGACGATGACGTGGAACAGTCCGTCGTGGTGACGGATGGTCGGGGCCCATACGCCGGCGGCCGAGGTGGCCTGGGCCAGGCCGACCTGTTCCTCCCTGGTCGCGACGTTGCCGATGTGCTCCCAGGTGACGAAGTCCGTGCTCCGGTAGACGGGGAGGGCCGGCAGGTACTCGAACGTGGACGTGACCAGGTAGTACGTCCCGTTGACGAGGATGCAGCTCGGGTCGGGGTTGAAGCCGGGGATCAGTGGGTTGGGCAGCTCAGACATTCTCGATCTCCACGTCGGACAGGAAGGCGCGGTCGGCGCTCGCGAGGACACGGGGCTTGCCCGCCAGGTCGAAGGCCCCTTCGACCCGCCGGTCGTCGGAGTCGAAGCCGAGGAAGAAGTCGACGCGCGCGGGCTCGACAGCGAAGTCACGGGCGAGGTTGGTGTAGCCGAGCTGGGCTGCGGCGAGGCGGAAGGTGACCCGGCGGGATTCGCCTCGGGGCAGTTCGATGCGGCTGAAGCCGGCCAGCTGCTGCGCGGGCCGGGTGAGGCCCTTGGTGTTGACCCGCACGTAGAGCTGGACGACCGTCGCGCCCGTCACCGGGCCGGTGTTGGTGACGGTGACGGCGATCCGTGCGGTCCCGTCGGTGTCGATCCCGGTGTCGTGGGACAAGTCGCCGAGGTCGAAGTCGGTGTAACTCAGACCGTGCGCGAACGGGAGAAGCGGCGTGGCTTCCAGGTCGAGATAGTGCTGGGCGACGTTCGGGGGCAGTGGGTTGCGGTAACCGGAGCCGGCCTTCTGGTGGTGGTAGACCGGGACCTGCCCGGAGTGGCGCGGGACGCTGTAGGGCAGCTTGCCGCTGGGGTTGGTGACGCCGAAGAGGACCTCCGCGATGGCCTTGGCACCGAACGGTCCGCCGTAGGGCGCCATCACGATCGCCGAGGCGTTCTGCACCACCTCGGGCAGCGCGTACGCGCGTCCCTGCACGAGTACGACGACCAAGGGCTTGCCGGTGGCGGCCACGGCCTCGGCGATACGCGTCTGCGCGGCCGGCAGGGAGATGTCGGCGGTGTCGCTGGCCTCGCCCTCGGTGCGTTCCCCGGTGAACCACAGGCTTCCGCCGCCGAGGGCGAGCACCACCACGTCGGCTTCCCGTGCGATGTCGACGGCCCGGTCGATGGCTTCCTGCTCCAGCGGGCGGGTCAGCGTGGATCCCTGTTCGCTGCGTACCTGCTGGGCGAAGTCGGAGATCTCCTCCGCGATCGAGCGGGCCCCGAACCGTTCGTGGACGAACGCCTCCGGGTCGACGGGCTCGAACATCGCCTTGTACCAGGAGGTCGTGACGTCTTCCGCGCCGAGCATGTTGCCGAGTTCGCCGCGTGTGACGGCGTCCGTCGCTTCCCGCCATGAGGCGTAGGTGTAGGTGGGGAACTGGAGTTTGGCCGCATTGGCGTGCGGCCCGATCACGGCGACGTTCAGCGTCCCGGGGACCAGGGGGAGGATGCCGTCGTTCTTGGCGAGCACCACGGAGCGCCGGGCCAGCTCATGCGAGAGCTCCGTGCCCTCGGCCGCGACCGCGGCCACGTCGATGTGCTCGGCCGGATAGGGATTCTCGAAGAGCCCCAGCTCGAACTTGGCCTTCAGAACGCGCAGGACGCTCGTGTCGACGTCGCGGACGTCCGCCTTGCCCTGCTCGACCTGTTGCGCGAGCACCTGGCCGTAGGCGTACGGCTTGGGCATCTCCACATCGAGGCCGGCGGAGATCGCGAGGCACGCCGCCTCCCCCGCGTCGGCCGCAACGCGCTGACGGTCGACCACCTGTTCCAGGGTCGTGTAGTCCGACGAGATGAACCCGTCGAACCCGAGGACCCCGCGCAGCAGGTCGGTGAGCACTTCACGGGAGACGCCCACGGGGATGCCGTCCACGTCGGCGTACGAGTTCATCACCGAGCGCAGGCCGGCGAGCTGGATCGCCGCCTCGAACGGGTAGGCGAACAGGTCCCGGGTCCAGCGCGCACCTCCCTCGTACGCCGACGTGTTGGAACCGGCGATCGGCAAGGCATACCCGAGGAAGTGCTTGCCGGTCGCGATGACACCCCGGGCAAGGTCGTCGCCCTGCAGGCCGCGGGTGAACGCGACGCTCAGTGCTGCGGACAGGTAAGGGTCCTCGCCGTAGGTCTCGTGCACCCGGCCCCACCTGGGGTCGAGCGCGACGTCCATGACGGGCGACAGCGCGTGGCGGACACCCGTGCGGATCATCTGGGCGCGGATCAGCTCGGTCATGTCCTGGACGAGGTCAGGACTCCAGGTGGCCGCGAGCCCGGTACCGGTGGGGAAGGCCATGTGGCCGCCGGCCAGGAAGCCGCTGAGCGCCTCCTGGTGGAACAGCACGGGAATGCCGAGCCGGGTCCGCTCGACTGCCTGGCGTTGGATGCTTCCGACCAACTGCGCCAGCTTGGCCGGGGTATCCACGATCAGCCCGGCCACATGGCCCGGCGGGTGCCCGAGCCATTCGTCAATCTCACCGGAGTCCGACCCGTCGGCGCGGACCAGGGTCCAGGGCATGACGGAGACGAGCTGGTGGCACTTTTCCTCAAGGGTCATCTCCCGCAGCAGCAGCTCGGCGCGCGTGGCGGCGGTGAGGCTGGGGTCACGGTGGCTGTCAGTGGGCTTGCTCAACGTTCGTTCCTTGCATGGGAGTGCCCGGAAGCTGCCGGGAGTCCGGCCGGGATGTCGCGGCGCACCTGCCGGGCGTGTGCGAACTGGTGCCCTGCTGGGTGCCGTGCTTCATGACCGGCTTCTTTCCTGGTCGTGGAGTGTTTCGGGGACGGCTCGCGCAGGAGCGCCGTCAGGCAGGGCGCAGACCGAGGATCGCCTCCAGCCGTTGCTCCAGGGAGGCCAGGCCCGCCAGCGCCTCCTGCGGTGTCAACGCGAGGACCAGTTCGGCGGCGGGTGCGTCGAGATACGCGGTGAGCCGACCGGCGACCTGTGCCTCTCCCCCGGGAACGACACCGGTCTCGACGGCGGCTGCGACGACCGCGGCCCAGGTGTCCGGGTCGTCGAGCACATCCCGGACGGTGGCCGTCGCGTGCTGGGTGGCACCGTCTGCCAGCGGATCGGGCACCTCCCATTGGTGCTTGCCGTGGCCGACGGCCTTCGGCTCGGCCGTCCCGGGCAGGTGCACCTGTGCGGTGGCCCCCACCGGCACGCGGACATCGAGGCGGAACATCCCGCCGGCCCGCTCCCAGGCGACACCGGCCTCGCCGTAGGGGGTGAGGTGGCGCGCCGAGGCGGACGTGAGGTCGGCGGACGGTCGTGGGTGGACGAGAATCTCGCGGTAGCCGGGAACGGCGGGTGCGAGGCCGGCGACGGTGCGGTGCAGCCAGTCCGCCACGGCGCCGAGCGCGTAGTGGTTGAACGACGTCATGTCACCGGGGTTGATGCTCCCGTCGGGGAGCATGCTGTCCCAGCGCTCCCAGATGGTGGTCGCCCCCATGGTGACCGGGTACAGCCAGGACGGGCAGCCGGTCTGCAGCAGCAGCCGGTAGGCGACCTGGGCGTGTCCGGTTGAGGTCAGTGCGTCGGTCACCAGGGGCGTACCGACGAACCCGGTGCTGATGCGGAAGCCGCTCGCGCGTACGAGGTCCGCCAGGCGCCGGCCGGCCCGCTCGCGCTGCTCGTCGCTTGGCAGCAGCGCCCACTCGATGGCCAGGGCGTAGACGGTCTGGGCGTCGGAGAGGACCCGGCCGGCCGGTGTGACGTAGGCGTGGGCGAAGGCCGCACGGACCTCGGCTGCCAGGGCGCCGTACCGCTCGGCCTCCCTCTCGTGTCCCAGCACTCGCGCGGCTTCGGCCACGATCTGCGCGGAGCGTGCGAAGTGCGCGGTGGCGACCACGTCGGGGTCGGCCTTGGCGCGGAAGGGATCCTCTGGTGGGGCCGTGGGGTCGAGCCAGTCACCGAACTGGAATCCGCCCGACCACAGCCGGTCCGGGCCGGCGAGGTCCGCGAGCCGGTCGACCCAGGCGCGCATGCTCGGCCACTGCCGTTCCAGGACTTGGCGGTCACCTGTGCGCTGATACAGCGTCCAGGGCACGATCGTCGCGGCGTCGCCCCAGGCAGCCGCGGTCGGCGCGGGGTCGCGCAGCACGTCCGGCACGACGTAGGGCACCGACCCGTCGGGTTGCTGCTCGGCCGCCAGGTCCGCCAGCCACGACCCGAGGAAGCCTGCGCTGTCGAACATGAACGTCGCCGTCGGGGCGAACACCTGGATGTCCCCGGTCCAGCCGAGGCGTTCGTCACGCTGCGGACAGTCCGTGGGTACGTCGACGAAGTTGCCGCGCATGCCCCACACCACGTTCTCGTGAAAACGGTTGAGCAGCGCGTGGGAGGAGGTGAACCAGCCGGTGCGGCGCAGGTCCGACCCGATCACCACGGTCTCGACGTCTTCGGCGCGCAGACCGGCAACGCCCGAGATCTCCGCGTAGCGAAACCCGTGGAAGGTGAGGGACGGTTCGAGGACCTCCTCGCCGGCACCCGCGACGAGGTAGGTGTCGGTGGCTTCGGCGCTGCGCAGCGGACGGGTGCCCAGCTCGCTGTCCTCCAGGACCTCCGCATGGCGGACGACGACCTCGCTGCCGGGCGCCAAGCCGCGCACCCGTAGCCGCACCCATCCCACGGCGTTCTGGCCGAAGTCCACCAGTGTCCGGCCCGACGGGGACGTCCACACCTTCTCGGCCGACAGGACGCAGCTGACCCGGACAGGAGGTCCTTCCGGGGCGACGAGGCGTGTGAGGTCGCCAGCGACCACCTCGACCGCCCCGGCGGCCGGGCGCCAGCCACGGCCGCGTCTGCGCAGGTCGGTGCGCTGGCCGTCGTAGAGGTCGTCGGCGAGAACCTCGCTCTCCCGCGCCGTCCACGTGCCGTCCGTGGCAAGCACATGCACCCGTCCGTCGGTGGTGGTGACCTCCAGCTGGGCCAGCAGTGCCAGCCGGTCGCCGTACAGGGCACGCTCGCCGTTGAAGCCCAGTCGGCCCCGGTACCAGCCGTTGCCGAGCAGGACCTCCAGCTCGTTCTCCCCGCTGCGGACCATTTCCGTCACGTCGTACGTCTGGTAGCGCAGCCGGTGCTCGTAGGAAGTCCAGCCCGGGGCAAGCACGAGGTCGCCCACGCGGCGGCCGTTGAGCAAGGGAACGTACACACCGTGCGCGGTCGCGTAGAGACGGGCCGTGCGTACTTCTCCCGGTACCTCGAGCGCTCCGCTGAGCACCGGAGCGGGCATACGCATGCCGGCGATACCGACCGGACTGATGAAGTCAGCCGTCCAATCAGCCGCGTCGAGGAGTCCGGCCTCCACGACGGCTCGTTCGCTCCACTCGCTCCACCAGTCCCGGCAGGCGACGCGGACCCGCACCGCGGCGTACTCCCGGGAAGCCAGGGGCCGCGCAGGCCAGGGGACCAGCACCTGCTCGGCGCTGTCGACCCGGAACCTCTCGGCAGCGCCGTCCCGAAGGATCTCGATCTCGTACGCGGTCTGGTGGTAGTCCGCCTCCGCTTGGGGAACCGACCACGACAGCCGGGGAGAGCCCGTGCCCACACCGCGGACGGGCGAGGGATCGGTGAGGTGCTCGAACCTAGGGGCGCAGGGGGCTGCAGCCACGACCATGCAAGTCTCCAGACTTCGCGAGCATTGGCGACCGGGCCCGAGACGGGCATCCGCAGCTCCGCTCAGGAACGCCCGCATATACAGGGAGGAAGCCACCTGGCGGACCGGTTTGTGTAATGTTCTACACCGGGGAGCGTAAGGAGCTGCCTGAATTCGTGTCAAGGGAACGGGAGGTACCGATCGATGGGGAGCCAGCCGGAGGCGGCGCTTGTAGCATGGCGCGAATGGACAGCAGCGGCGCCGACGTCGACCTGGAGGGTGGCATGACCGCGCCACTCGGCAGGAGTAAGCCTCATCTGGCGAGTCCCGGCGCCACCACGCAGCCTTCCAAAGGCCGACGGGTGACGATTCAGGATGTCGCCAAAGAGGCGCAGGTCTCGGTGTCGGCCGTGTCCAAGGTGCTGCGCGACGCCTATGGCGTCAGCGCGGAGATGCAGGCCAAGGTCACCGCGGCGATCGAGAAGCTGGGCTACCGGCCGCAGGCCGGCGCGCGCGCCATGCGGGGCCGCTCCTACACCGTCGGCGTCATGCTCGTGGCTCTGTCGCACCCCTTCCAGCCGGAGATCGTCGAAGGGGTCACGGACGAGCTGGAACCTACCCCCTACCAGGAAATACTCGTCACCGGCGGCCTCTCGGCCGAGCGTCAGCAGCGCAGCATCGAGGCCCTCGTCGACCGCCAGGTCGACGGCCTCATCATCATCGCGCCCCAGATGGACACCGCCTGGCTCGAACAACTCGGGGCCAGCCTGCCCACTGTGGTCGTCGCGCGCCATGGCGGCGCCACGTCCTTCGACACCGTTGTCGACGACGACCAGGGCGGCGCCCGCCTGATGGTCGACCACCTGGCGAGCCTCGGCCATCGGCGCATCCTGCACACCAGCCACCCGGCCGGGGGCCTGGAGCGCCCGCACGTCCTCGCACACACCGCACGGTGCGACGGGTACATCCGGGCCATGCAGCGCCATGGCCTCGAGCCGGACGTCATCGAGACGGCGTACACGGAGGAGGGCGGATACCGGGCGGCCGTCGAGGCGCTGTCCAGGCCGACCCCGCCGACGGCGATCTTCGCAGGTGCCGACATCGCGGCGCTCGGCGTCCTGCGAGCGGCAGAGGAGCGGGGCCTGCGCGTGCCGGAAGACCTCACCGTGACCGGCTACGACAACGTCAACGCCTCGTCGATCGGACGGGTCTCCCTCACGACGGTCGACCAGTCGGGTCACCTCACCGGCCAGATGAGCGCGCGCATCCTCCTTGAGCGGCTGAACGGCCGCACGCAGCCGACCCACTACGTCCTGGCTCCCAGGCTCGTCCCTCGCGGCACAAGCGCCGCCCCGGCCGTCGGCCTCACGACGGGTGCGGCGCACTCTTCGTAGACCTGGCGTGCCACTCTCCCTTTGCACAGCTGCCCGGCGGGTTGTGGAACATTGCACCTTCCTGGTGGTCGCGGCCGATCCCCGCGACCACGGCACATCGGCCGCCATCGCCGTTCTCCCGGCGACACAGAGTTGGATGGACCAAGATATGCCTGGTGGCAGCCGGTTCGACGTAGCCACCTGAAGATCACACTACGGGCGTGTTACGGAACCGTTACCGCTTGGGGTTGGTGCGATCCCTTGACTGGTTCCCGGTGCCTCCGTAGCTTGCCGCGTAGAACATTGCACATATCACATCGTCCAGTTCGCGCCATCTCTCATCGGGCGCTGGATAGATCTGCGTCGGCCGGCATGTAACCAGGCCGCAACTTCATTCGCGTCCGAAGGAGTCCATAATGCGGCGCACCACCCGACCTGCCGCCACGGCAGTCACGATGACCACGACCCTGGCCGCACTCGTCGCCCTGAGCGGCTGTACCGACGCGAGTTCCACCTCGGGGAACGCCGGCGGCAAGGATACGCTCACGCTCGGCATGACCCAGGACATCCAGGGCTGGGACCCCGTGAACCAGCCCAGCTACCAGGGCTGGGGCGCCGCGGCAGTGTATGAATCCCCCTTCCGGTGTGACGCCCTGGGCAAGCCCCATCCCGCTGCCGCGAAGACCTGGACCTTCAAGTCGGACAACACCGGCGTGACGATTCACCTGCGCCCGGGCATGAAGTTCTCGGACGGGACGCCGGTGAACTCGGCGGCCGTGAAGGAGGCGGTCAAGTACGCGGCGACACATGGCGCCAGCACCGCCCGCTTCGCCGGCATGCAGGTCTCCACGCCGGACGACCTGACCGCCGTGATCTCCACGAAGCCGAACCCGCTGCTCACCGCGCGCCTGTGCGAGCTCAGGCTGGCCAGTCCGAAGTACCTGGCCTCGGGCAACCGGAACAAGGCTCCGGTCGGCTCGGGCCCGTACACCCTCGACGCATCGGCGACGACCGGTGGCTCGGTCTACACCTTCGTCAAGAACGACGCGTACTGGGACGCCAAGTCGTTCCCGTACAAGAAGCTCGTGCTGAAGGTCATCACCAGCGAAACAGCGACGATCAACGCGCTCAAGACCGGGCAGATCGACGGCTCCCTGATCACACAGGCGACGTACAACCAGGCCAAGTCATCCGGACTCAAGATCCAGATGCAGCCGAGCGAGGTGGCCCGGCTGCTGCTGACAGACCACCTCGGCAAGAAGATCCCCGCCCTGGGCAACGTGGACGTGCGCCGTGCGATGAACATGGTGTTCGACAAGGACGCCATAGCGAAGAACCTCTTCCGAGGACTGGCGGAGCCAACCCCGCAGATCTTCCGCCCTGGATCCGCGGCGTACATCAAGGACCTCAAGGACCCCTACCCCTACGACGTCGAGGCCGCGAAGGCTCTGATGAAGAAGGCGGGCTACGCGAACGGTTTCAGCATCGAGATCCCGTACATGCAGGGGCAGAACCTGGACGCGCTGATGCCGGTCGTCAAGCAGCAGCTGGGCCTGCTGAACATCAAGGTCAAGCAGGTCACCCTGTCCGGCCCGAACGCCATCAGTGAACTGCTCAGCGGCAAGTACCCCATCCCCATGTGGGTGCTCGGGAACTACGGCGAGTCGCGGCTGGACATCGCCGACTACATCCTGCCCGACGGCATCTGGAACGTCAGTCACCAGACCGACCCGACGGTGGCCAAGCTCTGGGACAAGATCCTGACCGACGACCCGCAGCAGTCGGCCAAGGATCAGCAGGCCATCAACCGCTACGTCGTCGACCAGGCCTGGTTCGTTCCGATGGTCTCCACGGGCACCATCTACGCCTACAACCCCAAGCTCAAGGTCCGGAAGTCCACCGACCCGTCCGGCCTGCACCCGCTCCTGTGGGACTTCCAGTAGCCCCCACAGCGTGAACGATTGGAGCCGCAGGTGTTGGGTTCAGTGGTGAGGAAGCTGGCGCGCTCGGTGGGTGTGCTGCTCGTCGTCAGCTTCGCGACGTTCGTCCTGATGTACGGCAACGGGCCCGGGATCGCACGGGCGGTCCTGGGCACGAGGGCCACTGAGGCCGACGTGCAGGCGGAGGTGGTGCGGCTCGGTCTCGACAAGCCGCTCCTGGTGCAGTACGGAGACTGGCTCCAGGGCGTCGTCACGGGCAATCTCGGCGACTCCTTCTTCACGGGGCAGTCCGTGACGTCGGCTCTTGCCTCCCGGGTGCCGGTGACGCTCACCTTGATCGTGCTGTCGCTCCTGCTGACAGCAGTGATCAGCGTCGTCCTGGGCGTCGCCGCCGCCGTCCGCGGCGGATGGTTCGACCGGGTGGTGCAGTTCCTGTCCGTCCTGGGAGCGGCCGTGCCGGCCTTCATCATCGCGATCGGTCTCGTCTTCGCCTTCGCGATCTCCGTCCGGCTGCTCCCGGCCACGGGATACGTCTCACCGGACCAGAGCGTCAGCGGGTGGCTCAAGTCGGTCACCCTGCCGGTCATCGCCTTGCTCATAGGATCCATCGCCAACGCGGCCGCGCAGTTCCGCGGAGCGGTCCTCGACACGCTCTCCCAGGACTTCGTGCGGACGCTGCGCGCCCGTGGCATCCCGGAGTCGCAGGTCGTCTTCCGACACGTACTGCGCAGTGCCGCAGGCCCCGGTCTCACCGCCCTGGGCCTGCAGACCCTCGGCCTCATCGGTGGGGCAGTGGTCATCGAACAGGTCTTCGCCCTGCCGGGTCTCGGCGACCTGAGCAACACCTCGGCCCAGAAGGGCGACGTGCCCCTGGTGATGGGGTGTGTGCTGGTGACGATCGTCGTCGTCCTCGTAGTCAATCTGCTGGGCGACCTCGTCACGGCAGCGGTCAACCCGAAAGCGAGGAAGCGATGACGACGACGCCCCCGCTGGAAGCGGCCGATCTGGTGCAGGCAGCCGCGAGGAAGAGGTCTCTCCTCAAGCGTCTGCTCACCAATCCACAGGGCGCCACCTGCCTGGCCTTCCTCCTCTTCGTGGTGTTCATGGGCCTGACCAGTCCCTGGCTGGCCCCCCACGGCCCGAACGTCACGGACCTCAACGCGGTGGACGCGTCCCCGTTCTCCTCCGGGCATCTCCTCGGAGCGGACTCGACGGGGCGGGACATCCTGTCCCGGCTGATGCGGGGCACCCAGCAGACGCTGCTCGCCTGCGTGCTGGTGCTTGCGGTGTCCGTCGTGCTCGGTGTGACCAGCGGTCTCGCCGCCGGCTTCTACCGAGGCAGGACGGACGCGGTTCTGAACTGGGTCTCCGACGTGGTCATGTCGACGCCCGGCGTGATCCTGCTGATCGCCCTGTACGCGCGGACCGGGTCGAACATCGTCGCCGCCATGGCCGTCTTCGGGCTCATCGTCGCGCCGACCTACTTCCGCCTGGTCCGGTCCGTCGTTCTCGGCGTCCGCAGTGAGCTCTACGTCGACGCCGCCAAGGTGGTCGGGCTCTCCGACCTGAGGATCGTCGGCCGCCATGTGCTGTGGGCCGTGCGCGCGCCGGTCGTCATCCAGAGCTCGTTCGTCCTTGCCGCGGGGATCACCATGGAGGCCGGTCTGGGCTTCCTCGGTCTGAGCGACCCCGCCAAGGCGTCCTGGGGCAGCGTCCTGCAGGAGGCGTTCGGCAACATCTACAACAACAAGGCCGGCGTCCTGTGGCCGGCTCTCCTCATCAGTCTGACCGTTCTGGCGCTCGTCCTGCTCGGCAACGCCCTGCGCGACGTGCTCCAGTCGTCGACCCACAGCACGACACTGTCCCCGCGCCGGCGCCGCGAACTGGCCCGGCAGGCCCAAGAGGAGCGCCAGTCGACCACCGGAGACCCCGCGGCCGCCCCGGCCGACGCGGTTCTGTCGATCCGCGGCCTGCGCATTGGCTACCCGGACGGTGAGAACGGTGTGCGCGAGGTCGTGCACGGCGTCGATCTCGACGTACGGCGCGGCGAGATCCACGGCCTGGTCGGCGAATCCGGGTCCGGCAAGTCACAGATCGCCTTCTCGACCCTGGGCATCCTGCCCCGAGAAGCGGTCGTCCTCGGCGGCAGCATCGTCCTGGACGGCAAGGACCTGCTGGCCGACGAACAGCAGCTGCGTGCGACACGCGGCCGGCGCATCGCCTACGTGCCGCAGGAACCCATGTCGAACCTCGACCCCTGCTTCACGGTCGGCGCGCAACTTACCCACGGCCTGCGCGCGGTGAAGAAGATGTCCAAGCAGGAAGCGGAAAAGGAGCTGCTGAGGCTGCTCGCACGGGTCGGCATCAAGGATCCGGAACGGGTCTTCCGCCAGTACCCGCACGAGATCTCCGGCGGCATGGCACAGCGCGTGCTCATCTGCGGCGCGGTGGCCTCGAACCCCGACCTGATCGTGGCCGACGAGCCCACGACGGCCCTGGATGTGACCGTGCAGGCCGAGGTGCTGGAACTGCTGCGCGAACTGCGTGACGAACGCGGTCTCGCCGTGATCCTCGTGACCCACAACCTCGGTGTCGTCGCTGACATCTGCGACACGGTCAGCGTCATGCGCGACGGCAACATCGTGGAACGCAGCGACGTGGACGCGCTCTTCGAGTCCCCCGCCGAGGACTACACCCGGGAACTGCTCTCATCGGCACGCCGTGTCGAGATCGCGGAGGTATGAGGTGCCAGAGCCGGTACTGAAGGTCGACAACCTCGTCGTCCGCTACGGCGGCCGGAAGGGCGCCGGGACCACGGTGATCGACGACATCTCCTTCGAGTTGCGCGCCGGGGAGACACTGAGCCTGGTCGGCGAGTCCGGTTCGGGCAAGACGACCATCGGCCGCGCCGTCCTCGGGCTCGCGCCGGTCACAGCAGGCTCGATCACCTTCCGCGGCGAGACCATCAGCAACATCTCCCGGGCCCGTCGGCGCAGGGTGGCCCGCGATATCCAGGTCATCTTCCAGGATCCCTATTCGTCGCTGAACCCGTCGATGCAGGTCGAGGACATCCTCGTCGAACCTCTTGTCGCGGCCGGGGCCGAGGGGGGGCGAACCCGCGTACGGGAGCTGCTGGACGCCGTCGGTCTCCCGGCCGACTCCGGCGGGAGGTATCCACGGGAGTTCTCCGGCGGTCAGCGGCAGCGGATCGCGATCGCTCGCGCGCTCGCCCTCGATCCCTCGGTCATCATCTGCGACGAACCCACCAGCGCGCTGGACGTGACCACCCAGGCACGCGTCCTGACACTCCTGCAGGACATCCAGCGCCAGACGGGCGTGGCCTACCTGTTCATCAGCCACGACCTGGGCGTCGTGAACGAGGTGAGCGACCGGATCGCCGTCCTCCACCAGGGCCGCATCGCGGAGATCGGCAAGGCCCACGACGTCGCGACGAACCCGCAGCACCCCTACACCCGCAGGTTGCAGATGGCGGCTCCCATCGCGGATCCGAAGAAGCAACGCCTCCGGCGCGCCAAGCGGCTGCAACTCGACACTCCGGAGCTTTCCGACCTCAAGGGGAACACATGAAGACACACGGATCGGCCGGTGACGACAGGTCGCACAGCGCCCCGGCGGGGGCATGGTCAAGACGTCATTTCGTCCGCAACGCGACAGCCGGAGCCGTGGTGATGCTGGGCGCGTCGTCGATCCAGGTCCCCCGCGCCGCGGCCGCTTCCCGGCCGCAGTGCACGGCGCGCGTGAGCGGCGGGCCGATATGGGTCACACCCGACTGCGACGACCCCCTGTACAACCAGCCTGTGATCGACAGCGAAACGGACCTCACCACACCGGTACCGCACCGCAAGGTGGCGGGTCACTTCGCGGGCACGGACAAGAAGTTCACCCTCTGTCTCCCCTCGAAGAGGCAGTGGCAGGGCCGCTTCTTCCACAAGGTGTATCCGCTGCAGGACGAGAACCCAGCCTCCGAGGACGTCGCCTTCGGCGTGGACAGCGGCGCCTACGTCGTGCAGACGAACGGCGGCATCGGCTACCGCGTGGACGCGGCCACGGCAAAGTTCTCCCGGACGTACGCGGCGCGGTACTACGGCTCGAAGCGGCGTATCTACGGCTATGTCTACGGCGGCAGCGGCGGCTCCTACCAGACCATCGGCGCCATCGAGAACACCTCGGGCGTGTGGGACGGTGCGGTGCCCTTCATCCCTGGCACGCCGGCCGCCGTCCCCAACAGCTTCACCGTCCGCGCCCTGGCCCGGCTCGTCCTGCGGGACAAGGCTCCCCTGATCGCCGACGCGGTGGCACCCGGTGGCAGCGGCGACCCTTACGCGCATCTGAACGAGGTGGAGGGGGCCATGCTGCGCGAAGCCACGGACATGGGTGTCCCACTCCGGGCGTGGGAGGACTACCGATACGTGCTGGGGCTGTCCGCCCCCGACGGCCTTCTCGGGTTCACGGCCCTCGTGCGCAGCATGGATCCCACCTACGCGGACGATTTCTGGGGCAAGCCGGGCTACCTCGGCACCGAGCAGTCACCCCTCGGCGATCTGATCCGTGCCGCACGAATCGACCATCAGGCCACGGTCAAGCAGATCAACCGGGACACCCAGAACAAGCCGACGAGCCTTGTCCTCGACACCGCACCGTCCCAGCCGGACACGACGGGACTGGATTTCACCGCCTACGAAAGCGACGGCACGACGGTCATTGGAACGCTGTCGGGTTCACTCGACCCGACCACGCGGGTCCTCACACTCGACAGTGGCAACAACGCCGGGGTGCTGGCCGCCCTCGGTACCGGCGACAAGCTGCACATGGGCAACCGGTGGTCCCTCGCCTTCCGCGCCTACCACCGCTACCAGGTTCCGACCCGTCCCGGCTTCTACGCCTGGGACCAGTACCGGGGCCCCGACGGGCAGCCCCTCTACCCGCAGCGCAAGGTCCAAGTAGGCCCCGCCATCTCCGCGTCCACCAGCGGCGGCGGCACGCACACGGGCAGGATCAACGGCAAGGTCATCGTCATCGCCAACCTCCTCGACACCGACGCCTACCCCTGGCCCGCCGACTGGTACCGCACGCGCGTCAAGGAAGCCCTCGGCGAGGGATACGACGACAGCTTCCGCCTCTGGTTCAACGACAACGCCGACCACCTCGAAGGCCCCGTCACCGGCGCCCGCGCGGCCCGGATCGTCGAGTTCACCGGCATCCTGCAGCAAGCGCTGCGCGATCTGAGTGGCTGGGTGGAGAAGGGTGTGGCACCGGCGCGCTCGACTCCCTACGGCGTGGACGACAGCCAGGTCCAGGTGCCGGGAAATGCCACGGCTCGCCGTGGAATCCAGCCCGCCGTCGATCTGACCGTCGACGGCACCGACCGGATCGATGTGCCCACCGGCCGGCCCGTCACCTTCAGGGCCAGGATCGAGGTCCCGCCCGGCGCCGGCAGCATCGTGAGGACGGAGTGGGACTTCGCCGGCACCGGCACCTTCACACCCAAGTCCTTCGGGCTACCTCGCCGCACCGTCGAGGTGAGTCAGACCTTCACCTACACCAAGCCGGGCACGTACTTCCCGGTGCTGAGGGTGGCGGCGCAGCGGCAGGGCGACACCGCAACCCCCTTCGCCCGGGTGGCGAATCTCGGTCGGGTGCGCGTCGTCGTCCACTAGAGATTTCCTTGCGCCTCCACCAGGTCCTGCGCAGCAACGCCAGCGCCGGACATCCTCTACGCCGCGTCGGGAGCCGTTGAGGGGGCGGCTCCCGACCGGCCTTCCTGCCTGGGCCGACGAGGGGTGCTGACGAGCGGCTCTCGGGGGCGCACCGTGCAGCCCGGCACCGCCGCACAACCAACAGCACCTGACGGGCTACCGGACTGCTGCGGCGTACCGCGACGAAAGGCCGGGCAGGTCGAGCGGTCCGCACCATCACAAGGAGGCGAACCTGTTAACGGTGCCAGTCCACACCCGCGGGATGTTCCACGGCAGTTGGCATGACGCTGCTGAAGAAACGAGACGATCACGCAGGATCGGCTCTGCCGTCGTCAGGTAGTTGGTCTGTCGATGAAGCCACCCGGGTACGCCGACATGTTGCCGTGGACGAGGTGGAGCAGCCCGTCAGCGTAGCTCGGTTCGGTGCGCAGACGCGCTGAAATCCGGGCAGCCGGTCAGGCCCAACAGCTGCGCCCCGTCCAACGAGCCGCTCAGCGGACGCCTGGGTGCTGTTCAGCCTGACCGACCTCAGACCCACTCCCTGCGACTGGAGCAGGACCGCGAGCGCCCAGCCATAGCCCATGGCAACGCCTCAGTGCGCCCCACGGCGTGCCTCCGCAGCGGTCCTCCTCCCCTCCCCCGGCAAGCTCGCCGGTGCACACCGTTGACACGTCGCAGTCTCATTCCTAGCGTGAGCCGCATGTATAGTCAGAGGGGCATAGAAATTCAATCACAAGGTGAACCGATCTACGGCGCCGGGGTCTGGCACTTCGCGACCTACGTCGACCGCTACGCCACGGACGGATACGGCGATCCCCGCACGATCCTCGATGCCATCAAGCTGGCGGGAGCAGTCGGTGACCTGTCCGTCCTCGACCTGAACTGGCCCTTCCCGCCCGGCGGCATCAGCACGGCCGAGGTGCGCAGCGCCCTGGCCGAGCAGAACCTGCGCGCCATCGCGGTGACGCCGGAGTTCTACACCGGCAAATTCGCCAAGGGCGGCTTCACCAACCCCGATCCCGCCGTCCGCCGAAGGGCGATCGATCTGGTCGCCGGAGCGGCCGAGGTCGGGCGCGAGCTCGGGGTGGACTACGTCAAGATCTGGCCGGGGCAGGACGGCTACGACTATCCCTTCCAGGCCGACTATACCGACCTGTGGGCCAAGTCGGTGGACGCGCTGCGCGAGCTCGCCCAGTCCTTCCCGGACCTGAAGTTCGCGATCGAGTACAAGCCGCGTGAGCCGCGCAACCGGATGGTCTTCTCCTCCGTGGCACGCACCCTGCTCGCGATCCAGGACATGGGCGTGGACAACGTCGGTGTCCTGCTGGACTTCGGCCACTCCCTGTACGGCGGTGAGACCCCGGCCGAGGCCGCACGTATGGCGATCGCTCGCGACAAGCTGTTCGCCATCGACGTCAACGACAACTTCCGGGGCTGGGACGACGACATGGTCGTCGGCTCCGTGCACCTGCTGGAGACCTTCGAATTCTTCTTCGCGCTGCACGACGCCGGTTGGCAGGGCGTCTGGCAGCTGGATCAGTTCCCCTTCCGTGAGGACCCGGTCGAGGCCGCACGCACCGGCATCCGGACCATGCGCGCCTTCCACCAGGCGCTGGGCTACCTCGACCGGGACGAACTGGCCGCCGCCCAGTCGGCGCAGGACGCCCTGGGCGCGCAGCGCAGCGCGAAGCGGGCGCTGTTCCGTGCGCTCGCGGAAAGTGAATCCGAGTGACCACCACCCTGAAGACCATGGCTCCGCTGCAGCCCGACGAGGACGCTGCCCGGATGTACCACCAGCGCAGCGCCCAGTTGCGGGCGGCATCGCCGACCGAGGCCGCCGCGGAGCTCGCCGAGATCTCGACCTCCGTCCGCCGTGACATCCTCACCACGATCCAGTCGGCGGGCATGGGCCACGTCGGCGGTGACCTGTCCGTGACCGACCTGCTGGTCACGGCACTATGGGGGACCTTGCGGATGCATCCGTCCGAGCCCGATCACCCCGAGCGCGACCGCTTCGTCCTGAGCAAGGGGCACTGTGCCGCGGCGCTGTACTCGACGCTGGCCTCCTGCGGGTTCTTCCCGCGGGCCCGGCTCAGCGAGTTCATGGCCCCGCTGTCGCCGCTCAACGGTCATCCCGCCCGGTTGAAGGTCCCCGGCGTGGAGACCAATACCGGTCCGCTCGGACACGGCTTCCCGGTCGCCACCGGTATCGCACTCGGAGCGCGATTGCGCGGCCAGACGTGGCGGACCATCGTCGTGCTGGGCGACGGAGAGATCCAGGAAGGCAGCAACTGGGAGGCCGCGATGACAGCCGCCCACTACGAACTGGCCGACCTGACGGCTGTGGTGGACCGCAACCGGCTGCAGCAGGGGGCCCGTACCGAGGACACCAAGTCCCTGGAGCCGCTGGACGCGAAGTGGGCGAGCTTCGGGTGGGAGGTCCGTGTCATCGACGGCCACGACCACGAGGCGATCAAACAGGCGTACGCGCCGTCGACCACAGGTCGCCCGGTCGCGGTAATCGCCAACACCGTCAAGGGCAAAGGTGTCTCGTTCATGGAAGACCGCGTCGAGTGGCACCACAAGGTGCCCACCGATGAGCAGGTCCGTCTCGCGCTCGAGGAGCTGAACCGATGACCGCCGTGGCCGCGCAGGCTCCCACATTCGACTGCCGGGCGGACTTCGCCGACGAGCTTGCCCTACTGGCCCGCGCCGATGAGCGGATCGTGGCGGTGTGCAACGACTCGGTGGGCTCCAGCAACCTCGTCAAGTTCCGTGAGGAGTTCCCCACCCGGCTGGTCAACGTGGGCATCGCGGAGCAGGACATGGTCGGTGTGGCGGCCGGCCTCGCCAACGCCGGGTTCGTTCCGTTCGTGTCCGCCGCGACGCCCTTTCTGACCGGGCGTGCGCTGGAACAGATCAAGGCCGACATCGCCTACACCTACCGGCATGTCGTGCTGTGCGGGCAGAGCCCCGGCATGGCCTACGGCGAGCTCGGCCCCACCCATCACGGCATCGAGGACCTCTCCTGGATGCGTGCGATACCCGGGCTGGAGATCATCGTCCCCGCGGATCCTGCGGAGACCCGCAGCGCGGTGCGCTGGGCCGCCGCCTCGGGCAGGCCGACCTACATCCGCGTTCCCCGGTTCAAGGTCCCCGCCGTCACTCCCGACGGCACGCCGTTCGACGCCGGCCAGGCCACCTGTCTCGCCGACGGCACCGATGTCACCCTGATCGCTGTGGGCACGATGGTCTCGCGTGCGCTGGAGGCAGCCGAACTCCTCGGGCGACAGGGGGTCTCGGCCCGCGTGCTCAACATGACGTTCGTCGAGCCGCTCGACGTGACTTCCGTGGTGGCCGCCGCCCGGGAGACCACTGCCATCGTCACCGCGGAGGAAGGACTACTCTCCGGTGGCCTGGGAGCCGCGGTCGCCAAGGCCGTGGCCGAGCACCACCCCGTCCCGGTGCGCATGCTGGGCGTGCCCACCTTCGCCCCGACCGGCAGCGCGTCCTTCCTGCTCGACCACTTCGGCCTGAACGCCGAAGGCATCGCCGCCGCCGCGCGCGAGGCCCTTGGACGGGCCTGATGAAGCCACATGTTCTCGCCATCGATCAGGGCACCAGCTCGACCAAGGCGCTGCTCCTGGACGCCGTCGGCGACGTCGTCTCCCGGGCGAGCGCGCCCCTGTCGCAATTCCACCCGGGCCCCGGCCTGGTGGAGCAGGACGCTCTGGCGCTCCTGGGCAGTGTGCGCACCGCGGTCGCCGACTGCATGAAGGCCGCTGACCCGCGCTCCGTGGCCGGCGTGGCGCTGAGCACCCAGCGTGAGTCGGTTGTCCTGTGGGACGCGGTGACCGGCCTGCCCGTCGCTCCTCTGGTCAGCTGGCAGGACCAGCGCGGATCCGAACGCGCCGACTGCCTCGCCCGCGCAGGGATGGGCGAGGCAGTCAGGCGACGCACCGGTCTTCCGCTCGACCCGATGTTCTCCGCCCTGAAAATGGCCGCACTCCTCGACCAGCACGATCCCTCCCGCGCACTCACCAGCACCGGCCGCCTGCGCCTCGGCACCGTGGACGCGTATCTCCTGCACGCGCTGACTGGGGAGCTGGTCACCGAGGTCGGCAACGCCTCCCGAACCCAACTGGTCAACCTCACGACAGGTGAGTGGGACGACGAACTGCTCGGCCTCTTCGCCGTCCCGCGCCCGGCATTGGGCCGGATCGTCGCGTCCAACGGGCCCTTCGGGAGGCTGCGGGGACTCGATCCCCTGCTCGACGGCACCCCGGTGCTCGCGGTCCTGGGCGACTCGCACGCCGCGCTGTTCGCCCATGCCGGCTGGCGTCCCGGCATCGTCAAGGTCACCTACGGCACCGGCTCGTCCGTCATGACGGTGACGGACTCTCCAGAACCGGCCGAGCAGGTGTGCAGCACGATCGCCTGGTCCACCGGCCGGCCCACCATCGCCCACGAAGCCAACATCCGCTCCACCGGTCGCACCATCACATGGCTGGCACAGCTGCTCGGCATCTCGCCGGACGAGGCCATACAGCTTGCGGCCGACGCGAACGCGGGCGACGTGACGCTGGTCCCGGCGTTCGGCGGCGTCGGAGCGCCCTGGTGGGACGCCCACACCGTACCCGTCCTCGCCGGGTTCGACTTGGGCACCAGCCGCGCTCAGCTGGCGCGCGCCGCGCTGGAATCGGTCGCCTACCAGGTGGGAGACGTCGTTGCTGTCCTGCCTGGCCTGCGTCAGGTTGTCGCCGACGGCGGTCTGAGCCGCAGTGACACGCTCATGCAACTGCAGGCCGACGTCGCCGACGTGGCCGTGGCGCGCACCCGGCACCACGAACTCTCCGCCGTGGGGGCCGCCCATCTGGCAGGACTCGAGCTGGGCCTGTGGACGACCAGTGACTTGGAGGAGCGCGCGGACAGCGACATGCAGATCTTCACCTCCGGTTGGGACGACGCACGGCGCCGCAGCACGGTCGCACGATGGCACCGGTGCCTTGAGGCCGCGCGCGACCTCGGCAAGGGCGGCGGCCACGGGCCGTCATGAACACATCTGAGCTGCGAGGTCAGGCCGTCGGGGCTCGGCTGGGAGCATCTGTACGGATCATGGGTACTCCGACCGCACACGCGCCAGTGCTCGTGTCGACCTGGCCACTAGGGACGCTCGACGCCGCCGAAATCGCTTCCGATGGCGCGCAGCAGGAAGGGCAGCAGCCGGTCGGCCGTCCGTGCCGCGGCGGCCGCGTCCACCCGGTCCGGCGGCAGTGAGGTGAGCAGGAACCTGCTCACCATGGGACCGATCACCAGGTCGCCGAGCACGTCGGCGTCCTCGACCGGCGCGATCTCGCCCCGGTCGACGGCCCGTCGCACGATCTCGTCCACGTGCCGGCGTACGGGCGTCAGGAACGCGGTAGCGAGGGCCTCGGCCAGGACGGTGTTGTGCGCGGCCTCGCCGACCAGAGCTCGCATCAACCACCCGCTCCGACCGGTCAGAGCGGCAGCTTTGTCCCGAAGCACAGCGCGCAGGTCACCTTCGAGCGTGCCGGTGTCGGGCGGCACCTGGAGGTCACGGATGTGGGTGGAGGCAGCGGCGATCACCAGGTCTTCCTTGGAGGACCAGCGGCGGTAGAGAGTGGCAGTGGACACTCCGGCGCGGGCTGCGACGGCAGCGGTGGTCAACCCGCCGTAACCAATCTCGGCCAGAACGGCCAGCGTGGCGTCCAGCAGCGCCCGGTCCCGCGAGGCGTCGCGGGGGCGTCCCCGGCTCGGCGCGGGGTCAGGCATCGACCAGTCCCGGGAGGTGTTCGGCCAGGTGCATGGCGTGCAGCCGCGCGAACTCGTCGTGTGTGCAGCGTCCGTAGGCGGGGTGGGGGGCATGCTGTGCCGTGTGGCCTGTGAACAGGGCCACCGCGTCCGCGAGGCTGGACGCGGCCTCTGCCACCGGCAGGCTCGGGTCCAGCGGCGGGGCCCCGTCGATTTCCGCGCCGAGCGGGTGCTTCATCGCTCCTCGACGCAGGAAGACGCGTTTGGCCAGGGCGCCTGCCGTGGCCCGGAACAGGGCGGGCTTGAGCTTGGGGTATCCGGTCACGGAGTAGCGGACAGTCTGTGCACAGTGCTGCAACGTCTGTGACAGGTTCCAGGGACCGCCCGAGGCCAACAGGTCGGATTCGGGGCGGCCGAGGTTCTTGTGCAGCCGCTCAGTGAGCTCAGTGAGGACAAGGGAGGTCATGGCACGAGCATACGTCCATGCGAAACGAACACATTTCGTTTCGTATGTGCTCCGCGGAATGCATTCCCCGAGCTTCCGGCGAGGCGCGCCGACCTAGGCGATCTTGAAGCGGCTGGTGACGTCGGCGTCAGGCCCGCTCCGGCTGCGGCTTCGCGCGCTTCTGGAGCAGCCCGAGGCCTGCCCCCAGAGAGACGACGCCCATACCGACCGCGGCCATGATCCCCTGCGTGCCCTCGACCGCGACGCCGCAGAACGCGGCGACGGCGCCGTTGAACAGGAACAGGAACCACAGCACCGGCCGCGAGCCGAGGAACGACTTGATCGGTTCCTTCCGAGCGATCCGGGAGCCCGCCACGAGCGAGACAGCGATGCCGCCGTAGGTGGCGAGATCCTTCGCCGTGCCGTCGAGGACGGCGCCGGAGGCCACGCCTGCTGCGAGGCCGACCACGAAAACGAGCCAGAGAGCGATGGACGCGAGCAGGGACTTCATGAGGGGTTTCCCTTTCATGGGGGACGAGTTCGCCTGCATCCACAGTCCCGTGATCCGTGCACCGCTCCGAGAGAGCGCGCTCCCGGATCGAGGGTGTAGCCGACTACACCCCTTTAGTGTCGGCCGCTCCACCGTCGCCCGGCTCTCGGCCGCTTAACGTGGGCATATGTGGAAAGCTATGCGGCAGGCCGGGCGGGCCACGGTCCACCTGACCCTCGCCGCGGTGATGGCCTTCGGCCTGTACCTCTTCATCACGGTTTTGCTGATCACCGCCATCGGCACGCTCGCGGTGGTCGGAGCCTGGCTGCTGCCGGAGACAGTGCTGCTCATCCGCCGCATCGCCGGCGCCAAGCGGCAGATGACAGCCGCGTGGACGGGCCGCCAGATCCCCGAGGCGTACCAGGCCCTCACCGGTTCACTGCGGCACCGGCTGCGCATCGCGGTCCGCGATCCCGGGACCCGTACCGATCTGCTCTGGATGCTCGCCTCCTACCTCTACGGCGCTCTGGTCTTCCTCGCGCTGCCGCTGTGGCTGCTCGGACTGGTCGTCGACGGGGTGTGGTGCGGCCTGCTGCGCCGCGAAGCCGTCGTACTTCCGCTGATCACCCGGCTCGCCGACCTGGAGGCCCGCTGGTCGCAGGCCCTCCTCAGGCCATCCCCCGAGGCGCTCCTCGCCGCCCGGGTGGAGGAACTGGCCGCCACCCGGGCCGACGCGATCGCCGCGCATGAGGCCGAGCTGCGCCGCATCGAACGAGACCTGCACGACGGCGCCCAGGCCCGCCTGGTGGCCCTGTCCATGCGTATTGGCCTGGCGCAACGCGCCTACGACCGCGACCCCGACACCGCTCGAAAGCTGCTCGACGACGCCCAGGACCATGCTCAGGAGGCCCTGACCGAGCTACGGCACGTGGTGCGCGGCATCCACCCACCGATCCTCACCGACCGTGGCCTGGTCGGCGCGGTGCGGGCGCTGGCTGCCAGCAGTGGACTGGAGGTGACCGTGGAGGTCCTGGGCGGTCTGGAGGAGGGGCCGCGGCCCCCGGCGGCGGTGGAGGCGGCCGCGTACTTCGCTGTGGCCGAGGCGCTGACCAACGCGGCCAAGCACAGTGGCAGCCAACGGGCTATCGTGCGTCTGGAACGCCTGCGCGCAGGGCTGCGGGCCGTCGTCCGGGACGAGGGCATGGGCGGCGTGGACGAACACGGCGGCTCGGGCCTGCTGGGCATCCGCCGCCGCGTCGCCGCCCTCGACGGCACGGTCACCGTGACAAGCCCCGCCGGGGGCCCGACCGAGATCCAAGTGGAGCTGCCGTGCGTGTGGTGATCGCCGAGGACAACGCCCTGCTCAGAGAGGGGCTCGTCCTGCTGCTGAACTCGGCCGGGCACGAGGTGGTGGCCGTCGCCAGCAGCGGGCCGGAGATCCTGCCCGCGCTGCTCGAGCACCGACCGGACATCGCCGTGCTGGACGTGCGGATGCCGCCGCACTTCCGCGACGAGGGCATGCGCGCCGCCCGCGACGCGCGGGAGCTCATTCCGGGACTGCCGATCCTGGTCCTCTCCCAGTACGTCGAGGAGTCGTACGCCGCCGAGCTGCTGGGCGGCGGGGCGAGAGGGATCGGTTACCTGCTCAAGGACCGCGTGGGGCGGGTCGACGAGTTCCTCGACGCGCTGGAGCGGGTCGCTACGGGCGGCACCGCCCTGGACCCGGAAGTCGTCACCGAGTTGCTCACCCGCCGTCGGGACACGCCGATCGACACCCTCACCCCGCGCGAACGCGAGGTGTTGAAGCTCATGGCCGAGGGCCACGACAACGCCACCATCGCCAAGACGCTCGTCGTGACCGAGCGCGCAGTGCACAAGCACATCGGCAACGTGTTCCTGAAGCTGGGCCTGCCGCCCAGCGACAGCGGGCACCGCCGAGTCCTCGCCGTGCTCGCCTACCTCAACAGCCCTCAGAGCAGCCACTCCTGACTTGCGATGGAGTCGTGGCCCCGGCTCCCGCCGGGGC